>DFGF01000049.1:45013-50154 GCA_002371715.1 Prevotella sp. UBA3757
TCTCTTCGAGAGTGTGGCGTTGCAATCAACGTTCAATGCAGCTCGGGGGTTGTGGGAATGCTGGGAGCATTATGCTTGGTGGGTATGAACGCCTCGTGCAGGTGGGTCATCTGCGCGTATTCGTCGTCCCATCCGGTGTCCTTCGGCCTGATGGTGATGACGCCGCTCTCCACGTCGTGGATGTCGTCCTCATACTGGCGCAGGGCCAGACCGATGACAGCCATGTAGACCTCGCGGTCAATGCCCTTCGTGTCGAGTCCTTCCTTCAGCATGACACCGGTCTTGTGACCGACTTCTATGGTCTTCTCGACAGTTACGGTGATGGGCTTGATGGGCTGGTGGTGGGCAACCTTCTTGGCAGTGTCAAGATGGCGCATCAGCATGCCGAAGAGCGAGAAGGTGATCCAGAGCAGTGCCAGGCAGAAGAATACGATGCCCATGGCCATGATGGCCATGCCGATGCCGTAGGGGTCTTCGCGCTTGAATTTCTCCACCTTCGACTCGCTGACCGTTGTCTGGTTCTCGATGCCGGGCGTGACGCGGTCGGCCTTCTTGACCTCCCAGTCAGCCGCGGTGCCGTTGTTGGCTATGCGGGCAAATGACTCGTTGGCACCGAGTGCGGGTACCGTGATGGAGTCAATGAGCTGGGTGGCGTTACCGTTGTAGAGGGCTATCCAGGTGGGCGCCTGGGGGTTCACCTTCGTTGTCAGGTGCAGTGCGCCTTGTGCGGGCTGGCTGCCCAGCTGCAGCACGATGAGCTGGCGCCCGGAAAGGTTAGTACGTGTGTCGCCGTTGGGAATCTGGCTCATGCGGCTGACACGTTCAGGTACGCTCATCTTACGGTCGAGCACGGAGCGGTCCGTGGTGATGAACATGCCACGGATGTTGTACGTAGAGTGGGAGATGTTGGCAATCTCCACCCACGCGTTTCTGGCGCCGTACTCGTCAATCAGGCTGTTCTCGTTCTGCGTCATGACCTCGTTCAGCTTGATGCTGGCATCCATCTGAGCCAGCACGGGCTGAGAGCCAAAGACCAGGAGGGCAGCCGACAGAAGGCGTCCTACGCTTCGACGTCTGTGTCGAAGGAATCCGAATCTTTTCATTTGTTTTATTATTAGTTTTACGTGTATTATTTCTTTTTCCGGATATTCCAGGTTTTTCGGACTTTCCCGTCACCCGCAGAAGAACAGCACGATGATCTGCGCCGTGAAGATACGGAGGAACATCGATAGCGGGTAGACCGTCGAGTAGCCCAGCGCCGGTGCCTCCTTCGAGCAGATGCTGTTAGAGTAGGCCAGTGCGGGGGGGTCGGTGTACGTACCGGCTATCATACCGGCAATGGTGAAGTAGTTGAACTTGTACCTCATGCGGGCTATGGGACCAACGATCAGGATGGGAATGACGGTAATCAGGAAACCGGTCAGCACGTAGAGCAGGCCGTCGCCGTCGACCACCGTCTCAAAGAAGTTGGCACCGGCCTTGATGCCCACTGACGCCAGGAACAGCACCAGGCCTATCTCGCGTAGCATCATGTTGGCCGAGGTCGTCGTGTACGTCACCAGATGAATCTTGTAGCCGTAGCGGCCAATGAGGATGGCAATGATGAGCGGACCACCGGCCAGACCGAGCTTGACGGGGACGGGCATGCCGGGAATGGCCAGCGGGAACGAGCCGAAGATGAGACCGATGATGATGCCGACGAAGATGGTGGCTATGTTGGGCGCATTCAGTCGGCGCAGCGAGTTGCCCATCTTGTTGGCCACGCGGTCAACGGCATCCTCCGGGCCGACTACCATGATTCTGTCACCAACCTGAAGGGGCAGGGCAGCAGAGGCAAAGAGATCCATGCCGTGGCGTGTGACGCGTGTGACGTTGACGCCGTGAACGCTCGAGAAGTGCATCGAGGCCAGTGACTTGCCGTTGATGGAAGGGTTGGTGATGAGTATGCGCTTCGATACCAGCGGCTGGTCGGACTGCTCAAAGTCGATGTCAAGCTTGGGACCGATGAAGGCCATGATGGCCTCCTGGTCGGCCTCGGCGCAGACCACCAGCATCTGGTCGCCCACATGGAACACCGTGTTGCGGTTGGGAATGCACAGCTCGCCCTGGTGTACCAGACGCGACACCACGAAGTCGCGGTTCAGGAAGTCGTGAACCTGCAGCAGCGTCTTGCCCTCCAGGTATTTGTTGGTCACCTCGAGGTGCATCTTGTAAGGCTTCTTGTTGGCGTTCTGCTCGTCCATGGCCAGCAGCCGCTCCTCCTCCTTCTCCAGCTTGACGCTGCATATATACCTTATTAATATAATGGCACCGATGATGCCCAGCACACCCAGGGGGTAGGCGCAGGCGTAGGCAGATGCTATCTGGGGAGCATTCTGGCCGAAGACCGTGCCCAGGGCCTCGTTGGCAGCACCCAGACCGGGCGTGTTGGTCACGGCACCATACAGCGTGCCGACCATCATGGGCAGCGTGGTCTTGTCGCTGGTGTCGAAGAACACGTAGTAGCAGACGAACATCACGATGATGTTCAGCAGGATGGCAGCCGCTGCCAGCCCGTTGAGCTTGATGCCCTGTTTGCCAAAACTCTCGAAGAAACCGGGACCAACCTGCATACCAATCATGAAGACAAACAGGATCAGTCCGAAATCCTGTACGAACGTCAGGATGGGGGTAGGGGCCGTGAAGCCGATGTGGCCGGCCACGATGCCGGCAAACAATACAAAGGTAACGCCGAGCGACACACCGCCAATCTTAATCTTGCCCAGGTAGACGCCTACGGCAATCACGACGGCATACAGCAGAGCGATATGAGCCACGGAGTCGGTCGTCGTAAACAAGTCTTTTAGCCATTGAAATGATTCCATAACATACTATATTTCGAAATTGGGTGCAAAATTACTAAATTCTTGCGCAAAACGTGCAAATTTGTGCAACTATTTTTCATATTAACCAAATATTTATAAATTTCTTCTTTATTTCGGAATTTATTGCTACCTTTGCAGGGATTTACTTAAAACGACAATATCTTATATAATAAAACACAACTATTTATTTATGGCAAACAAAGAGAAACTCTTCAGCGAGTTCCAGGCTCCAACCACCCAGGAGTGGCTGGACAAGATTGAAGTGGACCTGAAAGGGGCCGACTTCCAGAAACGACTCGTATGGAGAACCAACGAAGGGTTCAACGTGCAGCCCTTCTATCGCCGCGAGGACCTCAAGGACCTCAAGGCCGTCGACTCACTCCCCGGTGAGTTCCCGTTCGTTCGTGGTAACAAGAAGGACAACAACCTGTGGTATGTCCGCCAGGACATCGTCGTTGACGATGCCAAGGCTGCCAATGCCAAGGCCCTCGACATCCTTAACAAAGGTGTCGACTCACTGGGCTTCCGTATTGCCGGCAAGGACGTCAGTGCCGAGTTCATTGCCACCCTGCTTGACGGCATCATGCCCCAGTATGTGGAGCTGAACTTCATGACCTGTCAGCGCCATTGCGTTGAGCTGGCCCAGATTCTGGTGGCTTACTTCAAGGAGAAGCAGTACCCCCTGGCCGAACTGAAGGGTAGCATAGACTTCGACCCCATCAGCCGCATCATGCGCAAGGGCAAGGACGTGTCGGCCGTGCTCCAGTTCACCAAGCCCCTCGTCGAGGCGCTGGCCGAGTTGCCGGGCTACAAGTGCATCCTGGTTAACTCCTGCCTGCTGAACAATGCCGGTGCCTATATCTACCAGGAACTGGGCTATGCGCTGGCCTGGGGTGCCGAGTATCTGAACCTGGCCGTCGAGGCCGGCATCGATGCCACCGAGGCTGCCAAGCGTATCAAGTTCAATATGGGTGTCAGCGAGAACTATTTCATGGAGATTGCCAAGTTCCGTGCCGCCCGCCTGCTGTGGGCTCAGATCGTGAAGCAGTATGAACCCAAGTGCGACTGTGCCTGCCAGATGCATGTTTGCGCCATTACTTCCGAGTATAACCAGACGCTGTTCGACAGCTATGTCAACCTGCTGCGTTCGCAGACCGAGACCATGTCGGCAGCCCTGGCCAATGTCGACTCCATCATCGTCACCCCGTTCGACAAGCCCTACGAGGCTCCGACGGAGTTTGCCGAGCGCATAGCCCGCAACCAGCAGCTGCTGCTGAAGGAGGAGGCCCACTTCGACAAGCTCGTCGACGTGGCCGGCGGCTCCTATACCATCGAACACCTGACTGACGCCATAGCCCGGGAGGGCTGGAAACTGTTCCTCGCCGTCGAGGAGGCCGGAGGTTTCCTGGCCGAGACACAGAACGGCCATATCGTCGAGGCCGTCAATGCCTCGAACGACAAGCGTCATGCCGACGCTGCCCGCCGTAAGGAGTTCATCCTGGGTACCAACCAGTTCCCCAACTTTACCGAGACCAGCGAGGGCAAGCAGCCCGCCGGTTCCGTCTGTTGCTGTACCACCGCAACCGAAAGTGAGGAAACGCTTCCCAAGCTCAACGCCCAGCGCCTGGCCTCTGAGTTCGAGACCCTGCGTCTGGCCACCGAGAAGGCTCAGAAGCAGCCCGTTGCCTTTATGCTGACCATCGGCAATCTGGCCATGCGCCAGGCCCGTGCCCAGTTCTCATGCAACTTCCTGGCTGCTGCCGGCTACAAGGTCATGGACAACCTCGGCTTCAAGACCGTCGAGGAGGGTGTCGATGCAGCCCTGGAGGCCAAGGCAGACATCGTGGTCATCTGCTCGAGCGACGATGAGTATGCCGAGTATGCCATCCCAGCCTACAAGTATCTGGCCGACCGTGCCATGTTCGTCGTAGCCGGTGCTCCCGCCTGCTCGGACGACCTGAAGGCTGCCGGCATCGAGAACTTTATCAATGTGAAGTCTAACCAGCTCGAAACGCTCCGTGCGTATAATGCTAAACTCGGAATCTAACAATATGACACGCAAGAATTTTAAAGATATTGACATCTACGCCGGCATTCAGCAGAAGAATGGCCAGCAGTGGCAGCAGGAGAATGGCATCAGCGCCAACTGGCGTACACCAGAGCAGATTGACATTCAGCCTGTCTATACAAAAGAAGACCTCGAAGGCATGGAGCACCTTGACTTCACAGCCGGTATTCCGCCATACCTGCGCGGTCCGTACTCCATGATGTACCCCT
>DFGF01000049.1:50215-50489 GCA_002371715.1 Prevotella sp. UBA3757
CCCTTCCGTCCGTGGACCATCCGCCAGTATGCCGGATTCTCGACGGCCGAGGAGTCCAACGCCTTCTATCGCCGTAATCTGGCGTCAGGCCAAAAGGGCCTCTCCGTGGCCTTCGACCTGCCTACACACCGTGGCTACGACCCCGACAATGCCCGTGTCGTAGGTGATGTGGGTAAGGCTGGTGTGAGCATCTGCAACGAGGAGAACATGAAGGTGCTCTTCTCTGGCATCCCCCTCAACAAGATGTCCGTCTCGATGACCATGAACGGTGCCG
>DFGF01000127.1 GCA_002371715.1 Prevotella sp. UBA3757
CCCGTTGCCGTTACTGTCGACAGCCACCATGACGATGGCCGGCTCGGCATTGTTGGCAAAGGCATTGCCCCAGACGGCAAAGTCCTTCTGTCCGGCCAGGTTGACCACTGGCTGATAGAAATGGAACACGATATAGCCGCCGTAGGCCCCCAGCGTCACCATGCCGCGCTCGCCGTCGGCCAGCAGTTCGGTACACTTGCGGGCCATGTCGGCGGGGGTGTCACCCTCGGCGTATTCCGGCATCGTGTTGACAAACTGGCCAGGGGCTGGCACGTATTCATCGACAGCCTTGATGTAAGCCTGCGCCCTTTGCGCCCTTGCAGGGCTAAATGATAAATGATAAATGATAAATGATAGGGCTAACGCCGTCAACATCCGTTGTGCCCTTGCAGGGCTAAAAACTTTCTCTCGTTTCATATTGTTCGTAACATATTTCATATTTTTCATTTATCAATTATCATTTAGGCCGAAGGCCGTCAAAAACACGGCGTGTGCCGGTATGTCGCCCGTGCGCACCTTGTAGTCGAACGTGCCGTCCCGGCGGAAGTGCAGCAGTTCGCCGCTGGACACGTAGTTCTTGGCATCCATCAGGTAGAAGTCGCGGCCGGTGGGATGCACGATGATGCCGTAGGGCATGCGCATGGCTGCGGCTTCCGGCGAGTCTGAGAGGCTGGTGCTGACCACCTGGTGGCGACGGACGTCGACAATGCCAGAACTGCGCTCGTTGCGCATGGTGGCATAGTTGAACTGCGTACCTATATAGTATAAGGAGTCGCCCACGATGCACATGTCTGACACGGCTACATCCAGACTGTCTCCTACCTGCATTTGCCCCCGACCGTCAGGCCGGAGCCAGTGAAGACGGGAAACGGCTGTGTAGTAGTCGCCGCGCGAGGTGACCCATAGCTGCCCGTAACGGTCGACGCGACAGCGGTGCAGGTTCGGGGCCACGTCAATCTCGTCGACGACTGCCATGCTCCGCAGGTCAATCACGCTGACCGTGCGGTCATAGTCGGGCACGCGGTAGCCGCCGCTGTTGGCCACGTACAGGCGGTTGCCCACAACGGCCATCTCCTCGGGCTGATAGCCCACGACGACGGAGTCCACCTTCTGGAGTGTCAGCGTGTCCACCTTGTAGACCATGCCGCGCGGTGCCGTGGCACCCAGGGCTACCGGACCGACGTAGGAACTGACGTAGGCATAGCCCCCGGCAAACGTCACGTAGCGGCAGTTGGGTATGTCAACCTTGCCCAGCTTGACGGCATCGCGGGCACGGCAGACCTCCACCTTGTTCGAGCAGTTGATGACCAGCCACAGGCGCGACCCGTAGATCTGGATGTCGTTACCCACGTCGCCCAGCTCCTTGACCTCTCTGGGATTGCGCTCGGCAAAGATGTTGCGGTGGTAGTGGATGGTGCTGTCCTGGGCCGAGAGGTCGAGGAAGTCGAGGGTACACTTGTTGGAGCCCATATTGCCCTCGTTGAGCACGTAGAGGCCCACCACCTCGCTGGCGACGGAGCGGGCGCCCGTGTCCACGTCCTCGGCATAGACAATGATGTCGTCAGTACGGCACGACTGGAAAAGTAAAAGGGCAAAAAGGTAAAAGGGTAAAAAGGTTTTTACCCATCCTTTGTTCCTATTATATATGTGGTATATGTGCTTCATATCTTCACGTCGATGGTTAGTCCGTAGTTGCGCTTGGGCATGGGGTAGTTCACGATGACGTCGTAGTCCTGCGAGAAGAGGTTGTTGACCTCGAGCATCACTCTTAGCTCCACAGTCCTGATGCTCGACCTCCACGACAGCGACAGGTCGCTGGTGTACCACGGCTGCATGTAGTTGTACTTGATATTCTCCTGCTGGTTATAGCGTTCGCCGGCATAGATAAAGCTGTAGTTCAGGTCCCAGCCGCGATACTGGACGTTGAGGATGGCCGAGCCGGAGTGCCAGGGAATGTAGGGTATCTGGTGGCGGTAGTACGCGTCGGCAGGGTCGGTCACGTCGCGGGCCTGCTGCCACGTGTACTGCAGGCGGGCCGTCACCAGCAGCTGGCTGACGGGCACGACGGTGGCCTCCGCCTCGACGTCGATGCCCCTGATGTGGACACGCCCCAGGTTGAGCATGGTCCAGCGGAACTGCTGGCCCTTGGGATAGGCCACTATCTTGTCGTGGACGCTGTTGTAGTAGGCATCGGCCTGCAGGTGGAAGTAGCGCAGCACGCCGTCGCGGAACGAGCGGTCCAGGTTCAGGCCGACATTATACTGCAGCGCACTCTCGGGCCGGAGCAGGGCGTTGCCCATCTCGGTATAGTAGAGGTCGTTGAACGTCGGCATGCGGAAGCTCTTCTTGGCATAGGCACGCACGGAGAAGTGGCGCGACGCCAGGGGGTAGACGTTCATGAACACGGCGGGCGTCAGCTCGGTCATCGACTTCGAACCGGCACCCTCGCGGCGGTCGCTGACGGTGGTCAGCAGCACCGAGGCCTGCAGCTTGAAGCGGTCGAGGCTGACGGCAGAGGCCAGTGCTGCGTAGTGGCTCCAGCGCTGGGGCGTCAGAAACTGGCGCACGTCGGCATCCAAGCGGTTCCAGCGCAGGTCGTAGCTGAGCGAGCAGCTCCACCAGGGCAGCAGCTCGTAGGCGCCGGACGCCGAGAACAGGAACTCCTGCTGGCGGTAAGTGTTGTCGACCATGAGCTGCGTCGTGTCACGGTTGACGTAGCGCGTCTGGTAGTACGCATACTTGGCCACGGCCTGCGTCGTCAGTCGCGGCAGCAGCTGCTGTTGCCAGCGGCCCTGCAGGAAGGTGTTGTGGTCCCACTGACGCTCGCCACGCCGCCACACGTTGTTGACGATGGCTCCCGGAATGCCGCGCTCCGAGTGATAGGTGTATAGCTTCAGTTTCCAGAAACCGTCCGTCACCATGCCGTGCAGGTTGCCCTCGGCGCGCAGGGCCCAGATGTCGCCATTCTGGCGGGTGGCCGTCGTGTCGTAGGCCACGGTGCCGTCCTGGCGCTTGCGGCGGTAGCGGAACTCGTACTTGCCCGACGACGTCAGCCCCTCGGCCGACAGCGAACTGCTGACGCTCGGCGACAGGCGCTGCTCCCAGAGTGCCGAGAGCCGGAAGAGGTCGCTGGAGCCGTACTTGCCCTTGAAGCGCAGGTTGTAGCGCCGACCGTCGGCAAAGCGCGGCGCACGCGTACGGATGTAGACGGCACCGGCGTGTCCGAAGTCGCTGGCGGGCTGCAGCAGGGCCGACTTCTGGCCGTTGAACAGCGTAATCTCCTCCACATTGTCCAGCGAGAACTGTGCCAGGTCTATCTGTCCGTTTTGTGCGTTGCCCAGTTCGATGCCGTCGTACGATATGCCCAGGTGGTTGGTACCCATCGACCGGATGTTCACAGTCTTGATGCCCCCCACCCCGCCATAGTCCTTCAGCTGCAGACCCGAGAAGTAGCGCAGCGCGTCGGCCACGGAGTGGGCACTCAGCTTCTCGAGCTGTTCGCCGCCCAGGGTCTGCGACGGTATGACCTCCTGATGGTTATAGCGCGACACGACCGTCACCTCGGCAATATGCTGAATGCTGTCGAAACGGCTCTGAGCACAGATCAGTGTAGAGTGTAGAGTGTAGAGTGTAGAGTTTGCTACCGCACTGAAAAGGACGGCACACAGCAAAACTGTGCGTCGAAGCATCTGTGCGCTGGCAAATCCTTCATTTTTCATTTTTAATTTTTAATTTTTCATTTAAAAAAGGGGAGGCCGTATATCTCACGACATAAGCCTCCCGACTTATATAATAATACACGTATTGCCGACTCCGGCCTAACCCCAGAGGCCTCGAAGTACGGACTTAGAAACAGCAGGCAAGGTCTTCTGACTTGCAGTCGGAGGCAAACGTCTTCCCAATAATATCAGTGACTTACGTTGTTCACCCCCCTCACGATGACTGCTCACAGCTGCGGGACAGTCGGGGAGTCGCACCCCATTCCCTTTTCCTGTTGCGCCTGCAAAGGTACGAATAAGTGAACGAAAAACCAAATTTATTTGAGTTTTTCTGAACGTGAGTACCTTCTCGCCATGCGAAAAGGTACGAATAAGTGAGCGAAAAACAAAGAAAAATCGTCACAGGGGGACAGACCCTATGTGAGGCTCTACCTGATGCAACTGGGCGGCGGCTCGTTTGTGCCAGTGAATCTTCATACGGTTACTTTTTCCTTGTGGTGGAACACTTCGTCGTTAGTCAGGTACTCACCGGCCTCAAAGGCGGCTTCTGCCTCGTCAAGCATTTCGTCAATCTCCTGCATCGTGTAGGGGCGCAACTGCTCGTTTTC
>DFGF01000139.1:0-1242 GCA_002371715.1 Prevotella sp. UBA3757
CTCGGCCGATGTAGACTGGTGCATCCGCGTCATGCGCGAGACGGAACGTATGGGTCTCCAGCTCCGCAACACCCACATGGTCGTGGCCAACTATACTGAGGAGGGGGCCACCACCCGCAACCACCGGGCCTCGCTACGCGAACGCTTCGACGTCATGCGCCGCCACTACGGGCTCTTCACCACGCTGATGATGCACGCCTGGTTCGTGGTGAGGGCAGTTGAGAGTTGACAGTTGACAGTTGAGAGTTGAGAGTTAAATCACTGAGCGTCACTTGACGACCTTGCGGCCGTTGACGATGTACAGGCCCCGCCGCACTGCAGAAGGTGACACGCGGCGGCCGCCGAGGTCGTAGACGTTTTGACCGGCTGTTTTTACTTGATCATTGAGCGTCGTGCTGATGCCCGTCACCACCGACTGGCGACCGTCGTTGGTGTAGTAGCCGCCATTGACGAAGGGCATGTCGCTGGTCTGACTGCCGCCGCCACTGAATATAATCATGTCGGGAGCCGCCGACTTGGCCGACGTCCATTTGAACACCTTGTTGCCATTGTCTGCCGTGCCCAGCAGTCGCGCGCTGACGCCCGGCCATGAAGTGCCGACATAGTCCTTGCCGTCGCCACCGTTCATCCATGCCCAGGTGAAGATCTGGGAACCCCACGTGGAGGGAGCCTCGAAGAAGGCGCAGATCTCGCCCGCGTCGACCGTGCAGAATGCGGGGACGCCACTGTATACGCCATCCTGCGGCTTCACGTCCTGTTTCAGCTGAGGGAAGGTAATGTCAGCAGGGTCGATGCCCTGGACATAATAGACATAGTGGTAACCGCTGATGGCTTTCTTCCACTGGTCGCCATTCGGCTGATAGTCGGCGGCCTTACTACCAACCACGCACAACAGCCTTTTGCCGTCGCTGCCCTGCACCTGGACGGCGTAGTAGTCCTTCGTCGTGGCAGTAGGTACGGGACGGCTCACGTTCGTGATGCCGACGGCCCGGCGCACAGCCGCCATATTGGCTATCTCCTGACCATAAGCCTGCCAGTGCTTCATGAAGACGCATGGCGTGCCGGGCATGGCCAGCAGATAGGCATTAGCCGCCAGCGTGTCCTTGCGCAGCGGGTCCTGCTGGGCGGTTGCCGAGCGGTATTCCGTATCATGATTCTCGACGAAGGTGACGGCATACTGCCGGTAGCTGCCATTCTGATAGCTGCTGCTCACCAGGGGCCAGTTGCCGTCGTTCTGTGCCG
>DFGF01000139.1:1388-3792 GCA_002371715.1 Prevotella sp. UBA3757
CGGAACTGGAAGTCGAAGGCGGCACTGGTCTTGCCCGTGGCGTCTATCCAGTTCTTGATGGTGTTCGTGCCGTCCCAGCACTCGCCCACCGAGAACTGCGGCTTGGCATCCTCGTTATATATCTTGGTGAACGTGCCGCTGTAGCCCTTCACCATGTCGTAGCGGAAACCGGCGTAGCCAAAGTCGTTCAGCAGCATCCTGAGGTAGGCCTTCACGTTCGCCTGCACGTTCGCGCTCTTGTGGTCCAGGTCGCGCATGCCGCCCCACCCCTCGCCGGTATCGTAGTTCACGGAGAGCTGGTAGCCGTTCTGCGTGGCCCACGTCTTGGTCTTGCCGTCGTCGTCATTGGCGCAGATGTCTGTCGACTGCAACTGGTACGTCACACCATTGTAGGTCTCGCTGGGGAAGTCCACCCAGTTCGACACGTTCTTGCGGTGATTGATGACGACATCGGCCAGGGTGCCGATACCTTTCGATTTCAGCGTGCTGATCATCGACCGCAACTCGTCGGCCGTACCGAAAGAGCTGTTGTAGTCGGCAAACCAGTAGAGGTCATCGTAACCCATGGACTGCCCTCCGCAGTTGGCACTCTGAGGAATCCATATCAAATCGAAGGTCGTGGCCAGGTTGTCGGCTTGTTTCTCAAGTCTCGACCACTGGGCGTCGGCATAGCCGTCCCAATAGAAGCCCTGCAGCATGACGCCTGCATAGTCCGAAGGCCAGCCTTCTGCTGTCATGGGCACAGCGGCCACCAGGGCCACGAGCGAAATCAAAAGTCTTCTCATCATCGTTAATATATAAAAAAGGGGGGTTCTTCGCCTGCAAATTTACGAAGAAAACCCGTTCGCTATCCTTCCTCGGAACAAAATTAGGCGTTAGCAGCTATGCAATCGGTTGCACGGCTCGTCTGAGAAGCGACATTCAGGATTCTCCTCCATGAACGTCCTGGCGTAGGCCACGTAGTGCTCGGCATTGGCTGTCTGACCGGGGCGCGTGGGCTTGATATACTTGGCCGGTACGCCGCCCCATATCTCGCCCGGGCCCACCTTGGTATTCTGCAGCACCAGGGCACCGGCCGCCACGATGGCTCCCTCGCCGATTTCGCAGCCGTCAAGCAGGGTGGCTCCCATGCCGATGAGGGCGTGGTCATGTATGGTACAGGCATGCACGGTGACGTTGTGGCCGATGGTGACGTAGTTGCCGATATGCGTCGGACCCGTCTCGTGGGTGACGTGCACGCACGAACCGTCCTGGACGTTCGAGCAGTTGCCGATGGTGATGGGTGCCACGTCACCGCGTACGACGGCATTAAACCAGATGGAGCAGTTGTCGCCCATCCGGACGTCGCCGACGATGGTGGCGTTCTCGCTGAAATAGCAGTCCTTGCCCCACTGCGGGGCCATTCCTTTATAACTTTTTATCAGTGCCATTTGGAATTGAGATATTGAGAAATTGAGACATTGAGACATTAGCGGGCCATGAGCGATACGGCAAAGCCACCGCCTGGGGCCTCCTGCAACTTGAGGGTATCGCCATGCTTCACCACGCGGCGGCTGATGGTGTAGGCCTGCGGATTCGTCTCATAGTGGGCATCGGGGGCATCGGCATAGATCGTGCAGTCGTACTTGCGCCCCTTTTCCAGGAAGTCCAGCTTGACGGTGGTCTTGTGGCCCTGCTCGTCGCACTTGCCGCCGATGAACCAGTTCGGAGTGCCCTTGGCCTTGCGCGCCACGGTGATATAGTCAGCCGGCTCGGCCTCCAGGTAGATGCTCTCGTCCCAGTCGCAAGCTACGTCGCGGATAAACTGGAAGGCATCGTCGAACCGCTCGTAGTGCTCGGGCAGGTCGGCCGCCATCTGCAGGGGCGAGTACATCGTCAGGTAGAGGGCCAGCGAACCGGCAAGGGTGATGCGCGCCCACGACGTGTTCTGGCTCCACTCCGACAGGCGGGTGACGAAGATGCCCGGCGTATAGTCCATCGGTCCGCCCTGCAGGCGGGTAAAGGGCAGGATGCAGGTGTGGTCGGGACGCGAACCGCCAAAGGCCTCGTACTCCGTACCGCGAGCCGACTCATTGCCCACCAGGTTGGGATAGGTGCGGCAGAGACCCGTGGGCCGCGTGGCCTCGTGGGCATTCACCATGATGTGGTGCTTGGCAGCCTCCTTGACCACATACAGATAGTGGTTGTTCATCGACTGCGAATAGTGGTGGTCGCCACGCGGGATGATGTCACCCACATAACCCGTCTTCACGGCATCATAACCGTAGCGGTTCATCAGCTGGAAGGCTTGTTCCAGGTGACGCTCATAGTTCTGGGTCGACGAGCTGGTCTCATGGTGCATCAGCAGTTTCACGCCCTTCGAGTGGGCATAGTCGTTGAGCATCTTGATGTCGAAGTCGGGATA
>DFGF01000140.1 GCA_002371715.1 Prevotella sp. UBA3757
TTGGTATCTTCAATGCCATAGCCTCTCTTGGTGGCTCATGGACAGTCAATCAGTTCCAGAAACTGAAAGACTATCGTTTACAGGATTGCACGCTCTGCTTTATCCCAGACTCAGATATTCCGAAAGACAAGGAAGAACTCGGTGCAGGCTTTTGTAACGTTATCCATAATGGAGCCCTCGCCATGCGCCAAGGCTTCACCGTCAGCGTCAAGGAGATTCCCAATGACCTCAGCGTAGAAAAACCAAAGAAGATAGACCCTGATGAGTTCTTCACTGACAAAGCCGATCTTGCCAAGTTGGAGGAACGCGAGTTCCTATTATGGGCATTTGAGAAACGGTTCAACAAGAACGGTACGACGGAGGAGAAACAGAAAGCCATCGACGAGACTTGTGAACTGCTCCTCTGTATCAAGGACGAAGCCATTCGGGAGCGATACATCACGGCTCTTGCGAGGATTGACGGTAACAAGACCATCTGGCGTCAGGCTCTCAATACCGCCATGAAGAAACGGCAGAAGCAACTCTCCGAGAAGAACAACGAGGGCGACATTGACATGCTCCGTTCTTTTGGCTTTACCGTCCAGCATGGCTGTTATTATGGCTATAACCAGAAGGGAGAGGAAAAGCAATGGTCTAACTTCACTCTGAAGCCCCTGTTCCATGTCAAGGATGATATTCATCCCATCCGCTTGTTCGAGATATGCAACTCCGACGGACAAAAAGAGATTATCGAGCTGAATATGGAGGAATTCACCTCTTCCAAGAAACTGCGTCAGAAACTTGTCGGTATAGGCAACTATACATGGCTGGCAGATGACTCTTCACAAATCCAACTGATGCGCTATCTGGCCAAGGTGTCTGAAACCGCCGTGGAAATCAAACAACTTGGTTGGCAACAGCAGGGCTTTTACTGTTTCTGCAATGGTGCCTTGGAAGATGGTGTCTGGCATCCTGTAGATGACAAGGGCATCGTCAGGCTGGAGAAACGCAACTACTATCTTCCCGCCATGTCGCAGATTTACAAGGACTCTACGGAACTGTATTCCAATGAACGCAAATTCCGCCACCAGACCTATTCCAATATCTCCTTACACGACTATTTCTCCAAGATAGTCGATGTGTTTGGCGATAATGCGGTTATCAGCCTCTGCTTCTATATGGCTACGCTCTTCAAGGATGTCTATAAGCAGAAGTCCCCTTCTTTCCCTATCCTCAACATCTTTGGCCCAAAGGGTTCTGGTAAGACCGAACTGGCTGAGACGATGATGGCTTTCTTCGTCGTGGGTAACGAGCCTCAGAATATTGAGACGGCCACCATTCCCGCACTGGCTGATGCCGTAGCCAGCGTCAGCAATGCCCTTGTCCATATCGACGAATACAAGAACGGTATCGACACCAAGAAGATTGAATGGCTCAAAGACCTCTGGGCATGCATCGGGCGCAGTCGTATGAACATGGACAAGGATAAGAAACGCGAACAGGCCAGGGTGGACTCTGGCATCATCCTCACAGGTCAGGAGATGCCGACTGCCGACATTGCCTTGTTTACACGACTCATCTTCCTGGCCTACGACCGCGACCACCACAACCAGCAGGAACGTGAACGCTTTGCTGAGTTGATGCAGCTGCGAATGTATGGTGCTACGCACATCACCATCCAACTCGTGAGTCTGCGCGACAAGTTCACGGAGCGATTCGAACTCGCCTGGGAAAAGGCAAAGACTGATGTCACCTTACACCCCAAGTGGAATCCGGAACTGAAAGACCGTATCGAGAACAACTGGCTTGTTCCCCTATCGGCATACCTTGCCCTACAAGGAAGCATCGAATTCCCGTTCACCTATAACCATCTGCTCGACCTCTGTATGGACGGACTGATCCGGCAAAACAAGCTGTGCAACCGTGCCGACGAGGTGACCAACTTCTGGAGCCTCATTAGCTGTGCGCAGCAGAAGGGCGAACTCATTAACGAGAAGGATTATCTCATTAAGTCAAAGAGCCGACTGAAGACCAACAAAATGAGGGACGGCTATGAGTTTGGTGAGCCTCGTCAGATTCTGATGCTCAGGAAGAATACCGCATTCAATGTCTATCAGAAGTTTGGTCGTGAGATGAATGTCGGCACGCTGCCCAATGAGTCCATTGAATATTATCTACAGATTTCTCCGGAATATCTGGGCGTGGCAACCTCTGCTGAGCGGTTCAAACGCATCAACTCCAACGGCCAGCCTGTGCAGAACTATGTGTTGGAGGGTGGAAAGCCCAAGTGCAAGATTATCACTGAGCAAGACCGCCCTCTCTGCTTTTGCTATACCGATGTTTGCGAGCATTACGGCATCAACCTGAGTACATTCCTCAGTGACTCACTTGATGACGAACCCACCGAAACAAAACAAGAAGAACTGCCGTTTTAAGCAATCCGCATGTCGCACTTGTCGCAACTTGCGCACAACTGATTTACAGGCACTTAGCAACCGTACCGCTTGTAGCATCGCCCTCGCATGCTGTCGCACTATAAGCCCCATCGCACCGTTTTGTCGCTTCATTGTTGCAGTAATTATGGGTAGATGTGATTGATACAACATCTCTTGCTCCCTATTAATCACTGGTTCTGATGATGGCGACAGGTGCGACAACCTGCGACATGCATCCTATCCCCTTCATGTAACCACACACGCCATCCGTGTAAACCGTTCTTCTCCATTGCCGTTTTCTGCCTATCTTTGCCGTGCATTTCCGAAAGGGGTGCAACTGTAAGATTGCAAAACGGCGTAAGCTGAAAAGCCGTCAAGCAGAAGGACAAGGGCCTCTTGCATATCCATATAAAGACGCGTCGGTATGACATCAAGGCTAGGAAGCCTGAGCTTCGAAACAGAGTAGGCATAACAGAAACAAAAAAAAGAAATAATTATTATGGCAGAAGTAAGTAAAACACCTGCAAATGTCGCCATCAATGCGATGCAGGCAATTCCGTTTTCTTCTATGATTGGCGGTCCGCTCAATGCCTGTATCGAGGCACAGGCTATGGCTGCACGAACATCTTGGGAGTTCATCAAGGAAGTTGGTCTCAACACCGACGAGAAAGGACAGAAGAGTGCCGTCATGGTGGCGTTCTCGTTCAACCGCGGTGGCCGCATGGTTCAGCTCAACGTTCCCCTTCTGACGATCGTCCCCATTCCCTACATTGCCATCAACACCATCGACATCAACTTCAAGGCCAGTATCTCGGCATCATCTTCTACTGCGAGCGAGACAACTGAGCACACGGAGGCCGGTGGCGAACTGGGTGCAAAGGCAGAGCTCAACCTCGGACTGTTCTCAATGGAGGCAAACCTGAAGGCCAACTATTCGTCCAAGAAGGACTCAAAGGCTACTGCTGAGTCAAAGTATTCCGTGGAGTCAACAATCGATGTTGCCGTCAAGGCTGGTCAGGAAAGCATGCCCGCAGGTATGGCCAAGGTTCTGGAGTTGCTCGGCACCGCTCTGGACGTGGTTGATGCCAAGGGTGAACTGCAGGTCAATGCCACAATCCTGAGCGTAGGTGACAATCTGGTTATCTCCTACAAGAACAAGGAGGGACTCTTCGACAACTCCTTGCTCAAGATCAAGAAGGGCGATACCGATGTTGCCATCAGCGATGATGACAAGAAGAAGGATTCGGTCGTTCTCAACCTCAACGCAGAAAAGTTCAAGGCAGGCGATGTCCTGGAAATCACTGCTGGCGAAAACACCGTCAAGGTGAATGTAGTCAAGAAGGAAACTGAGGACACCAAGCCACAGGAGTAACAACTCCCGCTGACTGAAAAACTTTTTTCATACGGTTGTTGGGGATGCTTGTCCGAAGGCTTCGGCCTGCATCCCCTTTTACCTAAATAAGACAAGTAATAAACATCAAAAAAGAGAATTATGGCACAACTTAACGTGATACTCGGCTCTATCATGCGCGACATCATACTGGCTCAGCATGAAGCCAACCTTTATTCGTATGCCTTGCGCGAACAGTACGGACGCGACGGCAAGGTAAAGGACTTCCAGCTGCCTGGCGCACTACTTAGCGACATGGAGATGGAGCTGAACTATGGAGTCGTCAACACATCCGACAGTAACGAGCAGTACGCAATCCGCTATGAGAAGTTCAACAAGTTCCTGCGCGAACTCTCCCAGAATATCGCAAAGAGGGCTGTTGAAATCATTACTGACTATGTGGCCTCCAATGGGCTTCAGACTCCGGAGGGCAGCAAGTTCCTGGATAAGCTGAAGAAACAGGATGAGACCTATAAGGAATATCTTGAATACATCGCCAATGTTATCAATTCATCCTACGACGGGGCTATCCATGAGCTTATTGACCGCAAGAATGGCACTCCCAATGAAGAAGAGATTATCAATCGTTTCAGCGATGCCATAGCCAAGGAAATCGTTAATGACGACGAGGCCACGGACACGCTTATCAACGACCCTGATGGCAGTGCCCGTAAGGCAATGTCTCAGCGTGTCAAGTCTGAAATCACGGCTCTTGTCCCCCAATTCTGCAAGAACCGCAAATTCAAGCGTACCAAGTCGTTCCCCACACTCAATGTGGCGGTCACTGCCGACGAACTGAGCAACCTGCCCAAGGAGTCCATACATACCTGTAAACTGAAATTTACGCCTACATCGTTTAATGTCAGATCGGATGATGCCGATCTTTCTCTTCCCGTACAGAGCATAGAGGACATCATCAAGTAAGTATAACTCATAAAACAATTTCTCGTTATGGACAATATTGAAAACGCCACAACCAACTCACAGGTGATGCAACTGCAACAGCTGATTGCGGGACCGTTGGTATCGACTATTGAGGCCGACGCTCTCTCTTCACGCCGCTATTACGATATGCTACAGCTCATTGCCTTCGAGGACGCGAACGAAGGCGATACCACAGTCAAGAGGCTGCGTATGCTGAAGTTTTCCTATCTGGAAACGAATGCCGACGGCAGCCGCACCAAGGTTGTCTGCATTCCGTTGGTTACACTTCTGCCACTGCCGTTGCTACAGATTCAGGAAGCCGACTTCGATTTTGACATCAACATTCTTGATGCAGTATCATCGAGCAGCGATGATTCGTTTGATTACGGAAAGGGACGGATAGACAAAGGTTCTCCGTCTGCCAGTCCGTTCCGCCTGCGTGCGTCGCTTGCCCCCAGAGGTGGCTCTGGCTCCTTGTCAGGGAAAAGCGAGCAGCAGTTGTCTGCCAACATGAAGGTGCATATAAAGATGCGTCAGGCTGACGTCCCCGCAGGCCTCTCCAATATGTTGCGGCTAACCGCCAGCAACCTGCAGGTGGAGGATGTCGAACCCACAAAGAAGACAGAATGATAATAACCGATAAAGATTAAAGATACAAATATGCATAATAGACAATCCTACAACAGCAATCCTGGTGCCCCGCATGTCGGAGTTACCCAGCAGGCACAACGCCCCAGCGGTATGCCTTGCCCACAGTGTGGCGGGTTCATTCCTGTCAGCATGCAGCAAATCATTACCGACTCGTCCATTCTCTGCCCTCACTGCGGACTACGCCTGAACATCAACCAGCAGGAGTCGCGCCCGGCCATAGATGCCCTGAAGAAGTTTCAACAGGCCCAGAGGGATTTTGACAAAAGAAGCAAGAATTTCTAATCATCTCAAAAACAGTAAAAAATCATGAATACAATCAAATACAACAGTACAGGACCTGACGTGGATGTCTTGCAGACACTGCTTGACATTCCGCACAATCCTACCCACGAGTTCAACAAAACCACACTACAGGCAGTTGTTGACTTCCAGAAGCAAAACGGTCTTGATGCAGACGGTATTGTGGGCTATAAGACATGGGAGATGCTTTTCTTCCACGACGAGCGCCCCCAGTATGGAATCACCGAAACCGACTTCGACCGGGCTGCCATGCTGCTCGACTGTGAACCTGCCGCCCTGAAGGCCGTGCAGAAAGTGGAGACTGGCGGTAAGGGCGGATTCCTGCACAGCGGTCGTCCCACCATTCTTTTCGAGGGGCACATCTTCTGGCAGCAGCTTCGTACACGAGGCATTGACCCGCAGAGATTCACCAGTGGCAATGAGGACATCCTCTATCCCAAGTGGACGAAAGCCCACTATAAGGGTGGTGAAGCGGAATACGAGCGCCTGCTTCGTGCCCGACATATCAATGAGAATGCTGCCAACGCCTCGGCCTCATGGGGCATGTTCCAGATCATGGGTTTCAACCATGCTGCCTGTGGTGAGCCGTCTGTAGCAAGCTTTGTCAGCAGCATGTGCCAGTCAGAATGTCGGCAGTTGCTGCTCAGCGTGCGCTTCATCAGGGAAAACAGGTCTATGCTTGCTGCCTTGCAGAAAAAGGACTGGAAAGCGTTTGCCCGTCTCTATAACGGACCGGCATACGCACAGAACCGCTATGACGAGAAACTCAGCACGGCTTATTCTTCTTTTAACAAATAAGGTTAATCTTTGTTAAAATCGGGGGGGGTAAAAATGCTTTATCCATAAAACGTGAATAATATTTTGTAACTTTGCTCGCAAAACGAGCGAGAACGGGCGGCGCCTCAGCAATTCAAGTGAACTTGATTGCATTCGGCTTGCACCGTCCTTGCATGCTAAAACATTGAATGATGGAGAAATTTACTTTTATATTAACCCTTTAAAGTTTATACAATTATGGAAGGAAAGAAGAAATTCGAGAAACCAGAACTGCAGGTGGTAGAGATGAAACGCAATCTCTTGGATAGTGCATCATCATGTGGTACAGCGTGGTGTGATTCGTGTTTTACTAATATGTAATAAAAACAGTGCAAGTCATTATCCCGACACCATTACAGTATGAACAGATTGTAGGCCGGCAGAAACGCGTTGATGGTGAGCACTACCGCCTGATGACCTATGTAGTTCAGCAGCCCGTGACCGACGGGCTGTTGCTCTATAATACGCTGACGTGCTCAATGGTGCTACTGCAGCCGGACGAGGCCGCCGACCTCACGGCGCAGCGCGAACTGATAGACCGCTGGTTCTTAGTGCCGCAGGAGAACGACGACCAGAAGCTCTGCCACCAGATTCGCCAGATGGCAGCGCTACTCAAGCCCGCCGCCAAGGCTATCACCGGCTACACCATCCTCACCACTACGGGCTGCAACGCCCGCTGCTTCTACTGCTTCGAGAAGGGCTCGAAGCCCGTCACCATGACATCCGAGACGGCCAGCAAGGTGGTGCGCTACATCGTGGCACACCGTGGCAGCGAGACTGTCCATATCAGTTGGTTTGGCGGCGAGCCGTTGGTCAACGCCAAGGCCATCGACCAGATTTGCACGGAACTCAGCCAGCAGGGGGTGCCATTCCGTTCGGGCATGATTTCCAACGGCTATCTGTTCGATGCCGAAATGGCTCAGCGTGCCAAGGACTTGTGGCAGTTGCAACTTGTGCAGATTACCCTCGACGGCACTGCACAGACCTACAACCGCGTGAAGGACTACGTCTATCAAGGTGTGAATGCCTTTGAGCGTGTGTTGCAGAACATCGGCCTGCTGACCGGCACTGGCATCCATACTCGCATACGTCTGAATGTCAGTAAGCACAACATCGGGGAGATGGCAGAGTTGGTGGAACTGCTGCACCAGCGCTTCGGTGCCGACGA
>DFGF01000151.1 GCA_002371715.1 Prevotella sp. UBA3757
AGGAATAGGTGACTTGCTCAGGGTAGAGCGTACGGAACGAATCGATAAAGCCTGCCGACAACAGTTCACTGAACTTCTGGCGCTCCTCATCGGTGAAACCGGCATTCATACGATTGGTCTTGGGGTTCTTCAGGTCTATCTCCTCGTGGGCTACGTTCAGGTCGCCACACAGTATCACAGGTTTTTGCCCGTCCAGTTTCTTCAGATACTGTCGGAAGTCGTCTTCCCATGTCATGCGATAGTCCAGTCGCTTCAGACCGTCCTGCGAGTTAGGGGTATAGCAGCACACCAAATAGAATGATTCCATCTCCAGCGTTATCACTCTGCCTTCATGATCGTGTGCATCGATGCCGATGCCATACGTCACATTCAGGGGTTGATGCTTGGTGAAGATGGCGGTGCCGGAGTAGCCTTTCTTCTCGGCATAGTTCCAATACGACTGGTAGCCTTCAAACTGCAAGTCGAGCTGTCCTGCCTGCATCTTGGTCTCCTGCAGACAGAAGAAATCTGCATCCAGCTCCTTGAAGATAGCACTGAAGCCCTTTCCTTCACAGGCTCTCAGTCCATTTACGTTCCAACTGATGAATTTCATACCTTATTATATATTATATGATAAATGCTACACCGGCTATCATAGCCAGTGTAGCATTGGTATATATGCTACGTTTCATAGCTGCTTTAGAATTTAGCCATCTTAATGGCTACTACGGCACACTCGTCGCCTTTATTGCCTAAACGGCCACCGGCACGGTCCAAAGCCTGCTGCATGTTCTCAGTTGTCAGCAGTCCATAGACAACGGGAATGTTGTTAGTGGCATTCAGACGGGCTATACCCTGTGTCACTCCCTGACAGATATAGTCGAAGTGGGGAGTCTCTCCACGAATGACACATCCCAGGATAATCACGGCATCGTAACCGTCGTTCAGTGTCATCTGGCGGGCACCGTAAATGAGTTCAAACGAGCCGGGCACCGTCTTTACATGGATATTCTCAGGCAGTGCACCATGTTTCTCCAAAGTGTTGACACAGCCTTCCAACAGAGCACCTGTCACTTCAGGATTCCATTCAGATACCACAATGCCGAAAATCATATTCGAGGCATCGGGCACTTTGGCTGCGTTGTATTCAGAAAGATTCTTGGTAGCCATTACTTAGCAGATGCGCGCTCAATATACTCGTCAATGGTCTGATACTGCATCGAGTTGAAGTATTTCTCCTTCACTTCCTGATAGAGTTTCAGAGCTTCGTCTTTCTTACCCTGGCTTTCCAGAATATCACCAGCCTGAATCAGGAAGGTGGGCGACAGCGAGTTGTTGTCAGCCATCTTGGCTGCCTTCTTCAGGTGCTCAACAGCCTTGTCCAACTGGTTGAGGTTGGCGTATGCATTGCCTAAAGCACCCTCGGCAGCAGGCGAAATCATAGCATCGTCCTTACCGCTGAAGCTCTCCAGCGCATTGACGGCTTCCTGCCACTTGCCCAAGTTAGCCTGGCAGAGACCGATGTAGAGCTGAGCCAGATTGCCGGCATCTGTTGAGCTGTAGTCACTGGCAACCTTCTGGAAACCTGCAAGGGCCTTGTCGTATTGTGCCTGACCGAACAGTTCCTGACTCTTGGCGAGTTCTGTACTGGCTTCTGCCTCACGGGGCTGAAGGTAATAATTGTTACAAAGAATAGCGCCTACCACGATGACAATCAGTGCAACGACGCCGATGATAATAGCCTTCTTGTATTTCTCGAAGAAAGCTTCCGCTTTGGTTACCTGCTCCTCTATTTCGGGAGCAGCATTTTGGTTTTTGTTTGCCATTATTTTTGTTTCTTTAATTATAGTTCGTACATAAATCGGCTGCAAAGTTACAAAAAAGTGGGAGAAATACAAAAAGAAAGAACATTTTTTTGTACCTTTGCACACAAATGTTACTTAGAAAGCTTTCTATACTCAATTATAAGAATATTCGCGAAGCCTCTTTGGAGTTATCGCCGAAAATCAATTGCTTCATCGGTCACAATGGGGTCGGCAAGACCAATGTGCTCGATGCGGTCTATTATCTGTCGTTTTGTCGCTCGGCTTCCAACCCCATAGATTCTCAGGTGATCCGTCACGACGAGCCTTTCTGTATGATAGAAGGTTCTTATTCAGATAATGCTGAGGATTCTGAATACTCCGATATTATCTCGGTTGGCATGAAGCGGGGCACCAAGAAGCACTTCAAGCGCAACAAGAAGGAGTATAAGCGCCTTTCTGAACACATCGGTCTGATTCCCCTGGTCGTCGTTTCTCCTTCCGACACGCTGTTGATAGAAGGCAGCAGTGAGGAGCGCCGCCGGCTGATGGATATGGTGATTTCGCAGTACGACCGTTCCTATATCGAAGCGCTTGCCCGTTATAACAATGCCCACCAGCAGCGCAACACCCTGCTGAAACAGGAAGACCCTGCTCCTGACCCTATGCTTCTGCAAATCTGGGAGGAGCAGATGGCGGAATCGGGCGAGGAAATCTACCGCAAGCGCGATGCTTTCGTACAGGAATTGATACCCCTCTTCCAACAGTTCTACGACCGGATTTCGTCGGGTCGTGAAAGGGTGGGGCTTCACTACGTCTCTCATTGTCAGCGCGGTCCGCTGTTGGAGGTCATCCAGCGCGACCGCCATAAAGACTTGGCTGTGGGCTTTTCTCTGCATGGGGTTCATCGCGACGATCTGGAGTTTACCTTGGATGGGCATCTCATGAAGCGTGAAGGGTCGCAAGGACAGAACAAGACTTTTGCCATTGCCCTGAAACTGGCACAGTTTGATTTCCTCAAGCGCACGTCTTCTCAGACAACGCCCCTCTTGCTGCTTGACGATATCTTTGATAAGTTGGATGCCCAGCGCGTAGAACAAATCGTGCGCCTCGTTTCAGGCGATGCCTTCGGTCAGATTTTCATTACCGATACCAACCGCGACCATCTTGACCAGATTCTGCGAGGCAGCGCACTCGACTATAAGATATTCTACGTAGATAACGGAGAAATTACGGAGAAAGATGTTTAGACAGAAAGTAGAATCGCTCAGAGATGTCCTGTTGCGTAATCTGCGTGAACAGGGACTGGAAACTCCGCTTCTCCAGAAGCGCTTGGTGGAGGCGTGGCCTCAGGTGGTTGGTCCGGTGATAGCCCGTTACACGCTCAATACCTATATCTACAACCAGACACTCTATGTCCGCCTGTCTAATCCTGCCCTGCGCTCCGACCTGTCGATGATGCGCACCGAACTGGTGAAGAAGCTGAACGATGTGGCAGGTCAGCAGATTATTGTGGATATCCGTTTCAACTGATTACTTCGTATGTCACGGTGATATGCCGTCTTCTTGACTTCCGCCTTTTGTGGAAGTTGTGGGGTCGCCTTGCCTTCGCGGAATACTTTCAGCGTCTGCTCGATGGTGGGGTCGTCTTCGTTGATATATTGCAACCACGCCTCTTCGCTCATCATGTTATAGACGATTCGGCTGATGAGGTAGCGCTCCAGCAGCTTGTGCGAACGCTGTATCATCAGGTTGCGGCGTTTCAGTCCGTTCTTCTCACCATAGGCGGCAAACTTCTCAACGATGTTTTGCTTCGTCAGGTATTTCCCTAACTCCTTCATCGTCTTGTAGTCACTCAGTTTCTCGCGGTTATTGTCGGTGTAATCGTAGGCAAACTGGATAATCAGACCACTCATCGAAGCCTGCTTATAGTAAGAGGTCACGTCGGTTGTGTCTTCTGCCACGAAGATGTCGGGGGTGATACCGCCGCCGCCGAATACCTCGCGTCCGATGCGGGTCTTGTAGGCAGGACCGTTGTGCTTGATACTGTCTTGCGAGAAGAACTCACCATGCTGATAACGCACCAGCAGGTCTTCCTCATAGTCCCTATTGTCGCCCGATACATAGGGCTTCTGGATACAGCGTCCTGAGGGTGAATAGTAGCGGGCAATGGTCAGACGTATCATCGAACCGTCGTTGAACGCCATCGGTTTCTGTACCAGTCCCTTTCCGAAACTGCGTCGCCCGATAATCGTACCTCGGTCGTTGTCCTGAATAGCACCTGCCAGAATCTCGCTGGCTGATGCCGACCCTTCGTCAATCAGTACCACCAGTGGGATGCGCTGGTACGAACCGCGTCCGTCACTGCGATACTCCTGTCGTGCCGACTTGCGTCCCTGTGTGTAGACTATGAGCTGGTTTTTAGGCAGAAATTCGTTGGCTATCTGTACTGCCGACTCCAGGTATCCGCCCGTATTGCCGCGCAGGTCGATGGTCAGGTTCTCGAAGTCCTGTTGCGACAGCTGTGCCAGAGCTATCAGCAGTTCCGGATAGGTGTTCTCGCCGAAGTTCTTGATGCGGATATAGCCCGTCTTGTCGTCGAGCATATAGGCAGCCGTCACACTCTTCGTCGGGATGTCGCCACGGGTCACCACAAAGTTGCGGAGTGTCTTTTCGTGGTTGCGCAGCACGCCCAGTTTCACTTTCGTGTCCTTCGGACCTTTCAGTCGGTGCATGGCTTCTTCGTTGGTCAGTGTCTTACCCGTAAACTCCTTGTCGTCCACCTTCACAATCTTATCGCCGGCTATCAGGCCCGCACGCTCGGCAGGTCCGTTCTTGATGACGTTCTGCACATGCAGGGTGTCCTGTCGGATGGTGAATTCGATGCCCACGCCCGAGAACGAACCCTTCAGGTCGTCGTTGGCTATCTGCATATCCTTGGCAGAGATATAGACAGAGTGGGGGTCCAGCTCGGCTAATATCTGGGGCATGGCCTTCTCCACCAGGTCGTTCACGTTCACCGTATCTACATACTGGTCGTCCACCAGTCGCAGCAGGTTGTTCAGTTTATTACTGCCCGAATTGATGATGCTCAGGCGGTTGCCTGAGAAGTGGTTGGCATAGAATGTACCAATCAATATGCCTACCACCACACTGAGAGCCATCAGTATGGGCATGTATCTGTTGTTCTTCTTCTGGTTCATACTTCGTCAGGATTCATGTAAATAGTTTCGATGCCGGCACGCTTCAGCAGGTCGATACCGTCGGTGAGTCTGTACTGCTCGCCATAGACCACTCGCTTGATGCCCGCCTGGATAATCAGTTTGGCACACTCGATGCAGGGCGATGCCGTGATATAGATGGTGGCACCGTCGGAATTGTTCGACGAGCGTGCCAACTTGGTGATGGCATTGGCTTCGGCGTGCAGCACGTAGGGCTTCGTCACGTTGTTGTCGTCTTCGCAGACATTCTCGAAACCGCTTGGCGTACCGTTATAGCCGTCGCTGATAATCATACCTTCCTTCACCACCAGTGCACCCACCTGTCGGCGCTGGCAGTAGGAGTTCTGCGCCCATATCTTTGCCATCTGCAAGTAGCGCAGGTCGAATTTGTGTTGTTTATCGTTTGATACCATTTCGTTTTAATAATGCATCTATTGTTGGTTCTCCGCCTCGGAAGCGCTTATAGAGCGTCATCGGGTGCTCCGTGCCTCCCTTGCTGAGTATATTGTCTCTGAAACTCTGTGCCGTCTTCCGGTCGAAGATGCCGTGGCGCTTGAAGACGCTGAAGGCATCGGCATCCAGCACTTCTGCCCATTTGTAGCTGTAGTAGCCTGCGGCATAGCCTCCTGCCATGATGTGCGAGAACTGCAC
>DFGF01000064.1:0-2317 GCA_002371715.1 Prevotella sp. UBA3757
TCGCCCAAATGCATCTCCGTTCCCGTCATTCGAAGGGTTCCCAAGCCTAAAAGCAAGAATGACAAGCCAAACAGGAAATCACCGATATAGCGATACCTCTTCAGATAAATCAAAATGATACCAATAAAGAAAGCAGGATAAATAGCACTGGTAATGTCAAATGACATACCTGCCGACATAATCCATGCGGTAAGGGTAGTACCAATGTTGGCACCCATAATGACAGAAATCGCCTGCGCCAGTGTTAACAGACCGGCATTCACAAACGAGACCGTCATTACTGTCGTTGCCGTTGATGACTGTACTGACGCTGTCACAAGCATACCTGTAAGCATACCTGTAAAGCGATTGGTGGTCATAGCCCCCAACACATGACGCAACTGCGGACCTGCCATTTTCTGCAGGGCCTCACTCATTGACTTCATACCAAACATCAGCAAAGCCAATGAACCGAGTAATTTAAATAAAATCAGCATAAAAGATATCTTTTGATTCGAATTCGGCCACAAAGATAATAAAAAATATGTGAAAAGCAAAGCGAAATCGCATTTTTCTTTCGCTTTTCTCTTTGTGCTTTCGTCTTTTCTTCGTACTTTTGCAACACTATCAACAATCTAAAGACACTCATTACTATGGAACAGACAGTCAAGATACATTGTCGCAACAATGGCGAAATGTATGACGTACCTACCGGCTCGACACTCGAGGAAGTCTATGCGCAGATCGGACTCCAGATGGAGTACGGCCCCATTTCTGCACGTGTGAACAACAAAGTTGAGGGAATGCACTACCGCGTGTATAAGCAGAAGGAAGTGGAGTTCCTCAGCCTCTACGACCCTTCAGCCATGCGAGCCTATACGCGCACCCTGTTTTTCGTGCTGAACAAGGCTGCCCACGACCTGTGGCCCGACTGTACGGTGGTCATCGACATCCCCGTCAGCAACGGCTACTATGTAGACCTGCGCCTGGACCGTCCTGTGACACCCGACGACGTCAATGCCGTGCGCCAGCGGATGCAGGAGATTATCGCTGCCAATGTGCCCATTCACCGTCACGAGACCACCACGGAGGACGCTATCCGCATGTTCACCGAGTCGCGTTCCTTCTCAAAGGTGAAGCTGCTTCAGGGCTTGGGTTCGCTCTATACGACCTATTACGACATTGACGGCTATCTGGACTACTACTACGGCTCCTTGCTCACCTCAACGGGACAACTTTATCTGTTCGGCGTGGAATACTACTACGACGGACTGCTGTTGCGCATCCCCTCGCAGCAGGACCCCTCCAAGCTTGGAGCCTTCGTCCGACAGGACAAGATGTTCGAAATCTTCAAGGAGCACCACCGTTGGCAGGGCATCTTAGGTATGCGTACCGTGGGCGACCTCAACAGAGCCATCCGTGAGGGACATACCAACGAACTGATACAAATCAGCGAGGCCCTGCAGGAGAAGAAGATAGCCCAGATAGCCGACGAGATAGCCCATCGGCCCGGCATCAGGATGGTGCTCATTGCAGGTCCTTCGTCCAGTGGCAAGACGACTACCTGCAAGCGCATCAGCGTCCAGCTGGCCGTCAACGGGCTGAAGCCCATAGGCATCTCGTTGGACGACTATTTCCTGGACCGCGACCAGACACCCCTCGACGAGAATGGCGACTACGACTTTGAGCACCTCCATGCGCTGAATATTCCCCTGCTCAACCAGCAGCTGAACGCTCTGTTCCGTGGTGAGGAGGTGGAGCTGCCCCGTTATAACTTCCAGCAGGGCAAGAGCGAGTGGAGTGGCAGGCACCTGCAGTTGAAGGGCAACGAGATATTGGTGGTCGAGGGCATTCATGCCCTGAACCCCGAGCTGACCGCCGAGATTCCCGACAGCCAGAAGTTCCGCATCTACGCGTCGGCCTTGACAACCATCCTGCTGGACAACCACAACTACATACCCACCACCGACAACCGCCTGCTGCGCCGCATCATCCGCGACTACAAGTATCGTGGCGTGTCGGCACAGGAGACCATCCGCCGCTGGCCCAGCGTGCGCAAGGGCGAGAACCGCTGGATATTCCCCTTCCAGGAGAATGCCGACGCCATGTTCAACTCCGCCATGCTCTTCGAACTCGCCGTCATCAAGCAACAGGCCGAACCCCTGCTGGAACAGGTGCCCGAGAGCTGTGTCGAACATGCTGAAGCTTACCGGCTCAGGAAGTTCCTCAGATACATCAGCCCCATTCCTGAAGCACAGATTCCGCCTACGTCGCTGTTGCGCGAGTTCCTTGGGGGCTCGTCGTTCGACTACTGACTTGGTCCGTCCCTTCGGACTGC
>DFGF01000064.1:2382-3274 GCA_002371715.1 Prevotella sp. UBA3757
TCGGACTGCTGACGAGCCGTAGTCTCGTTTTTTATCGTATCCCTTTATCTATCGAGGGTTGAAGGGGGTGATGTGAGTATGTGAGGGTAATTCAAATTGTCTTACTATTTAAATACAAATTTTTTACATACCTACGAAATCCAATGCATTCCGCTTAATAACAAGCGGATAACGTTCGGTAGTGAATAAAAATGCAGCTTCTGCCAAAAAAGAGGGCGGTAACTGCATTTTTATTGCAATTTGTTTGGATATTAGATGAATATTTGCGAACTTTGCAGGCGTTTTTTAAAATAGAGTTACACATATATTAAATATATTTATGGCTGAACAATTAGACATTCAAGAACTCGAACAGGTAGTTGTCCGATTCTCTGGAGACTCCGGCGACGGCATGCAGCTGGCCGGAAACATCTTTTCTACGGTCTCGGCGACTGTAGGTAACGGTATCTCAACATTCCCCGACTATCCTGCCGACATCCGCGCCCCGCAAGGCTCGCTGACGGGTGTGAGCGGTTTCCAGGTGCACATCGGTGCCGGGCAGGTGTACACGCCTGGCGACAAGTGCGACGTGCTGGTGGCTATGAATGCTGCTGCGCTGAAGACGCAGTATCGCTATGCCAAGCCCGATGCCACCATCATCATCGACACCGACTCCTTCGGTCCTAAGGACTTGGAGAAGGCTCAGTTCCAGTCGGAGGACTATCTGGGCGAGATGGGTATCGACCCTGACCGCGTCATCCAGTGCCCCCTGACACAGATGGTGAAGGACTGTCTGGCTGACACGGGCATGGACAACAAGGCCATCCTGAAGTCGCGTAATATGTTTGCCCTGGGTCTGGTGTGCTGGCTCTTCGACCGCGACTTGTCGCTGGTAGCCAACTTCCTGAAGGAG
>DFGF01000117.1 GCA_002371715.1 Prevotella sp. UBA3757
CTTGGCAGCGGGCAGCGACGGAGCCGCTGCCTACACTAAACGCGCTGTCATCGGTAAACAGGGCGCGGAGGGCGGGGGCGTCGTCGGGGCCAATGCCACCGCTGAGCAGGTAGGGCGTACGACCCCGGTAGGATGCCAGCAGACTCCAGTCGAATTTTACGCCGTTGCCACCGACGGACTTGCCCTTCGTGTCAAACAGGAAATAGTCTGCTGCGCCCTCGTAGGGCGTCGTTGCTGCCAAATCCCCGGCGTGGCTGATGTTGAACGCCTTGATGACCGGCCACTGCTTCAGTTGCCGGACGTAGTCGGGCGACTCCTGACCATGCAGTTGGATGATGTCGAGCGCATAGTCAGCGGCAATGCGCCGAACCTCCTCGATGTCCTGGTCAACAAACACGCCGACGCGTTTCGAATGCTCAGGCATGTATGCAGGCCGGACGCTGACATAGCGGCTGGACCGTGGCCAGAAGATGAAGCCCATCCAGTCGGGGCGCAGTGCTTCGACCTCGCGGATGTTGTCGGCCTCACGCATGCCGCAAACCTTGATAATCATAGCTGTGAGATAAAGTCGTTAAGTGCCTGACCGGGGTCGGGCGTCTTCATGAAGTTCTCGCCGATGAGGAAGCCCCGGAAACCGGCCTCGCGCAACTGGCGTACCGTCTGCGGATGGCTGATGCCGCTTTCGCTGACCTTGACAGCGTCCTGTGGCAGCAGTTCTGCCAGCCGGAAACTGTTCTGCACATCGGTGACGAAGGAACCGAGGTTGCGGTTGTTGATGCCGCAAAGGTCAGGACTGAGTTCGGCATACTCCAGTTCCCGCTCGTCGTGCATCTCGAGCAGCACCTCCAGTCCGAGTTCGTGGGCCTTGCCGATGAGCAGGCCACACTGCTGCTTCGTCAGACAGGCGGCAATGAGCAGCACGGCCGATGCGCCGCAAAGCAATGCCTCGTAGAGCTGCAGCTCGCTGACGACGAAGTTCTTGTAAAGGATGGGCAGCGTGACCCCCGACAGGCGCGCCTCACGGATAAAGTTGTCGTGGCCGCCGAAATAATGCTTGTCGGTAAGGATGCTGAGTGCTGCGGCACCATTCTGCTGGTAGCTCAACGGAATGACGTCTGGCCGTCCCTCCTCCTTAATCCACCCCTTCGAGGGCGAGCGGCGCTTAAACTCGGCTATGATGCCCGTCGCGGACTGGAGCAGTGCCTGGCGCAGCGAGGGCTTAGGGGCGGTCATACGTTCCAGTTCTTCGCGCTTGGTGGTGATGATTTCCTGTAGAATATCCTTCATGAGTTCAGTTCTACGAATTTCTTGAATGTTCTTAAAGCGTTGCCGCTGTCGATAGCTTCGCGAGCCTTGGCAATACTGTCTTCGATGGACAGCTGGCCTCGTTCCAATACCTGGATGCCAAATGCCGCGTTAGCCAAGACGATGTTCTTCTGGGCGGGCAGTGCGCGGTTCTCCAGTACGGCATCGAATATTTCCTTGGCTTCCTGCTCCGTGGCGCCGGCCACGAGTTCCTCGGGGCGTGCTGCCTGAAAGCCTAGGTCGGCAGGTGCAAAAATCCGCTCGTAATGGTTTGTCGTCACCTTGAAGTCGCCAGTCAGCGAGATTTCATCGTAGCCGTCAATGCTGTTTACGATGCCATAGTCAATGCCCAGGCGCTGATATACCTGGTGATAGAGGCGCATCTGGTCGAGATTGGCCACGCCAAGCAGCTGGCAGCTGGGCTGACTGGGGTTGACCAGCGGTCCAAGGAGGTTGAAGATGGTGGGAAACTGGAGTGCCTTGCGAATCGGGCCGACAAACTTCATGGCGCGGGCAAACAGCTGTGCGTGCAGATAGACGATGCCCACCTCGTCCATGCAGCGGTTCAGCTGGTCGATGTCGTCGGTAAACTTGACGCCGTGCTGGGCAATGACGTTCGAGGCGCCTGAAGTGCTGGTGGCAGCATAGTTGCCATGCTTGGCCACCTTGTAGCCGGCACCGGCAATGACGAAGCACGACGTCGTCGAGATGTTAAAGGTGTTCTTGCGGTCGCCACCTGTACCCACGACATCTATATAGCGGTCGCAATGCAGGGGAACGGGTACGCCGGTTTCCAGGATTCCGTCGCGGAACCCCAGCAGTTCGTCGACGGTGACACCGCGCATTTGCAGGGCTGTGAGCAGTGCTGTCACCTGTTCGGTGGGATATTCGCTCTGTGTGATTCCAATCAGAATCTGCTTCATCTCCTCGCGGGAGAGTACCTCATGGTTGAGGAGCTTTGTTAAGATCTCTTTCATAGTCTTTGTCTGTCTTTTTAAATATTTCGTTATTCTGTCTTCTTGTATTCTCGTATTCCTGTCTCCCCGTATTAAAGAAACAGCCAGTTTTGGAGCATCTTCTTGCCGTCGGGTGTCAGCACGCTCTCAGGGTGAAACTGGATGCCGCGCACGTTCAACTCCTTGTGCTTGAGAGCCATAATCTGTCCTTCATCGCTGACAGCCGTCACCTCCAGACAGTCGGGCAGTCCGTCGCGAGACACCACCCACGAGTGGTAGCGACCCATCGTGATACGGCGGGGCAGACCAGAGAAGAGAGGATCGTTGCCCAGCTGACTGCCCTCGGTAGCCACGCCATGGAAGACGTTGCTGAGGTTTTCGAGCTTGGCGCCAAACACCTCGCCGATGGCCTGATGCCCCAGACATACGCCCAGGATGGGCTTGTAGCCGGCATACCGGCGGATGACGTCAAGCAACAGCCCTGCCTCCGAGGGGATGCCCGGCCCCGGGCTCAATATGATTTTGCTGAACGACGTGAGGTCGTCGAGCTGGAACTGGTCATTACGCACTACCGTTACCTGGGTGCCTAACTCGCGTACCAGATGGGCCAGATTATAGGTAAACGAGTCGTAATTGTCGATGATGACTATTTTCATAACTGCTCTGCTGTTTGGATGGCACGCCGCAGCGCACCAAGTTTGTTGTTTACTTCCTGTAGTTCATACTCCTCGTTGCTTTTGGCTACGATGCCGCCACCGGCCTGGAACCACAGTTCCCCATTACGGCTGACGAAGGTGCGGATGGTGATGGCTTGATTCAGGCTTCCGTCCAGCCCGATGATGCCGATACAGCCACCGTAGGCGCCACGGTTGTGAGGCTCGTATTCCGAGATGAGTTGCATGGCGCGAACCTTCGGAGCACCGCTCAGTGTACCTGCGGGGAAGGTGTCGATGAAGGCGCGTATGGGGTCGCGCCCGTCATCCAGTTCTCCGCTGACGCGGCTTACCAGATGCACAACGTGGCTATAATACTGGATGTCCTTATAGTACTCTACACGGACTCCGTGGCAGTTACGGCTCAGGTCGTTGCGTGCCAGGTCGACCAGCATCACGTGCTCGGCGTTCTCCTTCGGGTCCTGACGCAGGAACTCTGCAGCTTCGCGGTCGGCCTTGGCGTCGCCCGTGCGCTTGGTCGTTCCGGCAATGGGATCGATGTAGGCACGTCGCCCCTCTATGCGGCAGTGCGTCTCGGGCGATGACCCGAATATGCGGAAACCGCCGAAGTCGAAATAGAAGAGGTAGGGCGAGGGGTTGATGCTGCGCAGGGCGCGATAGAGTTTGAAGTCGTCGCCCTCGTAGCGCTGTATAAACCGTCGCGAGAGCACAATCTGGAAGACGTCGCCGCGCAGACAGTGGCGGATGCCGCGCCGGATATTGGCCTTGTGCTCCTCGTCGGTCAGTGTGGAGCGGACGTCGCCGACGGGGTGGAAGTCGTATTCGCGGACACTGGCGCGATTCATGGCTTTGAGGATGGCCAGGATTTCGGGATTACTCTGATTATTCTGATTACTCTGATTATCCGAGACCAGGGCGATTACCTTTAGCTGGTTATTATGATGGTCGAACACGATGACCACCTTATATAATATATAGAGCATGTCGGGTGCATCATTTTTGGGCTGTGTCTCGTCCTTCACGGCAATGTTCTCGAAGTAACGAATGGCGTTAAACGAGGTATAACCGAACAGCCCCATCGCGCCGGCATCGTCACCCTCAACCTGTATGCGGTCTGTCAACGCATGAATGGCGTCGGCCGTGTCGAAGTCGGTGCCGAGTTGGCGTTGCGACGAGGTGCCATCAGGGAAGGTGATGGTGGCCACGCCGTGGCCAACAGCTACCGAGGCGATGGGATTAATGCCGATGAACGAGCGTGAATTGCTTTGGTCGTGATAGTCAGAACTCTCCATCAGTGCTGACTGTGGATAGAGGTCACGCAGTCGCATATACACGCCGACGGGCGTGTATAGGTCGCCTAAGATTGTGTGGCTTGCCGTGAGGTATTTAAAAATTTTCATAGTCTCCTGCTAATTGCTTGTTAAAAGTTTCCATAGTCTCCTGCTAATTGCTTGTTTTTCAGATAGGTTTCTACATCCTTGTCGCCGCGCCCTGAAACGGTCAGCACCACCACGTCGTCCTTCTTGAACGGTACCTTGGCCAGTGCTGCAATGGCGTGGGCACTCTCGATGGCGGGAATGATGCCCTCCATGCGCGTCAGTTCGTAGCCGCCACGGATGGCCTCGTCGTCGTTGATGCTCAGCACCTGGGTGCGGCCCTGGCGGGCCATGTTGCAGTGCATGGGTCCCACGCCGGGATAGTCCAGTCCGGCAGAAATGGTGAAGGCCTCCTGAATCTGTCCGTCGTTGTCCTGCATCACCAACATCTTGGCACCATGCAGGATGCCCGTCGTGCCGCGATGGATAGTGGCGGCGGTATAGTCCGTGTCCCAGCCGTGACCGCCTGCCTCGGCCAGCACGATTTTTACGCGTTCGTCGTCCATATAGTGATAGATGGTGCCTGCGGCATTGCTGCCGCCACCGATACAGGCCATGAGGTAATCGGGATAGTCGCGGCCGATTTTCTCTTCGAGCTGCCACTTGATTTCCTCGGATATGACGCTCTGCATCCTTGCCACGAGGTCGGGGTAGGGGTGCGGTCCCATAGTGGAGCCTACAATATAGAACGTGTCGGCCGGATGGCAACACCAGTCGCGGATGGCTTCCGAACAGGCGTCGCTCAGTGTCATGTTGCCGGTGCGGACCGGATGCACCTGGGCTCCCAGCATCTTCATGCGCTCAACGTTGGTGTGTTGGCGTTCCACGTCCGTGGCACCCATGAACACCTCGCACTGCATGCCCATCAGTGCGCAAACCGTGGCCGTGGCCACGCCATGCTGTCCGGCGCCGGTCTCGGCTATGATGCGCGTCTTCCCCATCTTCTTGGCCAGGAGGATTTGACCGATGGTGTTGTTAATCTTGTGAGCACCCGTGTGGTTCAGGTCCTCTCGCTTCAGATACAGTTGGCAGCCGTACTTCTCGCTCATGCGCCGTGCAAAATACAGCGGGCTTGGACGGCCCACGTAGTCTTTCAGCAGTGCATGGTACTCCTGCTTGAACTCCTGGCTCTCAACGATGCCCCGATACTGCTCCTGGAGGTTCCTGACCGTGGCATAGAGAATCTCGGGCACGTAGGCACCGCCAAACTCTCCGTAATAACCTTTTTCATCTACTTGATAATTCATATAATTGTTGTTTTTGTGGGTTGTCTTCTCTAATTGTTTCTTTTGTGGGTTGTCTTTTTACTTAAAAAGGCCCGTCGCAAGAACGACAGGCCTTTTGTATGTTGTGCTGCACCTTTCTGAGATGTGTGCATGGCTATCTTCTCACGATTGTCCGAATCTTGAGTTGCGCCACCACCAGAAATTTGCCATTCTTGTCATCAACATTGTTGCTTTTGTTACTTATTGCGTGCAAAATTATGTTTTTTCTTTCATTCTGCCAAACTTTTGGCTTGTTTTTTTCAAAAAAAGCGTAACTTTGCATCGAAATTGTGTGTCACGAGAACAAATCGGC
>DFGF01000044.1:0-4633 GCA_002371715.1 Prevotella sp. UBA3757
GTCCTACCACCAACATCATTACGGGTACCATCAAGGCCAACTTCCCGAGCCGTATTGCCTTCCGCGTGGATGCCATGATTGACTCGCGCACCATCCTGGACCGACCGGGTGCCCAGCAGCTCATAGGCCGAGGCGATATGCTCTACCTGAACGGCGGCGAACCGGTGCGCGTGCAGTGTGCCTTTGTCGACACGCCCGAGGTGGAGCGCATCAACCAGTTCATTGCCAATCAGCAGGGCTACCTCAGTGCCTTCGAACTGCCGCTGCCCGACCTGGGCGACGACGACGGTGGTGGCGAAAGCCGCGACGTGGACATGCAGCACCTTGACCCGATGTTCGAGGATGCCGCACACCTCATCGTCCGCGAACAGAGCGGCTCGACGAGCCTCATCCAGCGTAAGTTTGCCATCGGCTACAACCGTGCCGGCCGACTGATGGACCAGCTGGAGAAGGCCGGCATCGTGGGTGCTGCTCACGGTTCGAAACCCCGCGAAGTATTGATTATGGATGAAAACAGCTTAGAAAACTTATTAGCACAATGGAGAGGATAAAAACAATCATGCTGATGCTGCTCATGGCGGTGGCATCCTACGGGCAGACCGCCAAGCAAGTGCTGGACAAGACGGCTGCCGCGTTATCAAACAAGAACGGCTTTTCTGCCGCCTTCCACATCAAGGACGGCAAAGGCAACAATCTAGCCAACGGGCGCTTCATGGTGAAAGGCAAGAAGTACTGCCTGCGGTCGGACAAGATGCTCGTCTGGTATGACGGCAAGACCCAGTGGGCGGCCGTCAACCACGGTGCCAACGGCATTGACGAGGTGAACGTCAGTACGCCCAAGTCGACCGACTACAGCAACCCCGCAGACATCGTCTACCTGTATCGCCAGGGCTACAGCTACACGATGAAGAAAGAAGGTTCGCGCTACGTGATCCACCTGAAGGCCACGGCCAAGAACAAGGCTGTGCCGGAGGCCTACATCTCAGTATGGCAGGGTCAGGTGGCGGGTGTGGCCTATACGCCGGCCAGCATCAAGTTTCTGCGCGACAAGAAGTGGACTACCATCGACATCAGCAGCTGTACCATCCACCAGAAGCCCATTGCCGACGCTACCTTCCGCTTCAACTCGAAGGACTTCCCGAAGGCCGAAGTGATTGACCTACGATAGTTGAGAGTTGACAGTTGAGAGTTGAAAGTTAAGAGGCGATGAATAGATTGCAACTTTTCTGGCTGCTGCGCAAGAATACCAAACTCAGCGAGAAGCGCCATCCGATGTTCGAGGCCAACCAGTATGGCAAATTGTTCGGCTACATCGGCATAGCCATCTTTGTCGTTGAGTTTATCGCCTTGGGCACCTTCCTGGGCTGGATAGCCGTCAAGGAGGACACGCCCGAAATACTACTGTTTGCCCTACCCTTCTTCATGCTGCTGGACTTCGGCATGCGCTTTATGACGCAGCAGACGCCACTGATGCTGGTCAAGCCCTACCTACTGACCCCCATCAGCAAGTATGCGGCCATAGACTGCTTCCTGGTGCGTCAGATTCTGGACATGACGAACCTGGTCTGGATGACACTCTACCTGCCCTACGTGTTCATCGCCTGGTGTGGCGGGCTGACCACGTGGGAGGCTCTGGGCATGCTCGTCATGCTTCACTTGATGGTGGTCATCAACAGCCAGTGGTACTTGCTGGTACGCACGCTGGTCAACCAGTCTATGTGGTGGTGGGTGCTGCCCGTCATGGTCTATGGTTCGGTGGTGCTGCCCTTCCTCGTGCTGCCCGATGCCGTGCTCGACAAGTGTATGGATGCCGTCAGCGACGTGCTGGCTGACTATGCCTTCTCGTGGTGGGCGTTTGCCATACTGGTGGTGCTGTTCCTGGGGCTCTTCGCCGTCAACCGTACGCTGCAGATGCGCTTGGTCTACAACGAGGTATCAAAGCACGAGAAGACCAAGTTGCGCCACGTCTCAGAATTCACGGCACTGAACCGCTTCGGACAGATTGGTGAATACCTGAAACTGGAAATCAAGAGCACCATGCGCAACAAGGCCATCCGTGCACGCTTCATCCAGGGAGTGTGCATCATCCTGTTCTTCTCGCTGATGATAGCCTTCGGCAACGTCTATAACTCAACGTTTGAGCGCAATTTCTGGTGTCTCTACGGCTTCATTTTCTTCGGTGCCGTCAACCTGACGAAGGTGATGTGTCCCGAGGGCAACTACATCGACATGCTGATGGTGCACGAGGAGAACATCCTGACGCTGCTACGCGCCAAGTACTACTTCTACTGCGCCATACTGGTGCTGCCCCTGCTCTTCTGCCTGATACCCGTCTTCACCGGCCAGTTCTCTATCCTCATGGTGCTGGCCTACCTGCTGACGGCTACGGGGCCCGTCTACTGCATGCTGTTCCAAATGGCCATATATAATAAGGTGACGCTGCCACTGAACGACAAAATTACCGGCAAGAACCAGATGGAGAACAAGTGGCAAGCCATCGTGTCGATGGTGGGCTTCTTTGCCCCCATCGTGCTGGTCATGCTGCTCCAGACCATCTTCTCGGAGACCGTGGCCTACGCCGTGCTCATCACCATCGGGCTGGCCTTCACCCTGGGCGAGCCCTACTGGATGCGCAACATCTACCGCCGCATGATGGTGCGCCGATACGACAACCTCGAAGGATTCCACGCTACGAGATGAAGACCATTCTGATTCAGGTTGGCAAGACGGTCAACAAGCACTTCCAGTGCGTGATTGACGACTACGTGGAGCGCATTGGCCACTATATGCCCTTCGACATCGTCACCATACCCGAACTCAAGAACACCAAGAGCCTCAGCGAGGCCCAGCAGAAGCAGCAGGAGGGCGAACAAATCCTGCGGCAGCTGCAACCCTCCGACACCGTGGTACTGCTGGACGAACACGGACGCCAGTACCGCAGCATCGAGTTTGCCCGGTGGATGGAACAGAAACAGCACGTGGCACGCCGGCTGGTATTCATCATCGGCGGCCCCTACGGCTTCTCGCCCGACGTCTACGCCCGTGCCAACGAACAGCTCTCGTTGTCGCTGATGACGTTCTCGCACCAGATGATACGCCTCACCTTCACCGAACAAATCTACCGCGCCTGCACCATCATCCGCGGCGAACCCTATCACCATGAGTGAGAACTGAGAGTTGAGAACTGAGAACGGAGAGGTATGGATAGTTGAGAGTTGACAGTTGAGAGTCGAGAGTTATTAGTTTAAAGTGTAGAGTTTGATACCGCTATAGAAAGAACTGATAATAAAAACTAAAAGACTATGAAGAAAAGAAACTTGATGATAACAACACTTGTCCTGACAACCGCCATGGCTGTCCAGGGCCAAACCTATCTGGACCCGTCGGCACCTATCGAACAGCGCGTCGAAGATGCACTGAGCCGCATGACTACTCAGGAGAAAATCAAAGTGCTCCATGCACAGAGTAAGTTCACCTCGGCCGGCGTCCCCCGGCTTGGCATCCGACAGCTCAACATGGACGACGGCCCCCACGGCGTACGCGAGGAACTGGAGTGGAACACATGGAGCCCAGCCCGCTGGACTAACGACTACATTGTGGCCTTCCCCTCGCTGACGTGTCTGGCAGCCACCTGGAACCGCGACCTCTCCACGCTCTATGGCCATGCCGTCAGCGAGGAGTTTGCCTTCCGTGGCAAGGATGTCATGCTGGGTCCCGGTGTCAACATCCAGCGCACACCGCTCAACGGACGTGCATTCGAGTACATGGGCGAGGACCCCATGCTGGCCGCCGAAATGGTGGTGCCCTACATCCGGGCTGCCCAGGCCAACGGGGTGGCCTGCTGTCTGAAGCATTTCGTGCTGAACGACCAGGAGACCGACCGCTTCGGCGTCGATGTCCGCGTGTCCGAACGTGCCATGCGCGAAATCTACCTCTACCCTTTCCAGCGGGCCGTCAGCGATGCGCACGTGTGGAGCATCATGGGTTCATATAACTACTGGCAGGGGGTCCACTGCTGCCAGAGCGACACGCTGCTCAACGGCATCCTGAAGAGTGAATGGCAGTGGGACGGTGCACTCGTCAGCGACTGGGGCGGTACCACTGACGACTATCAGGCCGCTACGGGCGGTCTGGACATCGAGATGGGTACAGGTACTGACGGCAAAATCAAGGAGTCGGAGTTTACCTACGACGACTACCACTTGGGCAAACCCTTCGAACAGCTCATCCGTGAGGGCCGCGTACCCATGACCGTGCTCGACAGCAAGGTGCGCCGTGTGCTGCGACTCATCTTCCGCACCGCCATGAATCCCCACAAGGTCATCGGCAACCAGTGTTCCGAAGCCCACTACGAGGCCTGCCGACAGATTGGCGAGGAGGGCATCGTGCTGCTGAAGAACAGCCAGGCCATGCTGCCGCTCGACGTGACGCGCTACAAGCACATCCTCGTGGTTGGCGAGAACGCCACACGCTCGCTGACCAAGGGCGGTGGTTCGTCTGAGCTGAAGACCCTGCGCGACGTTTCGCCGCTGGAGGCCCTGCAGGCCTACGTCACCCAGCACCATGCGCAGGCCACCGTCACCTACGCCCAGGGCTACGCCTCCGGCCGTGCCCTCTACGACCACGTCGACCG
>DFGF01000044.1:4712-18861 GCA_002371715.1 Prevotella sp. UBA3757
GCCCGGCTGAAAACTGAAGCCATCGCAAAGGCCCACGATGCCGACCTCATCATCTACGTCGGCGGTCTGAACAAGAACCACCGCCAGGACTGCGAGAACGGCGACCGCGAGGGCTACGACCTCTCCTTCGGCCAAAACGAGCTCATCGGTGAGCTGGCCCGCATACAGCCCAACACCGTCGTTGTCATGTTTGGCGGCAACCCATACGCCATGCCGTGGCTTAACGAGGTTCCCGCCCTCCTGCACTGCTGGTATTTGGGCAGCGAGGCCGGCACGTCCCTTGTGCGCGTGCTGACCGGACAGGTCACCCCCAGCGGCAAGCTGCCCGTCACCTTTGCCCGCCGCTATGAGGACTATCCCTACGTCAAGTTCGGTACCGAAGCCTACCCCGGCATCAAGACCGGCCACGACGGCCCCACCACGCCGCGCAGCGTCGTCAGCTACAAGGAAGACCTTTTCGTGGGCTATCGCGGCTTCGAGCAATCCAAGACGCAGCCCCTGTTCCCCTTCGGCTTCGGACTGAGCTACACCACCTTCCAGTACGGCAAACCAGCCGTCACCACCGAGGGCAACGGCTGGCGCATCACCGTCGACGTCACCAACAGCGGCCAGCGCGAGGGCAAGGAGACCGTACAGCTCTATACCGGCCCGGCCAAGGTGCGCAAGGACCGCCCCGCCAAGGAACTGAAGGACTTCGTCAAGGTCAACCTGAAACCTGGCGAGACCAAGACCGTCACCTTCCACGTCAAGCCCGACCGACTGGCCATATGGGACGAAACCTCCCATGTCTGGCTCGTGCCCCACGACAAGATGAAGGCCTACGTCTGCGCCTCGTCGGCCGACGTGCGCGGCACCGTGGTACTATCGCCCCGGTAATCCGCCACCAGCTCATGATACGTTTGTGGAAACCTGTGACGATTTCATACTGATACACAAAGTGCATTCCTGTTACCCCCATTTTAAGTTTCCAGTTGGAAAAAAATAATTTTCCAACTGGATTCTTACTTTTTTCCAGTTGACCCTACTTTTTCATGAAAGCGATGGACATGCCGTGGGGAAGGGCACTTGGCAGGCTCAAGAAAACTGTTAGGTTGCTAAATATTAGCGGGAGATACGGGAAATGCAAGTTTTTATGGCCTGTCGCCGCTTTCTTCGAAAATTCTTTGTGAAAAATTTGTAGGGTTCAAAAATTCTTCATATCTTTGCACACGACTCTGGTTAGTCCGCAAGGGCTGGTGGGGTCAGAACATTGTGGTAATAGGACGTTTACGAACGTTATCTTCGAGGTTCCAAATCTCGCAAATTTGACTCTCTACGAAGGAAACGCAACCGTGACGTCCGCGTTGGGTGTATTGTACTCAGTCCAGACCTTATTGTATGGATAAGGATTTGGTTCTTATACAATATCTCACGACGTGGGCTAACTCGAGTTGCTTATTCTTAGAGAGAGGCAATGCGAGAGCCTGGGACCTGGGATAAGCGAGAAGTAGAGAACTCCCACGTCTTTCGCGTTTCTATGGGGCGCGGCCAATTATTAACATAAACTATAACAAGTATGAAGAAACTATTATTAATGCTACTGATGAGCCTGCCGCTGGCGATGACGGCGCAGACTACCGACCACAAAGAGACTCTTAACATCCACGTCACGACACCCGGCACTTTGGGTGACCTCGTACTCGCCCAGACCGAGAACTTCAGCGACGTCAAGTACTTCACCCTCAGCGGCCGCCTCAACGACGACGACTTCTACACGCTGTCCAACCGCATGACCAGCATTGTGACCCTCGACATAGGCAACCTTGACAACGAGACCATGCCGGAAAAGAGCTTCTACGAACACGACGCGCTGACGTCCATCGTGCTCCCCAAGAAGATGCTGGTCATCAGCAAAGACATGTTCTTCCGTTGCGACAACCTGAGCAACATCACCTTCCCGCCCAACCTTCGGAAGATTGACAGGAGTGCCTTCAATGACTGCATAGCCCTCACAAGCCTTGTACTGCCCGAGACGGTTGACACGCTTGAAGACAATTCGCTTCAGGGCTGCAAAAATGTTACTTCCATTAAACTGCCAGCCCGCATGAAGCATTGGGGCGACGAGGTGTTCTATGGCTGGGAGAAGCTGACCAGCATCACAATCCCAGAGGGCATTACAGAGATTCGCCGCTACACCTTCTATAGCTGCAATGCGCTCACCAGCATCGTCGTTCCCTCCTGGGTAACAGTCATTGGCGACTATGCCTTCCATTATTGCAGGAATCTGAAAAATGTCAGCCTGCCCGAAGGACTGATAGATATCGAAGGGGAAGCATTCTCCTGGTGTAGTGCCCTCACCGAGATTGATCTACCCTCCACGTTGCGTCGTGTCACCACAGCCTTCTATTGTTGTAAGAACTTGAAGACCATCCGCTGCCACGCCATCAATCCCCCCTCTGCCTCTACCTACTATCGTGACGGTTTGAGTCTCTCGGACTCTGCCACCATTTACGTGCCAGCCATCAGTCTCACTACTTACAAGCAGACCAAGGCTTGGGACAGCCATCCCATCCTGCCGCTCGAGGGCATGCCCGCCGGGCTTTCCTTCTTCAGCGACATGACACTGAACTTGCCTGCCACCCTTCCCGCTGACTATAAGCCCAACATGCTGTTAGGCATGAACTATGACACTAACGGTGCTTACGATAATAACGGTTGGAATAAAAGGTACTATTATTACCCCGCTGTCACCGTCAATGGCAACACCACGCTTTCGCTCAGCAACTTCCACGCCGAGGGTGACGCAAGTCTTTCTGAGGGCTACAACAGTAATGACTACTACTATATCCCCAAGCTTTATAGTTGCCTCATCAACAACGCCCCTATCCGTGCCGACAAGGTGTCGATAAGCAGGAAAGTGAATTACTATGCCAACTATGGTGGTTATTGGCAATTCTTTGCACTGCCTTTCAATGCCCGCGTCTCAGAGATAGAACTGAGCCTGAGCAGCGACTTCGTCATTTACGAATACTCTGGTGCCAAGCGCGCCGCCTCTGAGTTCAACGACACGTGGGTACGTGTCCCTAACGACGGCATTCTGCTGGCTGGCAAGGGCTATATCATGAAATGCTCGAACACACATGAGGTGGCCACGTTCTATGCCATTGACGACAATCACAAGAATGACATCTTCCGTCATACTGAGGCCAATGTGCAGTTAGAGGAATACCTTTCCGAATACGCCCACAACCGCTCGTGGAACTTCATCGGCTGTCCCTATTACTGCTACTACGACACGCGACTCCTACAGTATGACGCACCTTTCGTTGTGTGGAACAAGTTCGATCGCCAGTATGAGACCTATACGCCATACGATGACAACTATATATTGGAGCCTGGCGAGGGTTTCTTCCTTCAGCGTCCTATCGACAAGGCTTCCGTGCTATTCCCCTTGGAGGGCCGTCAAGGCGACAAGAATGTAGTGGAACGCTCTACGACACCAGCGCCATCACGACGTGCTGCTGTCGACCGCACCGTTTTCAACCTGACACTGAACGGCGATGAGGGTATGACCGACCGCACCCGCTTCGTGCTGAGCCCGCAAGCCACCGCCGGCTACGATGACGGTTGTGATGCCACCAAGTTCATAAGCCTCGATCCGCAAGTGCCCCAGCTCTACACCATAGAGAACGGAGAGCGCTATAGCATCAACGAGCGTCCTATTGGCGACGGCATCATCCACCTCGGCCTGACACTCGCCGCCAAGGGCACCTATACCCTGACCATGAATGCCCCGAAGGGCGGCAACTGGCAGCAGGAGCCTATCACCCTCACGGACCATCTCACTGGCCAGCGCACTGTGCTCACCACCGATAGCTATACCTTCACCGCTGAGTCGGGTACGCATAACGACCGCTTCACTCTCGAAGTCGGCAATATGACAGGTATAAGTGAAAAGGTAACAGTGAATAGTGAAGAATTTGCTACCGCATCTGTCTATAACCTCAACGGTCAGCGAGTCATGAACGCTACAAAGGGTATATATATAATAGGTGGAAAGAAACACGTGGTGAAATAACGACCACGGATTAAAGGAATTTAATATTGAACGCTTATGAAACGATATATATTAATATTGTTCGTACTGGTAGTGACAGCCTTGACAGGCTGGGCCGAAGCCGCTCCTACCTATACGCTCACGGTGAGCGTGAACAACGAACAAGGCGCCAAGCCCAACGGCAGCGGTCAGTATGAGGCCGGCCAGAAGGTATATGTCTACGTGAACGTCAGCAGCGACTACGAGCTGGTGAAGTGGACGGAAGACGGCAAAGACATCGATACAGACGTCACAAAGACGGGCTTCCAGTATGTGATGCCCGACCACGACGTAGAACTGACGGCCTACGTCAATTACGCCCCCAAGACGCCGGGCGACCCCAGCATAGACCGCCATATTTATCACACCCTCACCGTGGTCACCCAACCAGCTAACGCTCGCGTCAATACGGACACCTACCACTTAGAGGTGGGAAAGAAGCAGACACTGGGCTATCCTACCCCTGCCGACTACCGTTTTCTGGGCTGGTATCTCAATGGAGAGCTCGTCGCCGAACCTGGCAACTATGAGTTCACCATGCCCGACCACGATATCACCCTTGAGCGCCGCTATGTCTATGACCCCACCGTGCCCGCCAACCCGGGAGCCAATACGTGGTATCTGATAGACGACGGCACCGTGGAACTGATTATCGATGACTTCCAGCCCGGCGGTGTCTCTGCTGCTGTGGAAAAGGCGCAGCGCTTACATAAGTTCGACTACGACAATGTGACCAGCCTCATCGTGAAGGGCAAGGTGTACGAGACCGACTTCAGCTCAATCTATCGTTTGGGAAACCTGCTGAATGTAGATTTCACCCGTACCGATCTGGAGCATGTCAGAGACCATAGCTGGAACAAAACGGGGCTCACGACCGTAAAGTTGCCGTCATCGGTGAAAAAGATTGACTCCTATGCATTCTCTAATTGTCTCAATCTGAAGAATGTTGTCTGCTTAGCCCTGACACCACCAGAAGTGAACTCAACTGCTTTCTATGGTAATCATGAGGGCGCCTTTCTCTATGTGCCTGCCGCATCGGTAGAGCTTTATCAGGAGGCAGCTGTATGGAAGGACTTCATCATCTATCCCCTTACCGACGAGTTGGCCAGCCTGAACGTCACCCTGCCGCTGGCTTGTGCCGACGGACGTTGCAAGGATATGCGCTTAGAGGTGGTGAACGCCAAGAGCGGCGTGCGCCAGAAGTATATCATTACTGACCGCATGACCTATACCTACGACTTGGTGTACGACTGCATCTATCACGTCCGTCTCGTCAGCCAGAAGGGTGAAATCCTTAGTCAGGTGGAGAATATCAATCTGGGACACAATACGATTGACGTCACCCTACCTGACTTGAAGCCACTCTATGACGTGGCACTCCAAGTTGTGCAGAACAACGGCACCGACGTTACCGACGAGGTGACGGCCAAGTGGTACGATGCCAACAGTAACTACGTTGCCTCTGGCCAGCAACTGACACAGCTCACCGAAGGCTATCAAATCGCTGTCGATGTCACCCTGCCAGAAGCCTTGGCACGGGTATGCCAGCTGCCGCAGCGCGTGGAATATACAGTAACAGACAAAGACAACAACATCATCGTCAACCTACAGCCCTTGGCACAGAAGACGCTGGCCGCCCTCGTGGTGAACGACGACGGTGGCGCCTACCTCAACAATGCCTGGGTGCAGGTCACACAGACCGTGAATGGCCGCTACAACCATAATGCTTCGGGGACTACCGACAGCTATGGTGTCAAAGAACTGACGCTCTACAGCGACGTGCCTGCCACTCTGACAGTCTCGCTCGATGGTTACTATACCGAAAGCGTTAACATCGACAACATTGCCGACTTGGAGGCACTGCCCACGATGCGTCTGAAACCCTTCAAAGGTACTACTATAGCCTTGCTGATGAACGGTTATGATGACTACAAGGATCTCACAGTCAGCATCTATGACAACACGAAGGAGGCCGCCGTCAGCGATGCCCGTCTGCAATATCCTTACTTGGTGCTGCCTGAGAATGTTGATGAGAGCGACGTATTGGCCATCACCGCCCATAGTCTTGCCGGTCGCTTTGTGGACGTAACGCAGACCATGACCGTCAGCGACCTCAAGGTGGCCTTCGACATCGTAGCCAATGGCAGCTTGGAGGCTATTTACCAAAACAATCAGAACGGCACCGTACGAGCAATAATCTATAATGGCAATGGTCACTTAGTGGATGCCAAAGCGTGCGAGAGTCACAAGGCTACCTTCAGCTATCTGCCTACAGGCAGCTATACCGTAGTAATGATGGGTAGCAGCCAACTCTTTGAAGGCATCAGCAACCTCAGTGACCTCGGTCGGTTGGGACTGACGGAGAAGAATGACTATGTGAAGCAAACCGTCAGCGTGCAGCAGGGCGAGACCTCTGTGGCCGACTTTGCCTCAGTGCCTTTGTTTGTGGAGGGTAAGTTCTCATATATCAGCAATATTGCATCGTACATCTGCACGTCAGCTAATCCCCGCAACGGCTATGCTGCCACCTTCCGTGCCGCCATCGACTTCAAGGAGAACTACCGCGAAGACATTAGCAACCTGCGTCTGGTAGTAGACTATGACGACAGGACGGAGTTCGTGAAGGGCTCGGTGGTGCTCAACACCAAGTTGCACGATTATGCACAGGGTGAGCAGAGCGTGGAAATCGACGGCCTGGCAAATGGCGACGAAGTGAAGTTCTGCCTGATGCCCGTTGAAGACGGTCTGATGACCACGACGGCCTACGTGGAGTTCGACTACAATGGCCAGCACCTGCGCCAGCCATTAGGGACGGTCAAGGCAGAGGTAAGCAGCGTAGTGCTTGTCATACCAGAGGTGACACCGCAGCCAGAGTTGAACATCAACCTGAAGAACATTCCCTATGGCAAATACGATAAGGTGGAGTTCTACGATAACGGCGTGCTGATTGGTACGATTCCCGACCTGTCATCAACGGCTTCTTATTATGTTGTTACTAATTATAACGGAGGCTATTCTGCGAAGGGTAACAGGGCTACACTTCGCTGCAAATTGCATGACCCCTACTATTATTCCTATCACAACATTCAGGCCAGACTGACCGATACGGACGGCAAACTGCTGCTGACGGAGACCAAGACGGTTCAATATGACCCGTTCGCCGCCGTATTGTCCGACATGGGAGTGTATTGTTCTGACAACAAGAATGGCCTCAATATGGGAACCATTTCACGTTCGAACTCGGGAAAAAGGATCTATTGCGGACGTCCCAAATGGTCAAATGGTGATGGTTATGTTAACCTGACCTATTATGGTCACTTCCTGCACAACGACTACATGCCTAATTTGGTGAAGAATGTCAAACTGACCAAATTTATATCAAATGACAAAACGCAGTCATGGTATATGGGATTATGGGGTGACTTGCCAAATGAAAATCTCTCACTTCATGATGACATAGCCTACGACTTTCGTTATCTGCAATATGGTGAAAAGCTTAACAACGACCGTAAGGTATTCCTGTCAGGAGAAAGCTGCCGTTTAGACCGTACACCCAGAAATATGACAATCACTTTTGAGTACAACGAAGACTTCGAAAGACAAGAAGACGTGGCGAACAACAATCGCTTCGTGAAGGGGATGAAGGCCGCGATGGCAGAGCAGAATAAACTGATTAAGCAGTTTAGATCCGTAACACAAGAAATGAATGCAGAGCTGGCAAAGAGTGAACCCAACAGAAATTACTTTAAGACGTTGGCTGATAAATCCAAAGAAATCATCAAGAAGTTGACAGGCGTCGAAGAACCTGCTATTACGGAAGAGCAGAAACAGTTGATAGACAAATTAATGACTGAATCTACCCCAGATGCAGAACGCGAAGAGATATGGAATAAATTGTTCCCGGACTTGACGCAGACCAAGGAATATTCAGAGTTATTGCAGTGGAATCAGGATATGATGACATCCAACCTATACATCCCGCCATACGAGATAAGAGAAGGTATCTGGACGCCATCCTTCACCTATATTGTCGGCAACCCCGTTACAGGCAACATCCTTGAAGATATGAGCGATGGCAACTGGCATCTTGACAAGAGCCAAATTGACTATAATGTTTTCAAATATGTGTTTGTCAATGACAAGGGTGGTGACCGCTTCATTATTGACTACAGCGATCATGTGTCTCCTAACGGTGTCGTTAGCCAAGCCGGCAGAAGACGTGCTGGTAGTCCTTCTGCTGGGGATTATTTTCAAAGTATGATGGAGGCTGCAGGTGTAGATATAGCAAGTTGGGGACTTGGCCATTTTACAGAAAAAGGTGTTTCTTCGTTCTTAACCAGAAACGTTGCTAATCAACTAAATGTTGCCAATTCTATTTATGAAGTAAGCTTAAACACTTATCTTAGTAAGCCCAATACGAAATGGACGGGAAAAATGCTTGATGATGCTGCAGTAAATTTGGTTAAGACTCAAGAGGCAGCGGCAAACACCGAATTAATTGCCAAAAATGCCAAGAATGCAGGTTCTGTCGTGAGCGTAGTAGCAACGATTGGTATCGTAGCTTATAATAGCAATAAAGGTTGGAAAGAAAAATCTAAGAATAATGCAAAATGGGATCAGCTCATTAACTTTGTAGAGAATAACTGCGGTAATGACAAGGATCTTTTAGACATCCTGAAGCAAAACAAAGAGAATGAGGATGACCACGATTTCTGGAATAATATTTATGGTAGTACTGCAACAGCTACGGCAAGTTGTCTTATTTCACTTTTAGTTCCAAAAGCAGGTGATGTTACTGCTCTTGCAATGGGCGGAGTCGATGTGGCACTAGCAAAGAATGATGTAGATATGAAAGCAGAATTCAAGTCTTTGTATGATAGTAGTGTAAGAGCCATCTCCATGACGAAAGGCTGTGAACACATAATAGGTTGCTTGCCCACTAACGATGACTTCACGGTTCAAACGCTGACCGACCCCTCAGGCTATGTCTACGAGGCCGTGCCGTCGAACCGCATTGAAGGTGCAACTGCTAGCTGCTACTATAAGGACAGCATTCAGAATGAATATGGCGACTGGGAAGTGAAAGAGGTGCTTTGGGATGCTGAGAACTATGAGAATCAGGTGAACCCGCAGATTACCAACATCGAAGGCCGTTACGGATGGGACGTGCCACAGGGTTGGTGGCAGGTGCGCTACCAGAAGGACGGCTACGAACCTGCTCGCTCGGAATGGCTGCCCGTACCTCCACCACAGTTAGAGGTGAACATCCCGATGATACAGCGCTCAGTACCTGAGATATCAATGGCCCACGTCTATCAGGACGGCATCGAACTGCTGTTCAGCAAGTATATGCAGCCCGAGACGCTGACACCCGAACAGCTGAAGGTGAAGGTGGTACGCGGTGGCAAAGAGACGCTACTCAGCGACGTCAAGGTGGAACTGCTGAACGAGGAGGCTGAAGCCAAGAACTCTGCCACGACCTTCGCCAGCTACCTGAAGCTGACATCAGAGACAGGATGGGAAGATGCCGACGAGGTGATGCTCATCGTAGACCGTCGTGTCAAGAGCTACTGCGGCGTACCCATGCAGGAAGACTATATGCAGCGCTTAGACGTGGAGATGCGCATCGAGAAGATTGAGGCAGAACAGCAGCTGCAGATGGCCGTAGACGAGAGTCGGGAACTGAACATTGCCGTGGTGCCCGCTGAGGCTGGTGCAGGCAAGACGCTGCGCCTGACGCCGTCGTTTGCCGAAATGATGGAACTGAGTGCCGACGAGGTGGTGCTCGATGCCGATGGTAAGGCCACCGTCAGCGTGACGGGTAAGGCCATAGGCTCAACGAGCGTGACGCTCACCATCGACGGCGAACAGGCTGAAGAGGTGGTGACGGTTGAGGTCTTGGATACCGAAAACCTGTCTGTAAAAGCACCTGAGGCCTCACTCGCATCAGGTTCTGTGCTGAAGTCTGGCACAACGGTCATGCTGACCTCTGCCACGCCGGGCGCCCAGATTTACTACACCACCGACGGCTCATGCCCCTGCGACGAGACAAGTGCGCGTATGCTCTACACCGAACCGATTGCCATCACCGGCGAGACGGTGCTGAAGGCTCAGGCCGTAAAGGACGGCTGGTATGACAGCGAGGTCGTCACCTTCGTCTATGACATCGACCCGACAACGGGCATCAAAGACATCAACAATAGCGCCGACGAAGGCGTGAAGCAGTTCTACGATCTGCAAGGCCGCAAGGTCGGTGCCGGTCAGAAGCGCAAGGGCCTCTACATCATGGTTGGTGCCGACGGCAGGACGCGTAAGACCGTAGTGAAGTAAGCGACATTGTGGAATCAAGGAAACAGGTGCATGATTCTGGCCAGAATCATGCACCTGTTTCCTTCCTGAACGCCTTAACTTAACGGGCTAATAATGCCTCTATCTCCTCAGCAGTGAGACCTAAGCTTTTGATCACAGGGGGACAGATTCCGTGTGAGGTTTGGCTCACAAGACCCCCTGTGAGTTTTTTTTCTTTTTTCTTGGATGTTTGTAATGATTAAAAAATAAGTTGGGACGATTTATACGTCCGTTCGTTTGTCACTTCCATGCACCTTTCAGTGCTTATGATATTTTCCATTTTTATTGTCATATTTTATATTTAACTTATTTATTATTAACTAATTATATTTCTTAATCTGCCAGAGTTTAGTTTAGGTGATGGTTATTCAAAAAGCATCACTTTTTAGGGACAAAATGGAGGTTGGCTGTAAATATCTGGGTGGAGAATAGAATGAGGGCGTTGGCTCTGCGACAACAAGGGACGACCTCTGACATAGTAAAACAAGTTGTTTTGCTGTCGTTGAGGGCATCTTTATCAGGTGCAGGAAGGTTGGTTAACGCAGCAAAACAACTTGTTTTGGCAGGTGGCGGATGATGATGCTAACAACATTCAATGGCGATGCTAACTCATTCAATGGCGATGCTAACTCAATCAAAGGTAGATTCTGAGTCCCAGGAGGGCGTCGATGTGACGGATGCCGTAGAACGAGAACCTGTCGGTATTGATATTCTCCGGGCGTTTCAGCTTCATGGTATAGGTGTTGAGCTGAAAGCCAACGCCGACATTCTTGACCACCATGACCTCGAGGCCCACCTGAGCCAGGATGCCGAGTCCCGACTCCTGGCGAGAGCCGTTACGCGCCATAACCTCCGAAAAAACGCTGTAGCCAAGGCCAACGGCAGCATCGGTACGCACACGGCTCCCCAACATGTAGCTGGCCACGATACTGGGTCCGATGTAGTGCAGCTTGTAGTTGTAGCTGCTGGATGCCAGCGAGACATAGTGATACAGGTAGTTGATGCCAAAACCCAGACCGGACTGCCACAGATGCTGGAAGTCGACATCCAGGCCAAAGCCGCTCTCGTTCTTGAAACTCTGGCTGCTGGAAAGGGCCAGTTCTGACACCATCCACGAGGGTCCGACATTGACCTTGAGGATGTTGAGTGGTCCGCCGTACACGACCTTCCTCTTCGAGTCAGGATTCTGTGCATCCTGACTCACAGCCTGTTTCAGCGTAGCCTGCTCCAGCAGTTTCTGGTCTTTCCGTTCCTCCATCTGAGCCAGGGTAAATGGGGTGTCGCCCGTCAGCACACCATCAGGCAACACATACATGGTGCCCCAGACGCGGTGGCAGTTGGATGTCAGCCCAAACTTCCTATCGCCGTCAACGTGCAGGGCATTGGCCCCGCAGTCAGCCGTCTTTCTGACGGCCAGCGACAGCATGTTGATGTAACGGCACTTGTCGGCAGGCGTCATGTCGCCACCCATCACGTCCACCTTGCCAATGGGACGCGCCCCCTGGGGCATGTGCTGGTCGGTATCATAGATTCTGACGCTGTCAGGCGGTAAACTCGGCAAGTGCTCTACAACGTCGACCACCATTCTGGGCGCCGACGAGCAGCTGGTAAGGTGGATGGCCGTCGCCACCACCACAGCTGCTGAGATGAAGGATAGCATTTTCTTCATAGATGTAAGTACTTGTTTAAATTAGTTTCTGAACGTTCTTATTGATATATAACGTTCTTATTATACAATTATTGTATTCACAGCGCAGTGTTTTGTCACAAAAGCATGCTGCCCACCTGACAGACCACCGCTGAGACGACCCAGGCCAGCCCGGTAGTGTAGAGGGCGGCAAACAGGGTCCAACGCCACGAGCCGCTCTCGTGGCGGATGGCGGCGATGGTGGCTATGCAGGGGAAGTAGATGAGCACAAAGAGCAGGAAGCTGTAGGCCGTCAGTGCGGAGAAGCCGTAAGGGCCGTCGCCGTAGAGCACGCCGATGGTGGAGGCCACAATCTCCTTAGCACCCACGCCGGCCAGCAGACTGACATCGAGGCGCCAGTCGAAGCCCTGGAGCAGGAAGAGGGGTTCGATGGCACGACCCAGCATACCGATAAAGCTCTCTTCGAGTGACGGTGCAACGCCCATGGTGCCGAAATAGCCCAGTGCCCAGACGATGATGGAGGCCACAAGGATGACGCCACCCATCTTCTTCAGATACTGCTTGCCTTTCTCCCACGTATGGCGGAAGATGGCCTTGGCCGTGGGAAAGCGGTAGGGGGGCAGCTCCATGACGAAGGGCGTGTCCTCGCCCCGGATGACCCACTGGCTCAGCACGCGTGCCGCAACGACGGACAGCAGGATGCCCACCACGTAGAGCGAAATCATGACGAGCGACTGATAGCGGGTGGCAAAGAAGGCGCCAATAATCATGATATAGATGGGCAGGCGGGCCGAACACGACATGAGCGGCAGGACGAGCATGGTGATGAGCCGCGAACGGCGGCTCTCGATGGTGCGGGTAGCCATGATGGCGGGCACATTGCAGCCGAAGCCCATGATGAGGGGTATGAACGACTTGCCGTGCAGGCCCATGCCGTGCATGAGCTTGTCCATGATGAAGGCAGCACGGGCCATGTAGCCCGAATCCTCCATGAAGGATATGAAGGTGTAGAGGATGAGTATCTGGGGCAGGAAGACGATGACGGCACCCACGCCGCCGATGACGCCGTCAATGAGCATGGCCTTCAGAGGTCCGTCGCTCATGCTGCGCCCTATCAGGTCGCCCAGCCATTCGACGCCGGCCTCTATCCAGTCCATGGGGTACTGGCCGAGGGTGAACGTGACCTCGAACATGAGGAACAGCAGGGCAAAGAAGATGGGGAAGCCCAGCCAGCGGTGGGTTATCAGGGCGTCGAGCCGATGGGTGGTGCGGTAGGTGTCGCTATTGTGACCCATCTGGTAGCCGGCCTCATGCAGCGCACCGCGAATGAATCCGTACTTGGCGTCCATGATGGCCGTCTCGGTGTCGTCGCCCGTTTCCTCGCGCACGCGCTGGGCGGCCTGCTGGCGGGCCTTGACAATGCTGTCATACTCAGGCAACTGGCTGGCCACGCGCTCGGCCTCACTGTCGTTTTCGAGCAGCTTCAGTGCCAGCCAACGGGTGGAATAGCGCAGCCGGAGCAGGTCGTTACCCTTCAGGTACTGCTGGATGTTGGCTATGCCGTCCTCCAGCTCGTGACCGTGGTTGATGTGGATGTGACGGTAGTACTTGTCGTGACCCTCGCGGTTCTCGAAGATGTGGACCACCTCGGAGAGCAGTTCCTGGAGTCCCCTACCCGACTTGAACGACGTGGGCACCATGGGCATACCCATGAGCGACGACAGCGTGTCGATATTGAAACGGTCGCCACGGCGCTCGGTCTCGTCAAACATGTTGAGGGCCACGACCACGCGCAGGTGCATATCCATGAGCTGGGTGGTCAGGTAGAGGTTACGCTCCAGGTTTGACGCGTCGATGACGTTGATGACCACGTCGGGCGTGTCGTCCACCAGTTGGCGGCGCACGTATAGCTCCTCGGGGCTGTAGGCGCTGAGCGAGTAGGTGCCCGGCAGGTCGACCAGCTTGATGTGGTAGCCCTGAAAGTCGGCATAGCCTTCCTTGGCGTCGACGGTGACGCCCGAATAGTTTCCTACACGCTCGTTGGCTCCCGAGGCGAAGTTGAACAGCGACGTCTTGCC
>DFGF01000149.1:0-3307 GCA_002371715.1 Prevotella sp. UBA3757
CTCGCGCCAGACCGACCAGCATGTCATAGCCGTCGAGACCGACCGGAAGGCCAGCTACAATGCCTATTTCGAGATGCAGAACGCCATCGTGGCCGCCTATCGCCAACTGCGTGAAAAGATGGCTCGCCAGCAGTATGGACACTCCTATGCCCGATGTACCGAAGCCGAGCGCGATGCCATCCGCCAGCGTTATCCGCAACGCATCAGCGAGGGAACGGTTGTTAAATGAAAAATTAAAGATGAAAAATGAAAGATGAAAAATTAAGAATGGAGAATGAAAAAATAAAAATTAAGAATTTGCTATCGTAGCATGGTTATCATAAATTTTAAAATTCAAACTTCAAATTTCAAAAGAAGCAATGGGGCGGTTTAAGACAACACAGAAGCGCGAGGTGCCGGGACTGAACCTGGCAGCCCTGCCCGACCTGATATTCACTGTGCTCTTCTTCTTTATGATTGTCACCCACATGCGCGAGGTGACACCCCGTGTGCGTTATGAGGTGCCCCAGGGCACTGAGGTGGAAAAGGGACGCAAAGCCGGACTGGTCTATCTGTTGATTGGCAAGCCCGTCGACGCACAGGGCCGCGTCATCAGCGATGAGACGCGTATCCAACTGAACGACCGGCTGGTCACCATTGCCCAGTTGCCTGACGAAATCAACAAGGTGCGCGCCGGCATGTCCGACGATGAACGCCAGCACATGACCATCAGCATCCGTGCCGACCGCGACACCGAGATGGGCATCATCAACGACGTCAAGCAAGCCCTGCGTAAGGCTGGAGCCCTCAACATCAACTATTCGGCAACGGGGAAAGAGAAATGAAGAATAGTTTAGAGTGTAGAGTTTAGAGTTTAGAGTGCAGAGTTTAGAGTGCAGAGTTTAGAGTTTAGAGTGTAGAGTTTGCTACCGCAGCATGGTAATCATAATTTCTAATTTCTAATTCCTAATTTTTTAAATGTTCAACGTTCAACGTTCTGACGTTCTGACGTAGTCTGTGAAGGCATAGTCAAAGGCGTGACGCTCATCCTTGTGGTGGGCTTCTTTTTGCTCCGTGCGCCAGCCCTTGCTGTAGTCGGGAAAGAAGGCATCGGCCTTCTCGGGCGTGTCGTCCACTTCTGTCAGACAGAGCCGGTCGGCCATGCCGATGGCCTGCTCATAGACGCGCGCTCCTCCGATGATGTAGACATCCTCGTCAGGGCGGCAACTTGCGAGTGCGGCCTCCAGGGTGGGGTAGACGTCGCAGCCATCCAGTGACTGTACCGTTGTCGACAGCACCACGTTCCGGCGGTTGGGCAGTGCGCCTTTAGGCAGCGACTCAAACGTCCGCCGTCCCATCACGATGGTGTGCCCCGTCGTCAGCGCCTTGAATCGCTTCAGGTCGCTGGGCAACCAGTAAATCAATTTGTTCTCATATCCGATGGCCCTGTTTCTGGCCACGGCAGCAATTATGTTTATCATACTTCATTGTCTTTAATCTGCCTGTATTATTAATACTTGTTGCAAAGTTAGTCATTTCTGATAAATATCGGAGAGGAATCCGTCACTTTAACTTTTGTTGATGTTAAAAAGTATGTATTCTGAGATTAGGGTGCTGAAAGGCTCACCCCTGCTCTGCATTGACGAGAGCATGCGCCGCATCCTGAAGCTGAAGCAGAGCATCAGGAAATAGGGCAGCAATCGCTCGGTGGCATCTCGGACAGCAAGGCCAAAAAGGCACTGGTGAAGATGTCGAAGTACCTGGCGGGCATGAAAGGGGGCTTCCTGATGGTAAGGCGCAAGAAGTAAGTCCACTCCTATAATTTTTTTATAGTTTTTGCCAAAAGTGTCACTTTTCCGCATAACTCTCTTAGTACCTGTGCGTTAACTAAGGTGACGGTTATGCTAAAAGTGTCACTATCCGTCACCGACCAAAACAAGTTGTTTTGCTGCGTTAACCTGCCTTCCAGCAACGGATAGGATGCCTCCAACGGCAGCAAAACAACTTGTTTTGCTATGTCGGAGGCCGTCTCTTGTTGCTGATGAGCCAACCTCTTCTCAAGAGAAAGCTCATCGCCCTCATCATGCATTCCAACGATGGGGAGACGTAGCCGTCCTTACATCTTGGAGCACCCGCCCGTTTATGCTGGAGCGTACGGCAGAATCCGGCTATTTTGCCTTGTCCTTCGAACTGCGCTTGTCACGGTGGTAGGAGCGGTAGTCGTCCAGTTCAATTTCTACGTCAGGCTCCTGGAGTTCGCCGTCGTGGGGCAGCCGGAACTTGAGGTACTTGATGCTGATGCCGCGCTGGCGCCACATCGACTCGTAGTAGGTCTGGATGGTTAATAGTTGAGAGTTGAAAGTTGAGAGTTCAGAGTCGTGATACAGGTCGTCCGTCTTGAAGTCTACGGGCAGGGCATTGCGATCTACCAGCAGCGTGGTGTAGGTGAAGAGGAAGTTGGAGTCGGTCTTCAGGTGAATGATGCCGCCATCACGGAGGAAGTGGCGGTAGCGGTTGAGAAACCACGTGGAGGTGAGGCGCTTGCGCGGATTCTTCATCTGCGGGTCGCTGAACGTGAGCCATATCTCGCTGACTTCGCCTGGGGCAAAGAAGCGGTCGATAATTTCGATGTTGGTACGCAGGAAGGCCACGTTGCCCATGCCCTCACGTTCGGCCTCGGTGGCTCCCGTCCACATGCGTGCGCCCTTGATGTCGACACCGATGAAGTTCATGTCGGGGAAGAGCTTGGCCAGCCCGATGGTGTATTCCCCCTTGCCACAGCCCAGTTCGAGCACGATGGGGTTCTGGTTGTGGAAGTAGTCGGTGTGCCAGTGGCCCTGCAACGGAAAAACAGTGTTTTCCAGTGACCCGTAAGGATACTGGAAAACACATTTATAGGTATTCATGTCGGCGAATTTCGCCAGTTTGCCTTTACCCATTAATTATCATTTATTATTTATCATTTATCATTTAGGCCGCCGGCCGCCGACCGCTACTCGATGACTACTGTCGTCCAGCCGTGCTTGTCCTCAATCTCGCCATACTGGATGCCGCGCAGGGTGTCGAAGAGTTTCTTCGACATGGGTCCGGGCTTGTCGCCAAAGGAGTAGCGCTTGCCGGTGTCGAGGTCGTCGATATAGGAGATGGGGCTGATGACGGCTGCCGTGCCGCAGGCGCCTGCCTCTTCGAAGGTCTCCAGCTCCTCTTCGGGAATGGGGCGGCGCTCCACCTTCATGCCCAGGTCTTCGGCCACCTGCATCAGCGACTTGTTGGTGATGGAGGGCAGGATAGAGGTAGACTTCGGCGTGATGTAGGTGTTGTCCTTGAT
>DFGF01000149.1:3421-12279 GCA_002371715.1 Prevotella sp. UBA3757
GCGTCGAGGTAGAACTCGCAGGCGTAGCCCTTCTCGTGGGCCAGGTTGTTGGCAAAGAGCGAGGCAGCGTAGTTGCCGCCCACCTTATACTTACCCGTGCCGAGGGGTGCCGAACGGTCGTAGTCGCGGATGATGACGTAGGGGTTGGCAGCGAAGCCGCCCTTGAAGTACGGTCCTACGGGCGTGACGAAGATGAGGAAGCAGTACTCCTTGGCGGGGTGTACGCCCACCTGTGCACTGGTGCCGATGAGCAGCGGCCGGATGTAGAGCGTGGCACCGCTCTCGTAAGTGGGTATCCACTCCTGGTTCAGACGTACCACCTTCTTGACCATCTCGGTGAACAGTTCTGTCGAGACCTCGGGCATCATGATGCCACGGCAGGTGGACTGCAGGCGGGCAGCGTTCTCGTCGACGCGGAAGATGCGTACCTTGCCATCGGGGCAGCGGTATGCCTTCAGACCCTCGAAGGCCTCCTGGCCGTAGTGCAGGCAGGTGGCTGCCATGTGCAGGTTCAGATACTCGTCGGAGCAGACCTCAATCTCGCCCCACTTGCCGTCACGATAGTAACAGCGTACGTTGTAGTCGGTCTTCATGTAACCGAACGACAGGTTTCCCCAGTCTAAATTCTTCATAATGTTTACTTTTTGTGACTTCGTGTTATTGTTTTGACCGCAAAAGTAATCAAAATATGGCACGTGTGCAACAAAATTGTGTGAAAAATGCCTTATTTCGTGTTTTTCTTGTTAATTTTGCACACATAATAAACAAACTGAAACATGATGAGACGACTATTCTACCTATTGGTCATGGCAGGACTGCTGGCGGCCACCAATGTCGAGGCACAGACGAAAAAGGGCAACTGCCAGAAGGGCGACTACGGTTACCTGTTCTGCCACATGAACGACCGCGGACGGGCCTGGACGGCCTATGCGCTGAGCCGCGACGGTTTCCACTACGAGGACCTGCTGGGCGGCGACAGCATCTTCAGTGACTATGAACACGCGCGCATAGAGGGTGCCACGCGCGATGCCTACATCTGCCGCAAGCACGACGGAAAGGGCTACCTGATGGTCTGTACGGACATGAACGTGGGCCGCGACAAGCAGTTGGAAAAGCAGGCAACGTGGGACAACTACGGCATTGACCTGCTGCGGTCCGACGACCTGATACACTGGGAGTCCGTCACCTTCGACTACCGCAAGGGTACGGCCATTTTCTCGGACCCCGACGCCGAGAGCGTCTATCGCGACTGGTCGACCGTCAATCGCGTATGGGCGCCGCAGGTGATGTGGGACGGCGACTACGTGTGGCCCGACGGCAAGCGGGGCGGCTATTTTGTCTACTACTCCATGTGGAACCGTGCCGAGGAGAAGTACGACCGTATGTACTACTCGTATGCCGACGAGTCGTTCACCACGCTGACGCAGCCGCGCCTGCTGTTCGACTGGGGTTACGCCACCATCGATGCCGACATCAACTGGCTGGAGAGCGACCAGCAGTGGCACATGATGATCAAGAAGGAGGGCGGCACGCCCGGCCTCTTCACTACTACGGCCCGCCAGCTGACCGGCCCGTGGGGCGAACCCGTCGAGGACGACTACGTCAACTTCGAGGGCAAGAAGAAGTGTGAGGGCGTCTCGGCCTTCCAGCTGGCTGGTCATGACGACTGGGTGATAGGCTATATCGAGTATTCGTCGCGTCCGAAGAACTACAGGCTGTGTCTGGCCGACCGCTATATGCGCAACTTCAACAGCCCCAGAAACATCGAGGGCGTCAGCCGGCCGCAGCATGGCTCCTTCCTGCGACTGACCAAGAAGGAGTATAAGCGGCTGGAGAAATGGGGGAGGCGGACTAAGGACTAACGGTGCGGGCCGCCGCTCGCTCACTGTCCCTCGGCCTGAATTTTTGACAGCTCGGCCTCGGTCTGTGTCAGCTTGTCCTTGCAGAACTTGATGAGTCGCTGCGCAGTCTTCAGCTGCGTGGCGATTTCGTCAATATTCAGTTCGTTCGACTCCATCTTGCGGGCAATGGTTTCCAACTGGGTCAGTGCCTCTTCGTATTTCATTTCGTCATTCATAATTCTCAACTGTCAACTCTCAACTGTCAACTCTCAACTTTCAACTGTCAACTTTCAACTGTCAACTTTCAACTCTCAACTCTCTTAACTACCGACATAATGCTTCCCCGCTCCATGCGTGTCTCTATCTCGTCGCCAGGCTTCAGTTCGCGGGGGTCGCTTACGGCACGGCCGTCCTTCAGGGTGATGCTGTAACCACGGCGCAGCAGTATCTGCGGGTCGAACCCCTGCAGCTTGAGTTCCAGCTGTTCCAGGCGGTGCTTCTGCATGGTCAGCCGGCGCTCGATGGCCACGGGCAGCCGCCCCGCAATAAGCTCGATGCGGTGGCGCTCGTTGCCGATGCGCTGCTGGGCGAGGGTGGGGATGAGCAGGGCCAGTTGGCCGATGCGCTGCTGGTGGAGGCGGACATGGTTGGCAACGTATTGACGGATGGTGTCTTCAGCCCGTCCGATGCGTTCCATGACGCGCTGCAGGTGGTCTACCAGGAAGGCGGCAGCGGCTGTGGGCGTTTTTACGCGCGTGTGGCTGACCATGTCCAGGATGCTCTCGTCGCGCTCGTGGCCTATACCGGTGATGACGGGCAGCGGGAATTGTGCCACGTTCTCGGCCAGCATGAGGGTGTCGAAACCGCTCAGGTCGGCTGTGGCGCCGCCGCCCCTTAAGATGCAGACCACGTCGAAGCGGCCGGCGTCGGCGTAAATCCGGTTGAGGGCACTGATCACCGAAGCTTCCACCTGCTCGCCCTGCATCGTGGCGGGAAAGAGGGTCACCGAGAAACGGAAACCATACTCGTTGTCCTCCAGCTGGCGGCAGAAGTCGCCGTAGCCGGCAGCCGACGGAGCAGAGATGACGGCCACACGCTGGGCAAAGACGGGTATGCGCAGCTCACGTTGCAGGTCGAAGACGCCCTCCTCCTTCAGCTGCCGGATAATCTCCTGCCGCTTGCGGGCCATGTCGCCGATGGTGTAGGTGGGATCTATGTCGCTGACAATCCACGAGAAGCCGTAAGCCTCGTGGAATTGGGCGTAAACCCTGAGCAGCACCTTCATGCCGGCGCGCAGGGGCTGGCCCGTGGTACGTTCGAAGTAGGGCTTGACCATCTGCCACGTCTGTCGCCAGCACTTGGCCGAAGCGCGTGCCACCGGTGTCCGGCTGTGCTCGTCCTTCTCCACCAGTTCCATGTAGCAGTGGCCACCGTTCTCGCGGCATTCGCTGAGTTCCGCCTCTACCCAGTATTCTTCAGGCATTTGCACCTCGATGGCCTGGCGCACCATGAGGTTCAACTGGCGAAGGGAATATTTTTTTTGTTCAAGGTTCATCTTCACTCTTCACTTTTCATTTTTCATTCCCTTCAGGTACGCCTGCCAGAAGTCCGGCACGCCATAGCCGTAGATGTTGTCCGGATGCAGGTAGTTGTGACCTGATTGGCGGACGATGTCCATGATTTCCTCGGCCGACCTATGCGGCAGACCCTGCCAGAGACAGGCCACCAGACCGCAGACCACGGGCGAGGAGAACGACGTGCCCATGCTGTCGGTGATGGTGCCGCGGCCGCTGATGACGCGGGCCGGCGCTCCCAGGGCTACCACGTCGGGCTTGACGCGTCCGTCCTGCGACGGTCCGACGCTGCTGAACGCCGCAATGCGCTGTGTCTCGACGTCGGAAATGGCGCCGATGGTCAGTATGTGGTCGGCATCGGCCGGCACGCCAATCTTCTTCCACGGTCCCATGCCGGAGTTGCCTGCCGAGTTGCAGAGCACGATGCCCTTGCGTGACAGCATGGCTGCCGAACGGCTGATAAAGGCCGTCTGCCCGTCGAGTTGCCACTGCCGGTACGACATCCATTTGTGGTCGTACTCGTTATAGCCCAGCGAGGAATTGATGACGTCGCACCCTACGCTGTCGGCAAACTCGGCCGCCATCGTCCAGTAGTCCTCCTCCACCTCTTGCTCGGTCTGCTGGTCTTCGCTGCGCAGCAGCCAGTAGCTGGCCTTGGGTGCCGTGCCGATGAAGACGTGAGGGTGGTAGGCGCCCATGACGGAGAGAACCTTCGTACCGTGGTCGGTTTCGGAGAACAGGGTGGGCTCTTCGGGGCTGACAAAGTCGTGCCAGCCGCGAATGTCTATCTTCTGAAATTCGGGTATGCGGTCGGCATTCTTGAAACCGCCGTCAAGGATGGCTATCATCATGCCCTTGCCCAGGAGTCCCGACTTGTGCAGCTGGTCGCCATTCAGGCTGCTGGTCTGTGCGGCGGCGGTGCCGTACAGCTCGTTGGCCAGGCTGTCGTGAGGTTCGAAATGGTCGTGATATTTCGTGCGGCGGTCGGGCGTGATGGAGTCTGGCGAGAGCCACACCAGCTTGCAGCCCTTGACGCAGGGCAACTGGCGCAGCTGTCCGACAAGCGTCGTGTCTTTCACTCGCACCAGCAGCGTGTTTTGCCATCGGCTCTTGCCGATGATGCTGACGCCCTCGCGGTGCAGCATCTTGACATATCGTGGCGAGACTGGCAAGTCAGTAGAGTCTACGGCCAGTCCCTGGCGCCTGCGTCGCTCGACGGCCCGTCGCGACAGGAATCGGGTGGGGTGGTCGATGGCGTAGGGCGTGCCCTCCTTGTCCGTCAGGCTGACGCGGTATATGTAGGCCGGCCCGTCCTTGTAGCGTACGCGCCGATGACCGTCCTGCAGGTTTCCGGCCGTCAGGGCGATTGCGCAGCATGTCATGAGTAGTATGGTCAGTAGTCGTTTCATAATGTCATGATTTTGGCGGGCAAAGTTACGAAATAAGTGAGAGAAATGCAAATGAAAACCTGTTTTCTTTTCATTTCCGAACGAAAAGTAGGTCCGGCGAAGCCAAAGTTACTAAATCTTCCGTCAGTCCTCGTACTCCTTTTTTCTTTACATTTTGTTCTTCTGCTTCTTAACCTACTCGAGTCACCTCATTATTTGACTCGAGTCATTTGGCCATTTGACTCGACTCATTTCATCGATTGACTCGAGTGCCGAAATTCGGCTTTATTACACATTCGCCTGCTCACCCGCAAATTTTATCAAACAAATTGTCTGCCAAGCGGTACTTTTGCAACTTCTCCCTGATAAATTTCCCCTCTCAGTTACATGCGGGTTACATACCAGTTACATACTATTCGCAACTGAAAATCCCCTTATTTATCGGCACTATCAAAAGACGCTCATCCATAAAAACAGGCCTCCAGTTACATGCCAGTTACATACCCTAAGCCCAAAATGGCACATACCCTTTATTGTTCCGGCTTTGGTTCTCCGTCTTCTCTTCCTTGATCTTTCCTGCAATCAAAGTGTCCTTTATAATACGTGATGCCATCGGGTAGTTCTGTTTGTCTATTCCAAGGCGTTCGCGAAGCGTCAGGTTAGTCATCTTGTCATTGGTGACGTACTTCAGACAGGCATGCTGATAGCAAGCATATATACGCTCTTGTCTGTCTAGGTCGGCATATTTGCGATAAGCAAACAATGTAACAGTTGTTCGGGCCTCTTGAACAGTAAAACGAAGCGGTGGAAGTTGGAACAACTCAATAGCCGCCACAGCCTTGTCAAGACCACTACCTAATTCTTCGCAAATGCCCAACCGACGCATGAGGTCTGCTAATGATGAGTTGCGTGAATTGTATTCGTCAATAAACCTTTCTACACTGATAATAGGCTGTCCTGGGTTGGATACATCTATTCGGTCAGTATATATTTCTACCATGGGGAAACCTTTCTCGCTAAAATCCTGATGTACCAGCATGTTTGCCACAATCTCTCTGACAGCAATCTCAGGATACATAGTAACCGTAGAACGGAGTGCCTGACCAATCTCTTCATTGGCAGGGAGTTGGCTGTTAATCCACTCAACCATCGTCTTGAAACTAATAGCATAGCCGGCATCAAAAGATTGCTCACGAACTATGTCAAGTTTGCTTTTCCCCTTATACACAATAACCCGTACCATCTTCCTCCGTAAGTCGTCAAAATCAGACAGGCGCTTTGCAAACAACAGGGCACCAAGTTCAGTGATGCTGTATCCCACCTCGTCTTTCATCACAATCTTTTCCGCAAGCATACGGTCTATGATACCCATTGTATCTGAAGGCAAAGGAAGTTTCATCATATCAAAATACGTCTCTGCACTCAGCAAAGACAGCACTTGTGTCGCTGTCAATTTTTCCTTAACCACGATTTTCTCTAATGCCTTCTGTCCACCTTTCCATATTTTCGCTTCTTTCTGCGGAAAGTCCCTCAACTTCCTCGTTGTTGAGCCAACTCTGACATATTCCTCATGAAGAAAAGAAACAGGTTGATTCGTAGCAGCAGGAATCTTGAATACGCAGACATGCCCTTTGTCCTCATAGTCGAAATCATCGATAATCTCAAAGTCAATACGAGGATTAAGGCGAGTTGAAAGCCATGACTCCAGTTCCTCATTGCCAACCTTCTTTCGTGTTGCGTAGAAGTCCGTCCCAACAACCTTTAACGTATCGTCATTTATGCCGAAAACCATATATCCGTATGGCATATTGCAAAGGAATGCGCTATTGGAAAGGGCTGAAATCCGCTCTCCAATTTCTTCCTTGGAATGGAAGTTTTCCTTGAACTCTATCCACTCCGTTTCCTTATTCTTTACCAACAGGCTATCTATAAGCCTTTTGAAATCTGTATATTCCATCTTGTACGTTTGTTAATCCGAGTCTTACGGTTCTATAAAAATAGGTGTACCTTTTGCATGGTCTGCATCCAGTTCGATAATCCTTTCTATTAGATGATGCTCCACGAGGAAAGTCAAATCCATATCAAGAGGCTCAAGAGAGAATGACATATAGAGCTTTCTTGGTTTCTGTTGAGGTATTTCATTTTCATTAAATCTCTATCAGGTTGTCAATTAATTCCATCACCTGTGCTTGTTTCTGTAAGGCGACTATAATTTTCTGATAGTGCTCTATTTCGTCGTTGCTGAGTTTCTTGCCTTTGCGGTCTTTAAGCCAACGGTCTAAGGGTTGATAGCCGGCGACCACCATTTGCCATGCCTGCACTGGAACATAGTCGAAATACTGTTGCTCGTTAATCCATACGCGGCCTTGCCCGCCGCCCGTCGGCTCGAAACGACGCAGGGTACACAGGTTGTTGTCCTTGGGCCGACTGATGGAATAGGTGGTGGTAAAGTCTTGGTCGGAAATGCCCACGAGCAGATGCAGGCGGCGAATCTGCCCATCGAGTTCTGCCATGTAGCGGAAGTAGCCTGTGTCTGCCGGATAAGGAATCGGGTGGGGTGGTCGATGGCGTAGGGCGTGCCCTCCTTGTCCGTCAGGCAGACGCGGTATATGTAGGCCGGCCCGTCCTTGTAGCGTACGCGCCGATGCCCGTCCTGCTGGTTACCGGCCGTCAGGGCGATTGCGCAGCATGTCATGAGTAGTATGGTCAGTAGTCGTTTCATAATGTCATGATTTTGGCGGGCAAAGTTACGAAATAAGTGAGAGAAATGCAAATGAAAACCTGTTTTCTTTTCATTTCCGAACGAAAAGTAGGTCCGGCGAAGCCAAAGTTACTAAATCTTCCGTCAGTCCTCGTATTCCTTTTTTCTTTACATTTTAATTCATTGTTTACTCACGGTGGCGGCGGTCTTCACAGATGGGCGCCACCCTTATTAACAATTTAATCTTAAACTTAAAAAACAAATTCAATTAATCTTGAATGGTTGCAAGGCGAGGATTTCAGTGCTTCTCGTAGTATTTCTTGTACACATAGTAGACTTCGAAAATAAAAAACCTGCGAATCATTTGGAAGTTTAAAAGATTATCCCTATCTTTGCAGGAAGTTAAAGAAAGATACAAATATGGGCAAGTTTGTTAATCCATTCACCGACGTCGGTTTCAAAATCATCTTCGGGCAGGAGTTCTCCAAGCCACAGTTGTTGGACTTCCTGAACACATTGCTGGAAAATGAGCGCAATATCACCGACCTGACGTTCCTTGACAAGGAGCAGACTGCCATCTACGACGGCGACCGCTCGCCCATCTATGACATTCTCTGCGAGACGGATGGTGGCGAGAAGATCATCGTTGAGATGCAGAACCGCGAGCATCCGAACTTCAAGGAGCGAATGCTCTATTATGCATCGGAGGCCATCACGCGCCAAGGCGAGATGGGAAACCTATGGACATACGACATTAAGGCCGTCTACATGATAGCTTTCACCAACTTCACGCTGAACGGCTTTGAGAAGCGGCTTCGCATAGACGTAGGGCTGACGGATCTCCAACAGGGTAAAATCTTTACCGACAAGATGCGCATGATATGCCTGCAGATGCCCTGTTTCACGAAGGAAAGAGAAGAATGTGACAATCACTTTGAACGTTGGATATATATACTTAAGAATATGGAAATATTGGACAGGATGCCGTGGGCTGCCCAGAATGCAGTATTCCAGCGGCTGGCAGACATAGCCGAGGTAAGCAAGCTGAATAAAGAAGAACGCTTGGAGTACGACCATGCACTCAAGCGATACCGTGACACGCTCAACGCCATGAATGGGGCAGAGCTAAAAGGAATTGAAAAAGGAATTGAAAAAGGAAGGGCTGAAGGAAGGGCTGAAGAAAAAACAGAGAACGCTCGCAGTCTTAAGGCAAATGGTGTACCTGTAGAGGTTATTGCTAAAAGTTTAGGACTCACACCCGAGGAAATCGAGGCACTATAGACCCTGGCCTACCCACCCCCAACCCCTACAATAACTGCCACCCATCCATCACGGACAGGTGGCAGCTTTCAAT
>DFGF01000149.1:12391-18042 GCA_002371715.1 Prevotella sp. UBA3757
GCCACCCTTATTCACAATTTAATTTTAAATTAAAAAAACAAATTCAATTAATCTTGAATGGTCGCAAAGTGAGGAGTCGAACCTCAACGAGTTCCCTTCTCTTTGAACTCTCTTGCGTTAGCATGAATCTTTCAATTCTTCTTTCTAGTACTTTATGTCCCTTATGTGTTATTGTGTTGTCACATTCTTATTGGGATTTGTTAGGTTATTAACGAGGTAGTGCAACGGACGATTGAAGTTCGGTCTCATTCGAATGATATCATCTTTTCTACGTATAAAGAATACTCCAAGTGAACGGGCTTCTAAATCTGTCAGGTCGCTAAGTATATCGCCTATAATCAGCATGGCCGGATATCGGTTGTTCTGAATAGCCAGGTCAAATGCCAAATCTAACAGCACCTGCTTATGGTGGGACGTACTACATACTTGAAACATGACCTTGATGGCATTGACATATACCTCAACATGTTCAAATTGTATTCTTCCCTTAGGATTTCGTAGTGTTTGGTTGAATATTCCTATATAGATACCAAGCAGGCTGCTCTTCGATCTAAAGAGCGATGTCAGCGTCTTGTCGTCCAACCGAACAAGTAACTTGTGTAAGCATCGTTCGTCGCTGCTCTCTGAAAGCAACAGGTTATACATGTCATCATACCTTAGAGGAGGCTGTTCATTCAGGATCTCATCAAGTGATTTGGGCATCTGCTGTAACTGTTTCCTAAATATCTGTACAGCATTCAGCTCTCTTATAATCTCGTCAACACTATCATAACGTTCATTCAGCGAACTCTTCAGACACCTTTCTACGATTGGAGCAACATCAGGTTCTAAAACAGCCATGTCGACAGCACTCACGTCACCACCTTTACTCAAAACATAATAGAGACTCTTGCCTATCATATATATGTCACCCTGACGTGTTCCTTTCCTAAAAGCATCTGGGTCACTTCTGTATTCCGGCGGATAATATCCGTCAGTGTATATCATCTGACCATATCTTGTCAGCGTTGCTGTATCACGACTCTCAAAGCGCCCTCCACCGAGGTCAGTGATTTTCAACACTCCATTATAGTACAAAGCATTGTCGGGCTTAATGTCACGATGGCATATTCCTGAATGATGGATGGCTTGTATACCCTTGCAGAATTCAATACACGCCACTAAGCTATCTTCACTAGAGATACCAGCAACCACTCTGTCGATTAGTGATTCTGTACAGAATGGCATGATATAGAAAGGCTGTGGAGCACTCAAATCGCTGTCTACCAGTTCTATGACATTCTCATCCTTAACAGTTGCCAACATTCTCGTCTCACGGCGAAAGCGTTCTATCTTTTCCTGATCAGCATCGGGCAATACGGTTTTCATAGCATAGCATTGGTTGTCTTTCTCAACCCTATAAACCACTCCGAAGCCGCCAACGCCGACTTCACTCAGAATGGTATATCCGCTAATCGTGTCACCTATATTCATCCGTCAATCTTTATTTTAGAATCTGGGGCGCAAGGCGCTTGAGCCTGCGCCCCAGATGAGTTATTACACAAGAATTACATTCTTATGCGAGATCAATATTTACCAAATGTGTTTGGTAGCATCTTCCCAAATATTATTCTTTACATAGATATTGAATCGCTTATTAGCATCTGCCGTTTCACTGTTATAAGGATACAATTTATCCATAGTGTCATTACCCGTTTCTGTAGGATATACAGCAATATACTTGGGAGCCAAATTAGCTGTTGAGTAAGAATATTTCTTGGTTCCGTCAACGACAATTAACTTATCAAGTGTACTAGCAGGTGTTGCTGCGGTCATGTCGGCAGAGAAGCCCACCTCAGGACAGCCACCAGCAACACGATACAAAACGTTGCCAGTTGTGAAGTGGTTGTACTTGAAGCCAAGAGCCTTCTTGTTTGTGTAACCCATCAACTTAGCCTTAGTAGCATCAGTTAAAGCTACAAACGGAACACTCAGTTCCTTAGCCTGAGCAGTACCAACGAAGATACCGAACGTACCGAACTGGAAGTATGTCAAGTCTTCGTCAGTGGGCTGGCCAAGCTGCGAGAATGTGTTAACACTAACGGTATTCTTCACACTGAGGTCAACCTTAGCATTACGTGAACTTCCAAGATCAACGATCTGACCAACCAGACCGCCTACATAAGCGTGGCCTTTAATGGTATTCAGAGTAACAGCGCTGTTCTTGATAACAAGAGCATCGGTTGTTGCAGCGGTCAGCACAGCCTTACCCACGATACCACCGACAGCCAGACCGCGGTCAGGAGTTACATATGAAGACTTCTGAAGCGAACCAGGATTAACATCAAGAGCATTTGCAGTACCAGTAACCTTGATGTTGTCGAAGGTTACTGTCCGATCAGCAGTACCATTGGTAACAGTACCGGCAACAGAACCTACACCAACTATCTTCAAAAGATCATTTGCATTCAAAGTACTTGTAATGCCATTAATCTCGAAGTTCTTGATTTCAATGTTGGCAGTAGGATTGACATTATTGAACAGACCATAGGTAGTGATACCATCAATATTAGCGAGCTTCAGGTTCTTGATGGTGTGATACTGAGCCATCTTTGTTCCGTGAGGATTGGTAGTGGCTGTTTCGTTGTAGCGAGGATCTGCACCGTCGAAGTTTGCATTACGTACCAGAGGAGTCCAAGTATTAGTAGTCTGGAGGTCAATATTGTTGTAGAGGGAAACGGGCTTGTCTGCGATGTTGCCGATAGAAGCCAGCTCAGATGCCGTGTAGATCTTACCCAGAGCATCAGCATTCACATAATCGCTGAATGACGCAGCATTAATGGCCTTGCCACCCCACTTAGACTCAGTAAACTGGACGAAGTTATAATTAACTCCACCGATAGTTGTAGCAAGCATAGAACTTGCAATTTCAGCAATAGCAGTCAAACCGTAACCCTGAATTTCATCCAGATGAACTTTCACCTCCTTGGCAGCAAGGTCTGCAGCAGGCAGGCTGGTCAGAACCTGAGGCTGCTGATAAGTGCCTGTAGGATAACCTGCTGTACTATAGTTGATCTTCTTGATATAGCCTTGCTTCAGGTAAACGTTGTTGTTAGCATAGAGGTCAAGCTGGAAGCTGATAGCCTCACTCTCACTCTCGTTGGCAATATAAACGTCACCGAAGGTCATCAGTCTGTTAACCTTACCATTAGCAACTCCAGCGGTCTTGTCCTTATCGTAGCCGATGTAAGTGCGACCGGTTGTGTAAGAGTCAACAACTGTCGTTGCTTCACCCGTCACATACACGGTAGCGTCCTTCACGTAAACGGCAGTAGCCTTACCACCTTTCTGCACGTCAACATACTCAATGTTCTTAGTCTCCTCAACATCAATAGTGGGAACGATAGTAGCACCATTAGCAACCGTAACGGTCTTAACATTTACAAAGTTGAACGAAGCATTCGCATTGATAGCTGTAGTAGTGGCACCATCACCGAACACGAAGTCCTTAGCAGCATCAATCTGGAAGGTGTTCTCCTTGCTAGTGCCACCGGTCAAGTCTGCACCAGCAAACACCACCTTAGCCTTAGGCATGTTCACCTGCACTGCAAAGGCCACATCAGTACCTACAATCGACGGTGTGTTAATGATTACCGTTCCTTCATATGCATCATTTGCATCGAGGTCAGCAATAACGATAGGATTAGGACCGGTTGTAAGTGTTGAGCTGATACCGGTTGGAATGTTAATCTCCAGCGTGGTAGCCTTCATATTGGGAACCCAGATGGTGTTATCGGTGTCGACATCAGAATTACGGTTATTTGTCAGACCGGTAGTACCACCAACATTCAGAGACAGCTTACCTGCTGTGCCATCGACCGTCTTATACTGCTTCAGGGCCTTTGACAGCAACTCACAAGTAGTAACGCCAGTCAGGTCGTAAGCCTTTGTGATACGATAGATAGCACCTGAATTGAAGGTGAAACCTGTTGTCAGGTCGCGGAGTACGGTCCAGCTAGCGATAGTGCTGGGATCTTCCACGTTCTCGTTGCCAGCAAGTGCAGCGGTAGAAACGGTGAACTTCTGATAAGAACCAGCAACAACGGGAACATAGATGTATGAAAGTGCAGCGGGCACCTTACGAACATCGATGTACATGATGTTACCCTTCGTCAAAGCACCTGTACCGACCTGCAGAGCAGGCTTAGCTGCCTCCAGAAGAGCCTCGAAGGCACCTGTAATGGGGTGCTCGACATCGGTCTCAATCTTCAGGTAGCTCAGATTTGCGAAGGCGTCGTTCAGCTGAATGCGCAGAACAGCGGTGAGCCACTTTAAGTCAACTGTAACGTTGCCGAAAGTAGAACCACTCTTCACTGTTCCAAACATGGGCAGATTACTTACATAGGCCGTTTTGTTATCAACGGTCTGATACTCAGTAGCAGAATTGTACACTATCTTTTCGGGAATAGTGATTACGGCCTTAGCACCTTCATCGGGATTCCAGCCATGATAGTCCACACGGTCAGCAGGGAACAAAGCGTAGGTCATCGTACCCTTAATGTTAGAGGCAGCCTGAGAGGCATTCTTCAAACCGAATATGTTGGTTTGGAAGGTGTACTCATCAAAGCGAGAGAGATCTTCATCATACACATTAATCTGGTCACCACTCTGCCAATCGATGGCATTGTCAGCAGAAGCCACATTAGCGGCACGGGTAACCCCTTCACCATCCTCAAGAGGAGCAACTTCAACGTTAAGAGCACCTTTCTGCTCCTGTACGCTACCATTGCTGAGTAGGTCATCGCTTGAGCAACTTGCCAAAGCAAATGCAGCAAGTGCTAAAGGGAAATACTTTACAATTCGTTTCATGTTTTTAATTGTTTTGTTATTAATTAATAAATTTAGATGTCACCACCATCTTCCAGCGGCTCAACGTTAGCGTTCTCAGCATTTGTGGGAGAACCCGCAAGCAGAGAAGACGTTACCTTCAGCTCAACCACCTCGCAGGCGGGAGCATCATAGAATTTCAGTTCTTTCTTGTCCATAATTTTGTTTAAGTTTAAAATGTTAATAAAATGAATTAATAATGTTACTTTACTTTCTCACGAAGTTCAGGGGCACACAAAGGTGCTGGCCAGCTCCTCCCCTGCTGGTCAAACGCATTGGATGTCTGAAGGATGATGGCTGATGGCTGATGGTTTAGTCAGCACACTCAACGCTTCGCAATCCCAAAATTATGGAAACAAAAAAGACGTGGGAGTAATGTCTCTCACGCACTTATCTCTAAGATCAGGCTGTCGCATTGCCTCTTGGTAAAGATAAGCAACGCGATAACAGCCCACGCCAAGTGATCATATATGACACACTACGGCCTGACAATCCCATATAACGTATACATCATAAGAGAGTACACCTATTGCCGGGAGTACACCTTTTATATATTTATAGAGATATAAAGCCGCAGGGAGATATAAAATCAACCTACGTAGACGCCTCTGTTGCATTACCGCTGTACCAAGATTCAAAGTTGCGACATTTGACCTTACAGACAGTAACGTTCGAAAACGTCCTTTTGAGACTGGGCTTACAACTGCCCTCAAGTCTCGTTCCATCGATGTTTTTAATGCACCTGCCCACGCGCGGGTAGGGCGAAATTGCGCACTAATGGCGTA
>DFGF01000149.1:18161-20957 GCA_002371715.1 Prevotella sp. UBA3757
ACAGTTTAGGGGCAAAAAATTGATGCAGACCCGCCACCAGCCCCTCCAGAGACCCACCCCTGGCCCCTCCCTGCGATGGAGGGGAATAGAATGTCCTACTAATGAAGCTATCTGCTCCCCTTCCTCACAGGGAGGGGCCTGGGGTGGGTCTCTCGTTTTGTGTACAATATACTATGAAAAAGATATTTCCCAGTACTGTATTTTATGTTTATGGTACTGTGAACTTATGTTCATGGTACCGTAAACATATGTACATGGTACCGTAAACATACGTTCATGGTACCATGAACAACATTTTCCCAGTAGTGTCGGCTAAAAATACAAGGGTAAAGTTTTCTTTTTGGCAGGCAGTCAAAATAAAATCCACGCGAATAAATCTAGGCCGAGGATAGCGGCAATTAGGGTGCCGAAAATTTGGAGGATATGAAAAAATATTGTAACTTTGCCAGCAAAAATGATGGTGCTATGATGACAGAAAGAAGATATCCGATAGGTATTCAGACATTTGAACGGATTATCCGTGATGGTTACCTCTATATTGACAAGACTGACTTGGTATGGCAAGTGGCTCATTACGCCACATTTGTTTTCATGAGCCGCCCCCGAAGGTTTGGCAAGTCACTGCTGACCTCGACGCTGGAGTCTTACTTCAAGGGTGAACGGGAACTGTTCGAGGGACTGAAGATCATGGAGCTGGAAAAGGACTGGGTGGAGTATCCTGTGATCCGTCTGGATTTGAGCACGGCGAAAGGGCAAGAGACGGCTGCCGACCTTCGTGCCAGACTGCTATATATCTTAGAAAGATTTGCAAAAGTATATGGTAAGAATAGTGCAGAGGTTACGCCAGGAGCCTTGCTTGAAGGAATCATACAGCGCGCTGCCGAGCAGACAGGGCGACAGGTAGCGGTCATCATCGATGAATATGATGCGCCACTATTAGAAGTGCTGCACGAAGATGAAACGCTGGCTGCCAAGCGCAAGGTGATGCAGGAGTTTTATCAGCCGCTGAAGGCCAATGAGCGACTCATCAAGTTCTGCTTTATCACTGGTATCACCAAGTTTTCGCAGCTTAGCATCTTTTCCACTATCAATAATCTGAGGAACGTTACGTTGAATCCCAAATTCTCAGCAATCTGCGGTATCACGGAACAAGAGGTGAAAGACGGTTTCTACACAGAAATCCAGCAAATGGCAATGGAATACGAGTGTACGCCTGAAGAGATGTTCCAGAAAATCAAGCTGCGCTACGACGGTTATCATTTCGCCTCTGTCTCAGAAGACATCTATAACCCATTCAGCCTGCTGAATGCTTTTGGCGATCTGAAGTTGGACAACTACTGGTTCTCAACAGGTACGCCAACCTTTCTCATCCAACAGATGCAGCACTTCAAAACCGATATTATGTCACTGGACAAGCTGGAGGTGTATGCCACGGATTTCGACCAGCCTACCGAGAACATGAGAGATGCTTTGCCACTACTCTATCAGGCGGGCTATCTGACCATTAAAAGCTATGAGCGCGACTCTGAAATATACACACTGTCTATACCCAACCAAGAGGTGAGGATTGGTTACTCTGAAGGACTATTGCCCATCTACACCGGTCTTGAAACCCGCTATGTGAAGGCGGGTTTTGCCCTGAAGTTTTGGCGTGCGCTGAAGAAAAACGACATTGACATGGCCATGCAGGAAATGAAGTCCTACATGGCAGGGCTGCCATATGTCGAAGGCTTCAAGCAGAAGCTGGCTGAGGCCGCCACGAAGGAGGGCTTCTACGAATACACACTGTACCTCATCTTCTCAATGCTGAATGTATATGTCAAGACGCAGGTGAAGTGCGCCGGCGGACGGACGGACATGGTGGTGTGGATGCCGGACACGACGTACGTCTTTGAACTGAAGGTCGGTGGAACGGCGCAGGAAGCCTTGGGCCAGATAGACAGCAGGGACTACGCGCTGCCCTACCAGTCGGAGGGCAAGAGGGTGGTGAAGGTTGGTGTCAGCTTTGACCCTGAAACGCGTACTCCCCAGGAATGGCTGGCAACTGGTTAGAGGTGATGGGGGCTGTTGCCTGACCGTCGGAAGAAATGGTGCCTAACCAACGAAAATAACGAAGAAAATACAAATTTCTTGTTCTTTTCGTTGGTTATTCCATATTTTTTAGTAATTTTGCGCCCTAAATGTATTTAGGTACAACACAAAAAGACTGAAAAAGGTAAAAAAGCAAACAATAATTAAAATGTCTGACAACAATTCATTTGTAGGTTCCAAAATCAAGGGACTGAGAGAGACGAAGAACCTCTCTGTTGAGGAGGTGGCCGAGAGCACAGGACTCTCCGTCGACCAGATTAAGAGTATTGAGAACGACCAGAATCTGCCTTCCCTGGGCCCGCTGATCAAGATTGCCAGGGCTTTGGGTGTCCGTCTGGGTACGTTTATGGACGACAACGACTCGCTGGGCCCCGTGGTGACGCGCGCCGCTGACCGTGAGCGCGACAGCAGCATCAGTTTCTCGAACGGTGCTACCGATGCCCGCAAGCACATGGAGTACCACCCGCTGGCACAGCAGAAGGCCGGCCGCCACATGGAGCCGTTCATCATCGACATCAATCCTGCCGAGAGTCTGGAGTACAAGCTCTCTGCCCATGAGGGTGAGGAGTTTATCTACGTCATGGAGGGCGAGGTGGAACTGGTCTATGGCAAGGAGAAGTATCTGCTGCAGCAGGGCGACACCATCTACTACGACTCTATCGTGAAGCACCATCTGCATGGTGCCGAGGGCAAGTCGGCCAAAAT
>DFGF01000149.1:21005-47217 GCA_002371715.1 Prevotella sp. UBA3757
GCTTTGGTTTATATACCGTTTTAAAAAAGTAAAAAGGTAAGTAACTGAACAAAATTAATTTATGATAATTCGCGTTCAATTCGTGATAATTATATGTTTTATATAAACACGAATTGCCATGAATTGGACACGAATTTCTCATTAATTTTTATATAAAAGATTTTTGTACATCTACTTAAAAAAGTTATAAGGTAAAAAAGTAGAAGGGTAAAAAGGTAAAAGAGTAAAAGGGCAAAATGGGAAATAATGTAAAATTAGATATGGCAGGCAGGCCGCTGCCTGATAGGACGTATCCTGCCGAAACGGGTAGCCAGGGCTACCAGCTTTACGAACGCACGCTGGGCCAGTGGCTCGAACACTGGGCAGAGACCACGCCGGACAAGGAGTACATCGTCTATTCAGACCGCGACCTGCGCTTCACCTGGAGCAAGTTCAACGAGCGCGTCGACAACTTGGCTAAGGGACTGCTGGCCATCGGCGTCAAGAAGGGGTCGAACGTGGGCATCTGGGCCACCAACGTGCCCGACTGGCTGACGTTCTTGTATGCCACGGCAAAGATTGGTGCCGTGCTGGTGACGGTCAACACCAACTACAAGCAGAACGAGCTGGAGTATCTGTGCAAGGACTCCGACATGCATACGCTCTGCATCACTGACGGCACGTGGGACTGCAACTATGTCGACATGACGTATACCATGCTGCCCGAACTGAAGACGTGCGAGCGCGGTCACCTGAACTCGGAGCGTTTCCCGTGCCTCAAGAACGTGGTGTTCATCGGCATGGAGAAGTACCGTGGCATGTTCAACACCGCCGAGCTGTTGTTGCTGGGCCAGAACGTCGAGGACGAAGAACTTGACGCGGCCAAGAAGAACGTGTCGTGCCACGACGTCTGCAACATGCAGTACACCAGCGGTACCACGGGCTTCCCCAAGGGCGTCATGCTGACTCACTACAACATAGCCAACGACGGCTACTTCACGGGCGAGAACATGGGGTTCACGCAGGACGACAAGCTCTGCGTCTGCGTGCCGCTGTTCCACTGCTTTGGCGTGGTGCTGGCCACGATGAACTGCCTGACGCACGGCTGCACGGAGGTGATGGTCGAGAAGTTCGACCCGCTGGTGGTGCTGGCGTCTATACATAAAGAAAGGTGTACGGCGGTCTATGGCGTGCCCACCATGTTCATAGCCGAACTGGACCACCCGATGTTCTCGATGTTCGACGTCAGCTGCCTGCGCACCGGCATCATGGCCGGCTCGCTCTGCCCGGTGGAGCTGATGAAGCGCGTCTCGGAGAAGATGTTTATGACCATAACCAGCGTCTACGGACTGACGGAGTCGTCGCCGGGCATGACGCAGACCTGCCTGAACGACACGTTCGAGCAGCGCTGCACCACCGTTGGCCGCGACTATCCCTTTGTCGAGGTCAAGGTGATAGACCCGGAGACCGGCGAGGAGTGTCCCGTCGGCGTGCAGGGCGAGATGTGCTGCCGTGGCTTCAACGTCATGAAGGGCTACTACAAGAACCCGCAGGCCACGGCCGAGGTCATCGACAAGAACGGATTCCTGCATTCCGGCGACCTTGGCGTCAAGGACGAGAACGGTTTCTACCGCATTACGGGCCGCATCAAGGACATGATTATCCGTGGCGGCGAGAACATCTATCCGCGCGAAATCGAGGAGTTCCTCTACAAGATGCCTGGCATCAAGGACGTCCAGGTGGCTGCCGTCCCGTCGAAGAAGTACGGTGAGGCCGTCGGTGCCTTCATCATCCTGAACGAGGGTGTCAAGATGGAGCCCGAGGACGTGCAGGAGTTCTGCCGTGGCAAGATAGCCCGCTACAAGATACCGAAGTATGTGTTCTTCATCGACCAGTTCCCGCTGACGGGCTCGGGCAAGATTCAGAAATTCAAGCTGAAGGAGATGAGCCTCAAGCTGTGCGAAGAGCGGGGCATTGAGGTCATTTAATAGGTGCTTTTGTGCGAAAAACCAAAGAAAAACTGAATTTTCTTTGGTTTTTTGCTCACTTATTCGTACCTTTAACCGTTTGGTTAAGGTACTTTCGCTCGAAAAAACAAAGAAAAACTGAATTTTCTTTGGTTTTTTGCTCACTTATTCGTACCTTTGCACCCCGAAAAGTGTGATTATGTGTAGTCAGGAGACCTATACGATAGATTTGAAAAGCTTGAATGACGACGTTGTAACGCTCGATTTCAGCTTGGACGACGAGTTCTTTAGGGCTCTCGACGGTGCGCAGTTGGAGCACGGGGCGTTGCACGTGTCAGTGTCTATACGCAAGATGACTGGCTTTTTCGACCTCGACTTCCATACCGTCGGCACTGTCACTGTCAGTTGTGACCGCTGTCTTGACGACATGCAGCAGCCGATAGATGCCGACAACCACCTCGTGGTGAAGCTTGGCGACACATACAGCGATGACGATGACACCATCACAGTGGACGAGAACGAAGGAATGCTCGACTTGTCGTGGTTCATCTATGAGTTTATCATGCTGGCCATACCCATCAAGCACGTTCATGCACCTGGAAAATGCAATAGTGCGATGACGCAGAAGCTCGAAGAGCTGAGCGGCGCTGTCCGAAGCAGCGAAGAGGAGGCAGCCGCCGTAGACCCGCGCTGGGCAGCACTTAGTAAGTTGAAAGCTGAGAGTGAAGCGTGAAGAATTTGCTCCCGCTCGAAAGTAAATTGTAAATTGTAGAATTTTTAAAATAGTAATTATTATGGCACATCCTAAAAGAAGACAATCGAACACCCGTACCGCCAAGCGCCGTACGCACGACAAGGCTGTAGCACCCACACTGGCTGTATGCCCCAACTGTGGTGCCTATCACATCTACCACACTGTATGCCCCTCTTGCGGCTACTACCGTGGTAAGATTGCCATTGTGATGGACGAGGCAGCAGAGTAGTGGACAGTTGATAGTTGACAGTTGACAGTTGATAGTTGACAGTTGACAATTGATAGTTGAGAATTGATAATTGATAATTGACAATTGGACAATAAGATTCATGCGATAATCACCGGTATTGGTGGCTACGTACCCGACTATGTACTCAATAACGAGGAACTGTCGCGCATGGTAGACACCACTGATGAGTGGATTACGACGCGTGTCGGTATCAAGGAGCGCCGCATCCTCACTGAGGAGGGTCTCGGCACCAGCTATATGGCCCGTAAGGCTGCCAAGCAGCTGATGCAGAAGACCGGTGTGGACCCTGACACCATTGACGCGCTGATTGTCACCACCTCGACGGCAGATTATCAGTTCCCGTCCACGGCAAGCATCGTCTTGGGCAAGCTCGGACTGAAGAATGCCTTTGCATTCGACTTCTGGGCAGCCTGCTGTGGCTTCATCTATACGCTCGATGTGGCGGCCTCGATGATTGAGAGTGGCCGTTACAAAAAGATTATCGTCATTGGTGCTGATAAGATGTCGTCAGTGACCGACTATAAGGACCGTGCCACCTGTCCGCTGTTTGGCGATGGTGCCGGTGCGGTATTGGTGGAGGCCACTACGGACGACAATGTAGGTATGAAGGATTCTTATTTCCGTTGCGACGGCAAGGGACTGCCTTTCTTGCATGTCAAGGCCGGCGGTTCTGTCAGTCCTTCCAGCCACTTTACGGTCGACCATCGTTTGCACTACCTCTATCAGGAGGGCCGGACCGTGTTCCGCTATGCTGTCACGAACATGAGTGACGACTGCGCACTGATTGCTGAGCGCAACGGACTCAACAAGGACAATATCCAGTGGGTGGTTCCACACCAGGCTAACATGCGCATCATTGAGGCAGTGGCCAAGCGTTTGGAGTTGCCCATGGAACAGGTGCTGGTTAATATCGAGCATTTCGGCAACACATCGGCGGCATCCATTCCTCTGGCCCTCTGGGGGCACGAGCACCTGTTGCGCAAGGGTGACAACATCATTCTGACAGCCTTCGGTGCCGGCTTCGTCCATGGTGCCAGCTATCTGCGCTGGGCGTACGATGGAAGCGAGAAATAGTTGAGAGTTGACAGTTGAGAGTTGACAGTTGATAGTTGATAATTGATGCATAAAGCAGGATTTGTTAATATCGTAGGCAATCCCAATGTAGGTAAAAGTACGCTCATGAACCAGTTGGTTGGTGAGCGTATTTCTATTGCCACGTTCAAGGCGCAGACCACGCGCCACCGCATCATGGGCATCGTTAACACGCCCGACATGCAAATAGTGTTCTCGGACACGCCCGGTGTCCTGAAGCCTAACTATAAGCTGCAGGAGTCCATGCTCGCTTTCTCGGAGTCGGCCTTGCAAGATGCCGATGTGCTGCTCTACGTGACCGATGTCGTAGAGAATCCGGAGAAGAATATGGACTTCCTGGAGAAAGTACAGCGAATGACGATACCGGTGATTCTGTTGATTAATAAGATTGACGAACTGCAAAACCAGCAGACCCACCCCCGGCCCCTCCCTACAGGTAGGGGAGTAGATAGTTCTGCTGATGTGCTCTTGGGCCGTATCGTTTCCCGTTGGCACACGCTGCTGCCCAACGCCGAAATCCTGCCCATTTCGGCCAAGAACAAGTTTGGTACGGACCTTCTGCTCAAGCGTATTCAGGAACTGCTGCCCGAAAGTCCGGCCTATTTTGACAAAGACCAGCTGACAGACAAGCCCGCCCGTTTCTTTGTCTCCGAAATTATCCGCGAGAAAATCCTGCTCTACTATGACAAGGAGATACCGTACTCCGTTGAGGTGCGCGTGGAGCGCTTCAAGGAGACGGAGAAGAATATCCATATCAATGCCGTCATCTATGTAGAGCGCGATTCGCAGAAGGGCATCATCATCGGCCATCAGGGCATTGCCCTGAAGAAAGTGTCGACGGAAGCCCGCAAGGCTCTGGAGAAGTTCTTCCAGAAGGCCATCTATCTTGAAACCTTTGTCAAGGTCGACAAAGATTGGCGCTCCTCTCAGCGCGAGCTTGATGCCTTCGGATATAATCCGGAATAGTCGTTTTGGTGGTTTGTTTTAAAGAATTTTTATAAATCACTGCAATATTATAAAAAAATGTTGTATCTTTGCAGCATGATTATAAGTGAACGTTACAACAAATATACTATAATAATATGAAAAGGTTATTCTTTGTATGCTGTCTGTTTGGTCTGACAATGTCTGCTGCAGCAGAGGACTTGAAACTCACGGTTCCTGAAATGGAGCCTAAGATGACGTATGGTGAAGCGGTGACGGCACGTCCGGAACTGAACCTGAACATGGCGTCACTGGATCTGTCGGCTACGGCAGCCTCGGCTACGGCAAGACCCTGGAAGCCCGACTTCGATTTCTTTAAGTCGAAGACCAATCCGGGCGTAAAACCCTATAAGTTCATGGATGACCTGACTTTTGTGGGCATTCCGCTCTTTGCCGCCGGTTTGGCTGTCAAGGGCGACAAGGCGATGTTTGCCCAGAACAGGAAGGAAGAAATGGGAGGTAAGAAGAATACCCAGTTGCTGACCGACTTCAAGACCGGTATCGACGACTATACGCAGTTCTTCGGCCCCGCCATGGTGGTCGGCCTGAAGCTTGGCGGCTATGAAGGCCGCAGCGACTGGCCCCGACTGCTGGCCAGTGCCGGACTGTCATACGGCATCATGGCTGCACTGGTCAACGGCATCAAGTATACGGCCAAGGAGATGCGCCCCGATGGCTCTACCGCCAATTCGTGGCCCTCGGGCCATACGGCAACCGCCTTCGTAGGTGCTACGCTGTTGCATAAGGAGTACGGTCTGACCCGTTCTCCGTGGTGGTCGGTTGCCGGTTATGGCGTAGCCACTGCTACGGGCGTCATGCGCGTGTTGAACAACCGCCACTGGATCAGTGATGTCATGTCGGGAGCCGGTATCGGTATCATGTCTACCGAGTTAGGCTATGCCTTGGCCGACCTGCTGTTCAAGGGCAAGGGACTCCTGCGCAACGATTTGGTGATTGAAGATGGGAACCCCTCGTTCTTCAGCATCTCCATGGGTCTTGGCCTTGGCTCCAAGAGCATCGACTTCACCGTTGACGACCTCGTAGGTGCTGAGACCTATGGCAACGGTTTCCTGGATGAGGAAGGTGCCAGGGAGCATATTACGTTCCGTGCAGCTACCGTGGTCGATGCCGAGGGCGCTTATTTCTTCAACAAATACTTTGGTATTGGCGGTCGCTTCCGCGTGCGTGCCATGTCGGCCAAGTCGTTCGGAAGCTATTCGGAAAATGTGGCTTGGGAAGACTATAATGCCTGGCATACCATGTCGTACTTGTATCAGTTGGCCGATCCCGCATTCAACGAAGACACCTATTATAATAAGATAGGCTATGACATATCTTCAGAGCAGGCATGGATGCAGAATGCACCCGTCACCGACATCAGCGGCATCGTGAAGAGCGACCACATCACCGAGTTTACGGGCAGTGCCGGCTTCTACTTCAATATCCCGCTGAGCAAGCATTTCTCGTTGGGTACCAAGGCACTGATAGGCCGCTCCATTACCCAGGACCTGGACATCGACGGCCAGGCAACGGGTAACGTGAAGGACATCAGCTACCAGCTGACGCTCAAGAACGGGTGGGTCGGTCTGGACGAGAACTCGCACCTGACGGGTGGCGACTACGTCAATTACCCCGTGAATACGGGCGAGACGTTTACCGACGTGTGGGACTACCTGACGCTCAGCGGCAGCAACAGCACGTCGTGGGGTACGGGTCTCTCGCTGACCTATAAGTACAAGTCAAACTTCTCATGGCGCCTGTTTGTCGACTATGACTACACCAAGAAGACCTATACGCTGAAGTATGACCCCTACCACTTCCTGCGTGCCGGACTGACGGAGTCTGCCTTCAGCTTGCTGCAGTTGGCTACGGGCGAAACCAACGTGTTGAGTCCTGTAGAATACAAGAAGGACAAGAAAATGAACTATTTCACCCTTGGCCTCTCGTTCCTTGTAAACATTTAACTATACAGATCTCTCACTTCTCACCTCAGAGTGGCGGAAGCAAATTCTTCATTCTTCATTCTTCATTAAAAAAATAGTATGGGAAATTTAGTAGCGATCGTAGGACGCCCGAACGTCGGCAAGTCCACACTGTTTAATCGACTGACCAATTCGCGTCGGGCCATCGTCAGCGATGAGGCCGGCACTACGCGCGACCGCCAGTATGGCAAGTGTGAGTGGAACGGACGTGAATTCTCCGTGGTCGACACCGGCGGCTGGGTGGTCAATAGTGACGATGTGTTTGAGGAGGAAATCCGCAAACAGGTCGTTGTGGCTACTGAGGAAGCAGACCTTGTGCTGTTTCTGGTCGACATCCAGAATGGTGTTACCGACCTTGACATGGATGTTGCCAACATTCTGCGCCGTTCTAAGTTGCCCGTTGTGGTGGTGGCTAACAAGGCCGACGACGGCAAGCATCTCTACGGCCAGTACGAGTTCTATAAACTCGGACTGGGCGACCCCTTCTGCGTCAGTGCTGCCACGGGTTCCGGTACAGGTGACCTGCTTGACTTTGTCGTGTCGAAAATGAATACTGACGAGGTCGATGACCTTGACGATGGAACGCCGCGTTTCGCCGTCGTCGGTCGTCCGAATGCCGGTAAGTCGAGCATCATCAATGCGTTTATTGGTGAAGACCGTAACATTGTTACCGACATTGCCGGTACCACGCGCGACAGTATCTATACCAAGTACGATAAGTTCGGCTTCGACTTCTATCTCGTTGATACTGCAGGTATTCGCCGTAAGAATAAGGTGACGGAGGACTTGGAATTCTATTCCGTGATGCGCTCCATCCGTGCCATCGAGAATTCAGACGTCTGTATCCTCATGATTGACGCCACTCGCGGCATCGAGGCCCAGGACATGAATATCTTCCAGCTGATTCAGAAGAATAATAAGTCGCTGGTGGTCGTCGTCAACAAGTGGGACCTCGTAGAAGACAAGTCGCAAGTGGCCATCAAGACCTTTGAGACCGCCATCCGTCAGCGCATGGCTCCGTTTGTGGATTTCCCCATCATCTTCGCCTCCGCCGTCACCAAGCAGCGTATCTTCAAGGTTCTTGAGACGGCCAAGCAGGTCTATCTGAATCGTAAGCAGAAGATAGGCACGTCGAAGCTCAACGAGGTCATGCTGCCCATCATCGAGCAGACGCCGCCACCCTCCATCAAGGGTAAGTATATCAAAATCAAGTATGTCTCGCAGGTGCCAGACACGCAGATTCCTACGTTCGTGTTCTATGCTAACCTGCCGCAGTATATCAAGGAGCCATATCGCCGTTTTCTTGAAAACAAGATGCGCGAGAATTGGACTCTGACGGGCACGCCTATTAACGTCTTTATACGACAGAAGTAGTTTGTTGGCAGTCACTGGACGACGCGATAGTATTTCCCGATGAATGATGCTTAGGCCGCTGTGTTTATTTGTTCTCTCGATGCTGCTCTTGGCTTGTTCTTCGACGACGCGCGAAGAGCAGGCTGCCGAGTCGGCCAAGGCTTGCTATGAACTTTTGGCTGCTGACGACGTTATCCGTTTCATGGAGCAAAAGGCCGGCGTAGACACGCTCGACTCTGACTATGCCGAACAGCTGTTGCAGGCTGTACGGCAGTATCAGTCCGACATTCGCCAAAAGCATGGCGGCATACGTGCCGTTGAGGTCAGCCCCAATATAGGCAGTACCGACACCACGTTTAATGTCACCCATGCTTTCCTGCTGATTTCCTATGCAGACTCCACACAGGAGGAAATCTCCGTGCCTATGGTTGAGCATCAGGGCCGCTGGCTGATGAAGTAGGTGTGTGGAGTCGTCGCCTGCCGATGATAAGAAAGCCAAGAAGAAAGAATAAACCAAAGAAAGGCAAAAAAAACGGTAGCGGAAGCAAATTCTTCATTCTTCATTCTTCATTCTTCATTTTTCTTCGTACCTTTGTCCCCCAGTATGATTAAGTTACTGTATAATGCGCTGAACACCTTCGGACGCTTCCTGATATTGATGGGGCGTACGTTCAGTGTGCCTGAGCGCTTTCGCATGTTCTGGAAACAATATGTCAAGGAGATGGCGCAACTGGGTGTCAACTCCATAGGCATTGTGCTGCTGATATCGTTCTTCATAGGTGCTGTTATTTGCATCCAGATGAAACTGAACATCCAGTCGCCGTGGATGCCACGGTGGGTGAGCGGCTATACGACGCGCGAGATTATGCTGCTGGAATTTTCGAGCAGTATCATGTGTCTGATTCTGGCCGGCAAGGTCGGGTCGAACATTGCATCGGAGATTGGGACGATGCGCGTGACGCAGCAGATTGATGCACTGGAGATTATGGGCGTCAACTCCGCGTGTTACCTGATACTGCCCAAGATATTGGGCATGCTGACCATTATGCCCCTGCTGGTGATATTCTCGTCGGCCATGGGCATCGTCGGGGCTTACGGTACGGCTTACCTGGGCCACATCATCGTGCCCGACGACCTGACGGCAGGCCTCCAGCACGACTTCGTACCCTGGTTCGTGTGGATGAGTATCATCAAGAGCCTCTTCTTTGCCTTTATCATCACTGCCGTGCCGTCGTTCTTCGGCTATACCGTCGAGGGCGGTAGCGTCAATGTCGGTAAGGCCTCTACCGATGCCGTGGTCTGCTCGAGTGTCTTGATTTTGTTTTCTGATGTTTTTCTCACGCAGCTGTTGTCATGATAGAAGTCAAGAACCTATACAAGAGTTTTGAAGACAAGGATGTGCTGAAGGATATCTGTACTGTCTTCGAGGATGGCAAAACGAATCTCATTATCGGTCAGAGCGGCTCCGGCAAGACGGTGCTGATGAAAAACCTGGTGGGACTGCTGGAGCCTACCAGCGGCCAGATTCTGTACGATGGTCGTGACTTCGTATCGATGACGAAGCAGGAGAAGGTACACATGCGTCGCGAGATGGGCATGATATTCCAGTCGGCGGCATTGTTCGACTCGCTGAGCGTGCTGGAGAATGTCATGTTCCCGCTCGATATGTTCTCGAAAATGAACCTGCGCGAGCGTGAACAGCGTGCCATGTACTGTCTGGACCGCGTCAATCTGGTGGGTGCAGAACATAAATATCCTGGTGAGATTAGTGGTGGTATGCAGAAGCGTGTGGCTATTGCCCGTGCCATTGCCCTCAATCCCAAGTACCTGTTCTGCGACGAACCGAACAGCGGACTGGACCCGAAGACGTCACTGGTTATCGATGAATTACTGCACTCTATCACCCGGGAGTTCAATATGACTACGATTATTAATACCCACGATATGAATTCGGTGATGGGAATCGGTGAGAACGTCATCTTTATCTATGAGGGACATAAGGAATGGCAGGGTGTTTCGGCAGACATTATGGGCTCTACCAACAAGCGGCTCACTGACTTCATCTTTGCCAGCGACCTGCTGAAGGAGATGCGTGAGGCGGTGACAAATAAGGGTTAAGGTTCACTGCCAGCCCTGGGGACACCCCATAGCCGCAGGGTCAACAGTAGGATACTTCGCCAGCAGTGCCTTGATGTCGCTGGTGAACGTGTTCTTTTTACCCCATCGGCTACGTTGTCGGATTGTGACACAATCGGTCTGATTGCGTCGCTGAACTCGTAAAAAAACATAATAATGAGGGGTGCAACGGAGAATATAGCCTTAAAATGACAATTATTCACTATCTTTGTAGCCACCTCTGGAGAACGCAGGGAACCATGCTGCCGTCGGAGTTGACGGCGACTGCATGATCTCAATACTGTAAGTGTTTCCTGAATGCCGAGATACGAAGAAGCAGAAGTCTGCCAATTTCGAATAGCAACAACAACGACAATTTTATCAATGAGAGTATAACAAACAGATGAAAGCAACGATTCCATACATAGAGCAGAAGTTTGAGGAGTTTAACCGCCATATGTTTGGCGGCAAACTCCCCAAGATTCCCGTGGAGTTGAGTGATGCCAAGACCTTCTTGGGGCAGTGTGTGTTTAAGAAGCGGCGAAAGCCTTTTGGCAAGACGGAGTCGTATGACTTCAGGCTTCGCATCAATACCCGCGTGGACTTGCCAGAACGGGAAGTGGAGGACACCATCATCCATGAGATGATTCACTACTACATCGGGTATAACCAACTGAAAGATGCCTCTGCACACGGACCGCTGTTTCTCAGCATCATGAACGAGATTAACCGCAAGTTTGGCAGGAATCTCACGGTGTCGCACGAGAGCACCAAGGAGCAGCGGGAACAGCTGCAGGACAAGCGTAGCCACTACCATGTGATAGCCGTAGTGAAGTTCCACGATGGCAGGACAGGCATCAAAGTGCTGCCGCGTGTGCTCAGAAGCATCCTCTATTATTATAATAATGTGTTGGCGAACAGGGAAATCGCTTCCATACAGTTATATATGAGCAACAACGTGTTCTTCAACCGTTATCCTAACTCGTCAGCCTTGAAAGTACATTTCTTGGAGGCTGACGAAATCAGGAAACAGCTTGAAGGGGCTGAAAAGATGGCGTGCGATGGCAAGGAGATCAAGAGAAATCAATGATATACAAAATAAAGTGGTAATTCTGCAAACGATATTCGAAGACATGGTATTTGTGGCCGCTTTTCGTAAGTTTAACAGGGAAAACGCTACAAGTTTGCTAAAAAATGATTACCTTTGCGCCCAATATGGAAGAAATGAATCATGCAGAGGTGCAACCTCAGGAGCAGGAACGACTGGTGCTTCGTACGGAGGGGCTGGTAAAGATATACGGCAAGCGTACGGTGGTCAACGATGTGTCGTTTGACGTGAGGCAGGGCGAGATTGTTGGCCTGCTTGGCCCTAACGGTGCCGGTAAGACCACTTCGTTCTACATGACGACCGGTCTGATAGTGCCCAATGGCGGACATATCTATTTAGGCGACGAGGATGTCACCAGCTATCCTGTCTATAAGCGTGCCCGTGCCGGTATCGGCTACCTGGCTCAGGAGGCGTCTGTCTTCAGAAAGATGACGGTGGAGGACAATATCCTGTCCGTCCTGGAGATGACGGGCAAGCCGCGCGCTTACCAGTTGGAGAAACTGGAGAGCCTGATCAAGGAGTTCCGCCTGCAGAAGGTTCGCAAGAATCTGGGTGACCGTCTGTCGGGTGGTGAGCGCCGTCGTACGGAGATAGCCCGCTGTCTGGCCATCGAGCCGAAGTTTATCATGCTCGACGAACCCTTTGCCGGCGTAGACCCCATTGCCGTGGAGGACATCCAACAGATTGTATGGCAGCTGAAGTATCGTAACATTGGCATCCTCATTACCGACCATAACGTCCATGAGACGCTGAATATCACTGACCGTGCCTACCTGCTGTTCGAGGGGCGTATCCTCTTCAAGGGCAGCCCGGACGAGCTGGCCGTCAACCCCATCGTGAAAGAGAAGTACTTAGGTTCGAACTTCGTGCTGCAGAAGAAAGACTTCCAGCGGTTGGCAGAGGAGAAGCGGCGCAAGGAAATGGAGGAAGAAAGTTAATAATTCATAATACATAATTCGTAATTCATAATTATTACGTAACTTTGCACGCTCAATAGCGTGCCTTGGGAAAATAGGCTATGCCCTAACAAAATATTAAGAGCAATTTAACGATAATATATAAATTAAGGTATAAGAAAAGATGAATATTTCATTTGAAGCTCCTGACAAGATGAATGGCCTGATGACCATCACCTTAGAGAAAGAAGACTATCAGGGAGAAGTCGAGAAGACTCTGAAAGACTATCGTAAGCGTGCCAATATTCCTGGTTTCCGTCCCGGTCAGGTTCCTATGGGCATGATTAAGCGTCAGTTTGGTACCAGCGTCAAGGTTGACGTGGTCAACAAACTGCTGGGCGAGAAGTTGTATGGCTACGTACAGGATAACAAGATCCAGATGCTTGGCGAACCTCTGCCCAGTGAGCAGCAGGAAACCCTCAACTTTGAGAGTGACGAGCCTTTGACCTTTAAGTTCGATATTGCCGTAGCTCCTGAGTTCAAGGCTGAACTGAATGATAAAGATACGGTTGACTATTATCATATTCAGGTCGACGACAAGCTCATCGATCAGCAGGTCGAGATGTATCAGAGCCGTAGCGGCCAGTACGAGAAGGCCGAGCAGTACGATGCTGAGCAGCGTGACATGCTGAAGGGCGATTTGCGTGAGCTGGACGGCGACGGCAACGTGAAGGAGGACGGTATCACCATAGCTGATGCTTCACTGATGCCTCAGTTTATAAAAGTTGAGGACCAGAAGAAGCTGTTCGACGGCTGTAAGCCCGGCGACATCATCACATGGAATCCGCGCAAGGCTTATCCCGATAATGATGCTGAGGTGAGCAACCTGCTGAAGATAGAGAAAGGGAATGTCAAGGACCATGAGGGTGACTTCACCTTCCAGGTGCTGGAAATCAGCCGCTATGTGAAGCATGAGGTCAATCAGGAACTGTTCGACCAGGTCTTTGGCGATGGCGTGGTGACGGACGAGAAAGCGTTCCGCCAGAAGATTGCCGATATGATCAGCCAGCAGCTGCAATCCGACAGCGACTATAAGTTCCTGCTGGATGTCCGTGCCTACATGGAACAGAAGGTCGGTAAGCTGGAGTTCCCCGAAGCAATCCTGAAGCGCGTCATGCTCAACAACAACAAGGACAAGGGTGCCGACTTCGTTGAGAAGAATTTCGAGGCCAGCATCAAGGAGCTGGGCTGGCACCTCATCAAGGAGCAGCTCGTTGCCGCACAGAATATTAAGGTCGACGACGAAGACTTGAAGGCTGTTGCCAAAGAGGTTGCCCGTGCGCAGTTTGCCCAGTATGGCATGTCGAACATTCCCGATGAATATCTGGAGAACTATGCTCAGGACATGTTGAAAAAGAAAGAGAATGTTAACGGACTCGTTGACCGTGCCGTTGACGTGAAACTGACTGCCGCCCTGAAGAATGTGGTGAAACTCAACGAGAAAGACATCACACTTGAGGACTTCCAGAAGCTTGTGCAGGAAAAGTAAAAAAGGCGAAAAGGCAGAAAGTCAATAGAATTAATGATATTTAACCAAAAAAAAGTCGGGATGTTTGCACATTCCGACTTTTTTTTGTAATTTTGTATCTCACTTTTAATGATGAATATGAATAACGACTTTAGAAAATACGCTACCAAGCATCTTGGTATTAACGGTCTGGTGCTCGACGAGGTGATGAGTGCGCAGGCTCAGTATCTGAATCCATACATCCTGGAGGAGCGTCAGTTGAACGTGACTCAGATGGACGTATTCTCTCGTTTGATGATGGATCGCATCATCTTCTTGGGTACGCAGATTGACGATTATACGGCCAATACGCTGCAGGCGCAGCTGCTGTATCTTGACTCCGTAGACTCTGGCAAGGATATCAGTATCTATCTGAACTCTCCTGGCGGCAGCGTAACGGCAGGACTGGGCATCTATGACACCATGCAGTTTATCTCCAGCGATGTGGCTACTATCTGTACGGGTATGGCTGCCTCAATGGCTGCTGTTCTGTTGGTAGCCGGTGCTGAAGGAAAGCGGTCGGCACTGCCCCACAGCCGCGTGATGATTCATCAGCCTCTGGGCGGCGTGCAGGGCCAGGCTTCTGATATTGAGATTGAGGCTAAGGAAATTATGAAGTTCAAGAAGGAACTGTATACTATTATCTCGGAACATTCCCATACGCCTTATGACAAGGTTTGGAACGACTCTGACCGTAATTACTGGATGACGGCCGATGAGGCCAAGGAGTACGGCATGATTGACCAGGTACTGAAGAAGAAGTAAGAGTTTGGAGGTAAGAATTAAGACGAGAGAGATAACGGAGAAGAATGGTGAGAAAAACATGTAATTTCTGTGGACGAACGGAACGGGAGGTCAAGCTCCTGATAACCGGGATGAACGGTTGCATCTGTGAGGAATGTGCCGTGCAGGCTTACCAGGTGGCTACGGCTAACGGCTTCGGCCCCGATGCCAAGAAGCCCAGGGAGGCTTACAAAAAGCTGGAAGTTCCCAAACCCAAGGAGATCAAGGCTTACCTTGACCAGTACGTCATTGGTCAGGACGAGGCCAAGCGTTTCCTGTCGGTAGCCGTCTACAACCACTATAAGCGTTTGCAGCAGCCTGATACGGACGACGGTGTCGAGATTGAGAAATCAAACATTGTCATGGTCGGCTCCACGGGTACGGGAAAAACCCTGTTGGCTCGTACTATTGCCAAACTGCTTGACGTGCCGTTCACGATAGTCGATGCCACGGTGTTTACTGAAGCGGGTTATGTGGGCGAGGATGTGGAAAGCATCCTGACACGACTGTTGCAGGTGGCCGATTATGATGTCGCTGCGGCCCAGCGGGGCATCGTATTTATCGACGAGGTGGACAAGATTGCCCGTAAGTCAGACAATCCTTCAATCACGCGCGACGTTAGTGGTGAGGGCGTGCAGCAAGGCTTGCTGAAACTGCTGGAAGGCACATCGGTCAATGTGCCTCCCAAAGGCGGGCGCAAGCATCCTGACCAGGAGTATATTGCCGTCGATACGCGTAATATCCTGTTCATCTGTGGCGGTGCCTTCGATGGCATTGAACGGAAGGTGGCTCAGCGTCTGAATACCCATACGGTGGGTTACAATTCAGTGCAGAACGTGCGCAAGATTGATAAGAACGAACTGATGCAGTACGTGCAGCCACAGGACCTGAAGTCGTTCGGACTCATCCCCGAACTCATCGGTCGTCTGCCTGTTCTGACCTATCTGAACCCGTTGGATCGCGATGCGCTGACCAGGATTCTGATAGAGCCTAAGAACTCTATCATCAAGCAGTATAAGAAATTGTTTAAGATGGACGGTATCAACCTGACTTTCAGTGATGAAGCCTTGAAAGTCATCGTCGACAAGGCCGTCGAGTATAAGTTGGGAGCCCGTGGACTGCGCTCAATCGTTGAGGCTATCATGACTGATGCGATGTTCGAGGCCCCCTCAAAACGTACAAAATCCTTTGAGGTGACGGCCGAGTATGCTCAAAAGCAGCTCGACAAGTCGCATCTGCATTAAAAAATTAGTTGAATTGACAATTAAGAATTGACAATTAAGTTAAGTCTATGGCAAAAAAGAACGAGAATCTGACTGAAGCCTTGAAAAAGTATTTTGGTTTCGATAAATTCAAGGGCGACCAGGAAGCGATTGTGCGCAATGTGCTCAGCGGTAACGATACTTTTGTGCTGATGCCCACTGGCGGAGGCAAGTCGTTATGCTATCAGTTGCCGTCGCTACTGATGGAAGGTACGGCCATCGTCATATCACCGCTGATAGCCCTGATGAAGAATCAGGTGGATGTCATCAGCTCGATGAGTGACGAGGGTACGGCACATTACCTGAACTCATCGCTCAACAAGTCGGCTATCGACCAGGTGAAGGCCGATATCATGGCGGGCAAAACGAAGCTGCTGTATGTTGCTCCAGAGTCGCTTACCAAGGAGGAGAATGTCGACTTTCTCCGTCAGGCTAAGATTTCGTTCTATGCTATTGACGAGGCTCATTGTATCTCAGAGTGGGGCCATGACTTCCGTCCGGAGTACCGTCGTATCCGGCCTATTATTAATGAAATAGGTTTGGCACCGATTATTGCACTGACGGCAACGGCTACCGATAAGGTGCGTACCGATATCAAAAAGAACCTTGGTATTATGGATGCCAAGGAGTTTAAGAGTTCCTTTAACCGTCCAAACCTCTATTATGAGGTACGTCCCAAGACGAAAGATGTAGACAAGGACATTATTAAGTTCATCAAGAGTCATTCGGGCAAGAGCGGTATTATCTATTGTCTGTCGCGCAAGAAGGTAGAGGAATTGGCCGAGATTCTGAAAGCCAACGATATCAAGGCGGCAGCCTATCATGCCGGACTGGAGTCATCGCTGCGCTCGCAGACGCAGGACGACTTCCTGATGGAGCGTATCGACGTTATTGTTGCTACCATCGCCTTTGGCATGGGTATTGACAAACCCGATGTCCGCTTTGTCATCCACTACGATATACCCAAATCGCTGGAAGGCTATTATCAGGAAACCGGGCGTGCCGGACGTGACGGCGGTGAGGGAATGTGTATTACGTTCTATGCACATAAGGATCTGCAGAAGCTCGACAAGTTTATGGAAGGCAAACCAGTGGCTGAACAAGACATTGGCCGACAACTGCTGGCAGAGACTGCCGCATACGCAGAGACCAGCGTGTGCCGGCGAAAGATGCTGATGCACTATTTTGGTGAGGAATATACGCCAGACAACTGCCATAACTGTGACAACTGCCTGCATCCGAAAACGAAGATTGAGGCACAGGAGCAGTTGCTGCTGGTGCTGAAGACGGTACAGGCTTTGAAGGAGAATTTCCGTGCCGACTATATTGTAGACTTCCTGTCAGGGCACGAAACCGAAGAGATTATTGCCCACAAACACCAGAACCACGAATTGTTTGGGGCTGGTGAGGATATGGTGCAGAAACATTGGAACCCAGTGGTCCGTCAGGCACTGATAGCCGGTTATCTGGAGAAAGAGGTCGAAAACTACGGCCTGCTGAAGTTAACGGCTGCTGGCAAGAAGTTCATGAAGAAGCCGGAGTCGTTTATGATTGTCGAGGACAACGAGTTCAGTGAGGATTACGAACTGGTATCGTCGGAGCCGGAAGGTAGCACAAGTGCACTCGACCCCACCTTGCATGCCATGTTGCGTGACCTGCGTAAAAAGGTTTCCCGGCGCATGGAACGTCCGCCTTACGTTATTTTCCAGGATGTCAGCATCGAACAGATGGCTACGGACTATCCTGTCACGCTCGATGAGCTTAAGAATATACAGGGTGTTGGCGAGGGTAAGGTGAAACAGCCCTATGCCAAGGAGTTCGTCGACCTGATTAAGCGCTACTGTGACGAGAACGAGATAGAGCGCCATTCGGACTTGCGCGTTCGTACGGTAGCAAAGAAATCGTTGCTGAAGGTGAAGATTATACAGGCTATTGACCGTCAGATAGCCCTTGACGATATTGCCACGGCACAAGGCTTAGAGTTTGAAGACTTGCTTAGCGAGGTTGAGGCCATCGTCTACAGCGGCACCAAGCTGAACATTGACTATTTTCTGGATGAAGTCATGGACGAGGACCATGTTGACGACATCTATGACTACTTTGCAGAGAGTGAGTCCGACTCCCTGGAAGACGCTATTAACGAGCTTGGACAGGAGTGCTCTGAGGACGAAATCCGACTGGTTCGCATCAAGTTTATCTCCGACATGGCAAACTAAGTATAAAAGGCAATGGATAATTGATAATGGATAATTAAAGGTGAAGAAGATTGTTTTTCTATTGTTGGCTGTGGCATTGGTTTGCCAGCCTGCCGACGCACAGTTCTTTAAGAAACTGTTTAAGAAAAAGGCTAAGACCGAGAAGAAAGCTGTCACTAAGACTGATGGCATAGATGACGAGGCACAGGTGCCCATGGCCGATATAGCCACGCTGACTGATAACAGCAATAACCGTAACGCCTTCATGGGTATTCCCCTTGGCATCAAGGGGGACCGCTTTGAGAAACTGCTGTTAGAGAAAGGTTTTACGGAGCGGAAGCCTGAAGGTAAGCAGACTGCCAAGTCGTATATCTACGACGGTGAAGTGTATGGCGCACGAGCAACGGTGTCGCTGGCTGTGACAGACCAGACGGGACGCGTCTATGCTGTCGACGTAACCGACGAAGCGATATACAACTCTGAGAAAGCGGTGAAAGCACGCTTCCAGCAGTTGAAGGATGAACTTCAGAAAGTGTATGGCCAGGGTTATGTCGACAACCAGGGTGAGGCATACACTATCCAGACACGGCTGGGAACCGTCAACCTGCATTACGAGCGTGGCTCTTTGTCAAATAGCTATACGTTAGGCTTTGTCATTGACGATGCCAAGGCTTACAAGATGGCCTATTCGGAAATGGCAGATAAGGAGTACGAGTCGGCTCCGAGGACTATTGAAGCCGGGTTGGCAGCACCATGTAATCATACCGATTTAGTAGGTTTGGCCGTATGCTTGTATCAGAACCGGACCGTCAAGGGTGCTCAGGCCGTGTTGCGCAGCTATGACTATACGGTGGGGAAAATCACCGCAAAAGTTGTACCTGCCTCGTCAGTGATGGATGGCTATAAGGCCGCTGTTGCGTTGACGCGCCGTCGTCAGGCTATCACCGCTATCACGCTGACTGCCACCGACGATATGGCTGCTGTCCGTCAGGATCTGAAAACCTACGGTTTCACTACGGACGACCAGAAAACTTGGCGCCAGGGCAAGATGACGGCCGTAGTGACAACAGACAAGGAGGGGTGCGTAGTGCTGACACTACGTTAAATCCTATTAATAACAAAGAGAAAATGCTTGCTGTCTCAGAAAAAATGAGTAATTTTGCACGCAATAAAATTTAAAGGAGTATTTTTATGGCATCATTTATTGCAGACAAGATTGTGATGGACGGCCTGACCTTTGACGACGTCCTGTTGATTCCCGCTTATTCGGAAGTGCTGCCCAAGACGGTAGAGTTGAAAACCCGTTTCTCTCGTCATATCGAGTTGAACGTGCCCTTCGTGACCGCTGCCATGGACACCGTGACCGAGAGTCAGATGGCCATTGCCATCGCTCGTGAAGGTGGAATTGGTGTGATTCACAAAAACATGTCGATAGAGAACCAGGCCCGTGAGGTGGCCATCGTGAAACGTGCTGAGAACGGCATGATTTACGATCCCGTCACCATCCGTCGCGGGTCAACTGTCAAGGACGCCCTCGCCATCATGTCGGAATATCATATTGGTGGCATTCCCGTGGTTGATGAGGACAATCGCCTGGTAGGCATCGTCACTAATCGTGACCTGCGTTTTGAACGCCGTCTGGACCGACAGATTGACGACGTGATGACTAAGGAAAACCTGGTAACCACTCACCAGCAGACCGATTTGTCTGCTGCTGCCCAGATTCTGCAGGAGAATAAGATTGAGAAGTTACCGGTGGTGGATAAGGACAACCATCTGGTAGGCTTGATAACTTATAAGGATATAACCAAGGCTAAGGATAAGCCCATGGCCTGTAAGGACGACAAGGGACGTCTGCGCGTGGCAGCAGGTGTCGGCGTAACGGTTGATACGCTGGAGCGTATGCAGGCACTGGTGAATGCCGGTGCCGACGCCATCGTCATTGATACCGCTCATGGGCACTCCAAGGGTGTCATCGAAAAGTTGCGTGAGGCCAAGTTGTCGTTCCCCGGCATTGATATCGTGGTGGGTAATATCGCTACAGGCGAGGCCGCCAAGATGCTGGTAGACAATGGTGCTGACGCCGTCAAGGTCGGCATCGGTCCGGGGTCTATCTGCACCACGCGTGTTGTGGCTGGTGTCGGTGTCCCTCAGCTCAGTGCTGTCTATGATGTCTATAGTGCCCTGAAGGGAACTGGTATACCTTTGATCGCCGATGGCGGACTGCGCTATTCGGGCGATATTGTCAAGGCTTTGGCAGCCGGTGGCTCTTGCGTGATGGTTGGTTCGCTGGTAGCCGGTACGGAAGAGAGTCCTGGCGACACGATTATCTATAACGGCCGTAAGTTCAAATCCTATCGTGGTATGGGCTCGCTGGAAGCTATGGAACATGGCTCGAAGGACCGCTACTTCCAGGCTGACACCAAGGATGTCAAGAAACTCGTTCCAGAGGGAATTGCCGGTCGTGTGCCTTACAAGGGTACTGTTCAGGAGGTTATCTATCAGATGGTTGGAGGTCTCCGTTCGGGCATGGGCTATTGCGGAGCTGCAACGATTGACGACCTTCACAATGCCAAATTCACCCGCATCACCAATGCCGGTGTCAATGAGAGTCATCCTCATGACATCACGATTACCAGTGAGGCACCTAACTATAGTCGTCCCAACGATTGATTATGAAAAAGATAACAATTGCTTCTTTGCTGATTGCTGTGGCTTTGTCACAGCCCGTGCAGGCTCAGTCTGACCCTGTCATCATGACCGTTGCAGGTGTCGATGTGCCACGTTCTGAGTTTGAGTATTCTTACAATAAGAATAATACTGACGGCGTTATTGACAAGAAGACGGTCGAGGAGTATGTCGACCTTTTCATCAACTATAAGTTGAAGGTTCAGGCGGCACTTGATGCCCGACTTGACACGACGGCATCATTCCGTCAGGAGTTTATGCAATACCGCGACCAGCAGGTCTTGCCGACATTCGTTACGGATGCTGATATGCTGGAGGAGGCTCATAAGGTGTACGACCAGACGCTGGCTAATATTGGTCCTGACGGACTGGTCAACGCAGCCCATATCCTGTTGACATTGTCGCAGAAAGCTACCGAGGAACAGCAAAAGGAGGCCAAGCGCCGTATCGACTCAGTCTATACAGCACTGAAGAGCGGTGCCGACTTTGAGGCTCTGGCCAAGCAGGTCTCGCAGGACCCAGGCTCAGCCCGTCGTGGTGGCTTGCTTGGATGGTTCAGCCGTCATCAGATGGTAAAAGAGTTTGAGGACCAGGCCTTTGCACTGCAGCCAGGCCAGATGAGTGCTCCTTTCCAGTCGCCTTTCGGATGGCATATCGTCTTGGTCAAGGAGCGTAAGCAGTTGGAACCGTTCGACTTCCATCGTGAAAGCATCCTGAAGTTCTTGGAGCAGCGCGGTGCCCGTAATGCTATTACTGAGCGTAAGTTGCAGGCGATGGTCAAGGCTACTGACAGTTTGAAGACGCGTGAGATGCTGATTAACGAGCGTGTCGACTCTTTGTCGAAGGCTGATGCTGAGATGCGTTATCTCATCAAGGAGTATCACGATGGCCTGCTGCTTTATGAAATCAGCAACCGCACCATCTGGGATAAGGCTGCCAAGGACGAAGAGTCACTGGCCTACTACTTCAAGAAGCACAAGAAGCAGTATAAGTGGGATGAACCCCGTTTCAAGGGCATGGCCTACCATGTCAAACAGCAAAGTGATGTCAAGGCTGTAGCCGACTGCGTGAAGAAGCTGAAGTTTGAAGACTGGAACGAGGCTTTGCGTTCAACTTTCAATGGTGACTCCATCATTCGTATTCGTGTGGAGAAAGGCTTATTTAAGAAAGGTGACAATCCGCTCATCGACCGTGAATGCTTCAAGGTTTCCGATGCCAAGGTTGACAGCGTCAAGGGGTATCCGATTGATGCCGTCTATGGTAAGATGCTGAAAAAGCCGGAGGACTATACTGATGTGCGTGGCCTCGTTACTGCTGACCTTCAGGATGAGCTGGAACGCTTCTGGGTAGCAGACCTGCGCAAAAAATATTCTTTTACAGTGAATGAAGAGGTGTTAAAGACCGTCAATAAGCATGAATAGATTCTTTATGACAGCTGGGGCATTGCTTCTGGCCATTGCCCTCGATGCTACGACGCTTTCGCAGCCTTCAGATTCCCTCGGCACCGTTGTTGACGAGGTTATCTGGGTGGTTGGCGATGAGGCTATCCTGAAGTCTGACGTTGAAGCCATGCGCGTTCAGGGACAGCAGGAAGGCATGCACTGGAAGGGAGATCCCGACTGTGCAATACCTGAGCAGATTGCTGTCCAGAAGTTGTTTCTCAATCAGGCTATTATCGATAGTATCGAGGTGACGGAGGCTGATATTTCGGCGGGCGTGGAACAATATCTGGAACGGATGATCTCGGTTATCGGTTCGCGCGAGAAGCTGGAAGAGTATCATAAGAAGAATATCAGTCAGATACGTGCCGACCTGCGCGAGTCATATCGTGAGCGTCAGATGGTACAGGGCATGCAGCAGAAGTTGGTTGAGAATTTGGCTGTTACACCTGCCGAGGTGCGTCGCTACTTCAAGGATATGCCTCAGGACAGCATACCGTTTGTGCCAACCGAGGTGGAGGTACAGATTATTACACAGCAGCCTCGCGTCGACCAGGAAGAAGTCAACCGCATCAAGGAGCGGTTGCGCGAGTTTACCGACCGCATCAACAAGGGCGAGACTACCTTTCAGACGCTGGCGCGTCTGTATAGCCAGGACGGTTCGGCGCGAAACGGCGGCGAACTGGGTTATACAGGACGTGCAGGATGGGTGCCGGAATTTGCCAATGTGGCTTTTAACCTGACAGACCCCAAGAAGGTGTCGAGGATTGTTGAGACGGAGTTCGGATTCCATATCATCCAGCTCATCGACAAGCGTGGCGAGAAGGTGAACGTACGCCATATCCTGCTGAAACCCGAGATTAGCAATGAAGCTATACAGGAGGCTTTGAGCCGTCTTGACACTGTGGCTATAGCCCTTCGTGCAGGAGAAGTTCCTCAGATGTTGAAACCGTACTTGAATCCCGAACAGCCCATCGAGAAATTTTCTTTTGAGGACGCTGTATCCGTTTTTTCTGACGATAAGGATACGCGCAATAACAAGGGACTGATGTTCAATGTCACCGAAGAAAACCAGCGTACGTCACGTTTTCGTTTGGCAGAACTGCCTGCTGAGGTGGCAAGGGTTGTCGACACGCTGGCTGTTGGTAGCATTTCTCAGCCCTTCCAGATGCTTAATGGGCAGGGCAAGACCGTCTGTGCCATTGTCAAGCTGAAGAATCGTACGGAAGGCCATAAGGCAACTATCACCGAGGACTTCCAGGTGTTGAAGAATCTGGTGTTGTCCAAGCGCCGTGAGCAGATTCTCCACGACTGGGTGGTGAAGCGTATCAAGTCGACCTATGTCCGCATCAACGACCGTTATCGTAACTGCGATTTCGAGTACGAAGGGTGGGTGAGATGAGATGTCTGATGTAAGATGTCTGATGTAAGATGTGAAGAGTGAAAAGTGAATAATTTGCTACCGCTGTAGAAAAGGTGAAGAGACTACTGTTTGTCATTGTAGGACTGGTGGTGCTGGGCGTGGTGTTTGCCGTCCAGCCGGCCAAGAAGCGTACCCCTCGAAAGAAGGCGGAGCAGGACAAACGTGTCTATCTTGTTCACTCTGACAATCTGCACTACGACCAGTTCCAGAACAATGATGCCCAGATACTACACGGCAATGTTCACTTTCGCCATGTCGGTGCCAACCTCTATTGTGACAGCGCCCATTTCTACGAACAGTCGAACAGCTTTGAGGCTTTCGGCCATGTTCGGATGCAGCAGGGCGACACCCTCCGCCTGACCAGCGACTATGCTTACTACGACGGTAATGCGCAGCTGGCACAGGCCCGTTACAATGTCGTCCTGAAGCATCGTAAGTCAACGCTGTATTGTGACTCGCTCGACTATGACCGGATGTATAACTTCGGCAATTTCTTTGAGGGAGGTAAACTGGTGGACGGCACCGCTGTGCTGACTTCCGACTGGGGCGAATATCATACCGACTCAAAGATGGCCATGTTCTACTATGATGTGCGGTTGCGCGACAAGAAGTTCTATCTGACTACAGACTCTCTCTATTATGATACGCGCACGTCGCGTGCCCATATAGTCGGCCCGTCGAACATCACCTCTGGCGGCAGCCATATCTATAGTGAGGACGGCTACTACAATACCAAAACTGAACAGTCGGAACTTTTCGGCCGTTCGGTCATGAAGGACGGTGGTAAGACGCTTGTCGGCGACAGCGTCTATCACAATGCCAAGACCGGCACTAATTATGCCTACAATAATGTAATCTATACTGACTCTGTCAACAAGAACAAGCTGACGGGCGACTATGCTGAATACGACGACTCTACGGGCTATGCCATGGCTACACGGCGTGCCGTGGCCTACGACTTCTCGCAGCGTGACACCCTGTATATGCATGCTGACAGCTTCAAAATCTTCACGTATAATATTCGTACAGACTCTGTCTATCGCAAGATTCATGCCTTCAACCACGTACGGGCCTATCGCCGTGACGTCCAGGCCGTGTGCGACTCGCTGGTCTATTCCTCGCAAGACTCCTGTATGTATATGTATACCGATCCCATTGTGTGGAATGTCAACCAGCAGCTGACGGGCGAGGAGATACGTGTCTATATGAAGGACTCGACCATCGATCGCGCCCACGTCATCAACCAGGCCTTTTCGGTCGAGATGTTGCATGACTCTGTCCACTTCAACCAGATATCGTCGAAGGATATGATGGCCTTTTTCAAGAAAGGGGAGATGAATGAGGCTCAGGCCATCGACAATGTGCATATCATCTATTATCCCATTGATGAGGCAGACTCGTCGCTGATTCTCCTGAACTATCAGGAGACTTCGCTGGCGAAGTTGTTCTTTGAAAATCGTCGCATGAAGCGGGCCTGGACCAATAAGTCGTCGGGTACGATGTATCCGATGACGCAGATACCGCCTGAAAAGTATTTCCTTGAGGGGTATCACTGGTACGATTATATCCGTCCGCTCGACAAGAACGATATTTTTAACTGGCGACCCAAGAAGAAAGAGAATGACTGACGTAATAGCCCTTCTGCCTGACAGCGTGGCCAACCAGATTGCTGCTGGCGAGGTCATCCAGCGGCCGGCGTCCGTCATCAAGGAATTGGTGGAGAATGCTGTAGACGCCGGTGCTAAGATAGTCAATGTGCTGGTGGTTGATGCCGGTCGGACCTCCATTCAGGTTATCGACGACGGCTGTGGTATGTCGATGACCGATGCCCGATTGGCTTTCGAGCGCCATGCTACCAGTAAAATCCGACAAGCTGACGACCTTTTCTCACTCCATACCATGGGATTCCGTGGCGAGGCTTTGCCGTCTATCGCTGCCGTGTCGCAGGTAGAACTGCGTACGCGCCGTCAGGAAGACGAGGTGGGTACTTGCCTGACCTTGTCGGGGTCACATGTGGAGAGCCAGGAACCATGCTCGTGTGCCGTTGGCAGTCATTTCACGGTCAGCAACCTCTTCTATAATGTCCCTGCTCGCCGTAAATTCCTGAAGACCAATGCTACTGAGCTTAACAATATCATCACTGCCTTTGAACGTATCGTCCTGGTCTATCCTGACATCAGTTTCACGCTGCACAGCAATGGGCAGGAGCTGATGAATCTGCGCAGTGGTTCGTTGCGCCAGCGCATCACCGACGTCTATGGTCGGCGTTACGGCCAGGACTTGTTGCCTGTTGGTGTCGAAACGGCATTGTGCCGCATTACCGGCTTCGTAGCCAAGCCGGAGGCGGCGCGGAAGAAGGGTGTCCATGAATGCTT
>DFGF01000149.1:47279-49098 GCA_002371715.1 Prevotella sp. UBA3757
CGCTTTATGAAGCATCCCTATTTCCATAAGGCCGTAGCCCAGGCTTACGACCGGCTGATTCCTGCGGGCGCGCACGTACCTTATTTTATATATTTTGAGGTAAGTCCTGCTGACATTGATGTCAATATCCATCCGACTAAGACGGAAATCAAGTTCGAGAACGAGCAGCCCATCTGGCAGATACTCACAGCTGCCGTTCGTGATGCCATCGGACAGTTCTGCGAAATACCGCAGATTGATTTTGATACTGAGGGACGTCCGGAAATCCCAGTGTATAATCCGTCCTATTTGGAAAATTCTGGAAATTCCGGACAATCAGGAAACTCCGGAACTTCTGGTCTGACCGGCCTGTCAGGATTATCCGGCATGGGCTTGTCATCCGGCACGCCCAGTTACAATCCCTTCCAGCGGAAACCCTCTACCGACTGGCAGCGCCTCTACGAGGGATTGCCATCTGCTGACAATCAGCAGTTGTCTGCGCCCACCTTCTTCGACGAAGGCTCCCAGCCCTCAGCCCTCAGTCCTCAGCCCTCAGCCATCAGCCATCAGCCATCCGACCTCAGTCCGCTCCACTATCAGTATAAGGGCCGCTACATTATGACTGCCGTCAAGTCAGGATTGATGGTCATCGATCAGCATCGTGCTGATGTGCGCATCCGTTACGAACGCTACATGAAACAGTTGGCTGACAGTCCGTCTCAGACCCAACGCCTGCTGTTTCCTGATACGATAGACCTTACTGCGGCTGAGGCCGCACTGATGACCGAGCTGTTGCCGTCGCTGGCAACTGTAGGCTTTGACCTGACTCCGTTAGGTCCTGCCAGCTATGCCATTGCCGGTATGCCTGCCGACATGGAGGGCGTCGACCCTGTCGCCCTTTTGCGTGACATCCTGGCCGATGCTTCCGACAGTACCCCATTAGCCCCTGATACGTCGCCGATTACCTCCCATCTGGCACTGACCATGGCGCGCAGGGCAGCCATCTCCTATGGCGAAGTGTTGACGAACGACGAGATGGATGCACTTGTCAACCAGTTATTTGCTTGCAGTGACGTCAATCATACGCCCGATGGAAGAACCATTCTGGCTATTTTGCCCCAACAGGATATTGAGCGGCTCATGAACTGACGATATGTTGTTGTTCTTTTGACGTATATAATGCTTTTTAGCCTTTTTTTTTAAAAAAAAACGATTTTTCTTGCTCATTATAGAAAATTTTCCTATCTTTGCACCGATTTATTGGCTTTTGGCCACAAGTGTGTCGTGTGGGCAAGCCGTCAGAGAAAGTAATAATAATATATAAGTTTTACAATATTAATTAAAAATTAGGTTCAATGAAAAAGAAAATCATTTATGGTTTGCTCCTTGCAGGTGCCATGGTAACTGCTTCGAGTTCTTTCGTGTCTTGTAAGGACTACGAGGGTGACAACTATGCTGAACTGAAAAACAAGGATGCCTCTCTCGAGGAGATTCTCCGTCTTCAGCAGCAAGCCCTGGAGAACTGTTCTACAAATTGTGCCAATCAGCACGCATTGCTGTGGGCAGAGTTCCAGAATTATCAGCCTAAGGGCGACTATGCCTTGAAGACTGACTTGAACAACTATGTAAGCAAGGCTAAGTTTACAACTGATAGTACGGCTTTGTCAAATGCTATTAAGACAAACGCTACAGCTATTAAGAATCTGGAAGCTGCTCTGAAAAACTATGTGACTTTGGAGAAGTTTACTACGGATAGTACTGAGTTCATGAGGCTGATTAATCAGAATACGCTTGCTATAGCTTCAGCTAAGGCTCTTGCTCAGCAGGCCTATACTCTTGC
>DFGF01000149.1:49166-57978 GCA_002371715.1 Prevotella sp. UBA3757
CTCTTGCAAAGAGTGATTCTGTTCGTATTGATGGCCTGACAGAAAACTATAACACGCTGAACACCAATTTCAATAGCTTTATCAATGCTTGGGGTGACGATTTGGCATCAGCCATCGCTGAGGTTGCTCGTGTTCGCGCCATGTATTCTGTTACTGAAGCTGATCTGAATTCTTGGAACACCGCTGCTACCAACGCTCAAAATGCCGTTAACACCTTGAACGATAACAAGGAGAAGTGGAATACCGCAGCTGACAATGCTCAGAATGCTGTCAACACTCTGAACGCTAACATGGAGAAGTGGAATAACGCTGCTTTGGATGCTAAGAGTGCCCTCGACTCTCTGGCCAAGTATCAGACTGCTTGGAATCTGGCTGCAATTAATGCTCAGGAGGCTAAGGATTCCCTTAACAAATATCAGGCAGCTTGGAACAATGCAGTTACTTTGGCTGAAAAAGCAAATGACTTCATTGGAAATACCAGTTTCAACAATTTGCAGGAGCTGGTTGAAGCCTACAAGGGAGCTGACGAGGCATTGGCAAATGACATCGCTGGCCTTCAGGCAGAGGTTGATAAGCTGAAGAATACCATTGCTAAGATGATTACCGGCGTGATTATCCAGGGTACTTACAGCCCCGTGCTTGGTAATGGTTCGCTGCCCCTCGGCATCCAGACCAATGTGCTCGCTGCTTACGCTAGCAAGTCTACCGCTAATGTTGACTTCCCCTCTATCTATGATGAGGACTATGCTGACAGCACCACTGTTCTGACCGCTGCTGACCAGGCTTATCTGCAGGGCTTGAACTTCTGGCCCGGTGAGGTCTCTCTGACAAAGGGTCAGTGGGTCATCTCTAATCAGGAAGGTAACGCTGGTCAGGTCTATCTGACTGTTAACCCCACCAATGTTAACTTCGAGGGTACTAACTTCGACCTTGTCAACAGTAAGGGTCAGATTTCTCGTATGCAGATTTCTGATCTTAAGAGCTGTGATGAAGTTCTGAACTTTGGTTGGACGCGTTCTGGTGTTGCAGGTTCTTCTTCTAATGGTTTCTATGCAGCCAAAGCAACTGTTGCTCCTGAGGATATTACCAAGCTGCAGGCTAACATCAATACTGAAATGTTCCAGAAGGCTTTCAAGGAGCAGCTGCACAGCCGTGAGAATGGTACTGGTTTCGTAAGCTATGCTGCCGCTAAGGATTTGGCTCGTGCCGTATATAGCAGTCTTGAGCCGCTGCAGCGCTTCGGCGTTCGTGCTGAGTGGCAGGATGAAGCTTCTGGTGTTACCCGCGCTTATACTTCTGCTTACGACCTTGCTGCTACTGTTGTCAATCCTCTTGGCTTCGGCTTCAAGATTCCTGACAGCAAGTACACTCGTCTGCCGGTATTCGATACCAACTATCTGAAGAACAAGTTCCACATCAAGGCTCAGGCTAAGACTCTGGTTGTTACTGCTGAGGAGAAGGCTACTGGCAAGTACTCTATGTGGCTGGTTGTTGACAGCTTGTGTCTCGATGCTTCAATGAAGGATGTATATAAAGATGCCAATGGTCAGATTTACAACCTCTTCAACGGTATGATTGTTTATTATGATACCGATTGGCACGATGTATATCGTATCTATGGTAACGCTGCCCTGTTCAGTGGTGCTGCCTACATCAACCTGACTCCGCTTGTTGAGGAGATTTATGGTCAGATCAACACCAGCCTGGCTTCGATTAATGACGTGATTGCTCAGGCCAACAAGCGTATCGACTACGTCGTTAGCTACATTGACCGCTACAATTCTTATGCCACCAAGGTTAACAAGTTCATCCGCAACGCCAACAACCTGCTGCAGCCCGTACTGCTCTGGTGCGACGGTCAGAATGTCGGTCAGCTGGGTGGTGTCATCAGCGGTAACTATGCTGCAGGTACAATGGTTCCTGCCGGTGGTGCTGTTGCTCTGGTTCCCACGACCTACACCCTCGAACTCCTTGCTCCCGCTTACAAGAAGAGCGTGGTTTGCACCAACGTCTATAAGGATGGCAAGTCTGCTCAGGGCGTTCAGGGCGATTTGGAGACTGCTCTGAAGGCTATCAACGATGGTCTGAAGAAGGGTGGCTTCGACCTCTATGAGGGTCAGAGCCTGAAGAACGCTTTCATCTTCGACGCTAAGTCTGAGTACGAGGGCATGACCTTCGAGTTCGCTTACACAGCTCTTGACTACACCGGTCAGATTGCCGGTCGTAAGTTCTACCTGACTGTAGGCCCTGCTAAGAAGTAATTCACGGAGTATTAACGGAACAAAAAACGAAAAAAATATAAGATTATGAAAATCAAGAAAATTTTTATGTCTTGCCTGTTGCTGGCTGGTGTGCTGAGCGCATCAGCTCAGGAACAGTATCCTAAGACCGTGTATGACCACAATCCTTATTGGTACATCCAGCTGCAGGGTGGTGCTCAGTACACACTGGGTGAAATCGACTTCAAGGACTTGATTTCTCCCAACGTTCAGGTGGCTATCGGCCGTCAGTTCACTCCCGCATTCGGCATCCGTCTGCAGGCTAACGCTTGGGAGAGCAGAGCCGGTCTGGGTGACAACAAATGGAAGTGGAAGTATGTCGCTCCCGGTCTCGACCTGACTTTCAACCTGTCGAACATTTTCTGCGGCTTCAACCCCAACCGCGTCTTCAACTTCTCTGCTTTCATCGGTGGTGGTGTCAACATTGGCTGGGACAACAAGGCTGATGACATCAAGGCTGCCTACAATGCAACCTATCCCGCTGCTATCGCTGCAGGTACTTTGAACGAGAATATCGACTATGTATGGACTGGTACTAAGGTTCGCGGCTTCGGTCGTGCCGGTGTTGCTGCTGACTTCCGTCTGAGCAACGCTGTCAGCCTGGGTCTGGAAGTCAACGCCAACACCATGACTGACCGTTACAACTCTAAGAAGGCTGGTAACTGGGACTGGTACTTCAACGCTCTGGCTGGTCTGAAGATCAACCTCGGCAAGACTCACAGCACTCGTACCATCGAGGCTCCGAAGGTGCCTGAGAAGGTTATCGAGAAGGTTATCGAGCGCGTTGTTGAGAAGCCCGCTCCCGCACCCGTTGTCGAGCCCACCCGTGCCGTTGCTCAGAAGAAGGAGCAGTTCCGTCGCGACGTGTTCTTCCTGATTGGCAACAGCTCTATCTCTAAGAAGGAGCAGGCTAAGGTGAAGGAAGTTGCCGACTATCTGAAGGCTAACCCCAATGCTAAGGTTGAGGTTACTGGTTATGCTGATAAGGGCACTGGTAACCCCACCATCAACAGCAAGCTCTCGCAGCGTCGTGCTCAGACTGTTGCCAACATGCTGCAGCGCACCTACGGCATTGCCAAGGATCGCATCACTGTTGACTACAAGGGTGACACCATCCAGCCGTTCGCTAAGGAGACTGACAACCGTGCTTCTATCTGTATCGCTGAGTAATCTGACGATTCAGACTATAGCTTAGAATATTAATACTAATCCGGCCTTACATCACTGTTGAAAGACGACACTGATGGAGGCCGGATTTCTATCATGAATACGGCAAGATGAAAAAAATCTTACTATCCCTTGTGGCCTTGATGCCGCTGACGGCACTGGCTCAGATCAATGGTGCCGGCTACTACCGCGTGCAGAACAAAGCCTCGCAGCGCTTCCTGCTGTTGGTGGACAATCGTGGCTCCATCAACTGGAGCAACACGTCGGTTGACCTGGGTGCTTTCCAGACCATCGGCACGTTCGACGAGAACGTCTGCTGGAACCCTGCCACCATCTGCTATATTGAGGGCACTTCGAAAGCCAACTTCTACAATATCAGTGGTCAGGGCCTGGACCTTTACAAGATTACCGACACCTACATGAAGTTTACCAAGCAGAACGACGGCAGCTACATCATCAGTGGTGAGGCTACCAAGGCCGGGGCCACCGTGGCTAAGACCCTTTATGATTCTGCGAAGCCGAAGAACCCGGCCGACATTAACACCGGTGGCACCAGCGGCTATCAGTATTGGTACGTGCGTCCGGTCAAGAGCACTGGCAACTACTACTTTGGCATCAAGCCCGACTTCCAGGCTACGATGGAGAATAACGACCGCTACTATACCACCGTGTATGCTTCGTTCCCCTTCGAGCTGGGCAGTGGCATGAAGGCTTACTATCCTACGGCTATCTCCGGCCAGTATGTCAAGGTCGGTCCTCTGGTTCACAGTGTTCCCGCTGCTACACCTGTCATCGTTGAGTGCAGCAGTGACCAGCCTACTGACAACCGCGTGGACATCAAGTCGTCCTCGGCCAGTACGACGGGCAACCGGCTCACGGGTGTCTACTACTGCAATGACGTGATAGATGCTGCCCACCGAAACGTGACGGAGTATCGCCCCACCAACATGCGCGTGCTGGGCAAGGCTGCCGACGGTCGTCTGGCATTCATCACCGACAGGACGCTGAAGTATATCCCTGCCAACAAGGCATACCTCACCGTTCCCACCGGCACGCCCGAGACGCTGTATGTCTGCACCGTCTTCCCTGAAAACGCCATCGAGACAGTTGCTGCTGATGGCTCAACCGCCGTGCAGCGTGGCGTCTACAGCTTGAGCGGACTGCGTTTGGCTGACACCGCCGACGGACTCCAGAAGGGTGTCTATATCGTCAACGGGCGCAAAACGGTTGTGCGATAACCAGTTGTCCCTACTGACTGAAATTACTCTCGGAGTATCGGAAATTACTCTCGGAGTATTTTAAATTACTTTCGGAGTATCAATCGATACTCCGAAAGTGTTTTTTTGCACGTTGTTTTGCAACTTTCTGTTGCAAAGCGCGTGACTATCGCTTTTTTTTCTTACCTTTGCAAGGTCAAACTTAAAATGGATGATGATATGACTAAAAAGATTATTACTACCAGTTTCCTATTTGCTGTGGCAGGGCTGATGAACTTCGCTACATTATCAGCTCAAACGTCTCTGGATTATCAGATGTCTTCACCTGGTGACACCTGCTATACGCTTACTGTCGAATCCGACAGTCTGGTGCAGGCGTGTGATGACGGCGTGAGCGACAAAGCCTTGCTGGATGGCTTTGTTCAGCAGTGTTTTGACGAGTCGTTACCTACGTATCAGAAGCCTCTGCGGCGCAGTGCTGCTGAGAGCCTGACGGGTAAGGACTTGCGGGCTTACAATTATCTCAAGAAACTGATAACTCAGGTGGCTCGTGGTGAACTTGTGAGTACGGCATTTACAATCCCTTTGTCTGAAATCACCTCAGAGACTGGTCCTTGGTCGGCTGAGGATTTAGGCGTGAGTTTTCTAGTTGCCGGTGGCTCGTTCAATCGTGAGGCGTTAGAAGAAGTCAGGAGTAGGATGACCTTTGACTTTGCCAAGGTGCAGAGGGCGCTCCTGGCTGATTGCCCTTTTGAACTCTATTGGTATGATAAGACGAAAGGTTGCCGGTACTCCGCTTTCGACCAGTACTCCTATCTTAATGGTAAATTGTCTGTTGTTGGCGATGCCACATTTCTCATGTATATCTCCCAAGACTATGCCGTTGCTGAAGGCATGTATTATGATCCAACGAAGTTTAATGTCGATACCATTGCCCCCGTGCGTGTGGCTGTTGACAATGCCAAGCAGATTGTCGGGCAAGCTACAGGTGTCACTTTGTCCAGACTGTCTTACTATAAGGACAAAATCTGCGAGCTTACCTCTTACAATACCACCGCAGCCCGGTCTACGAATTATCCTTTCGGTAATCCTTGGCAGTTGGTATATGTGTTTGATGGCGACCCATCCACCAAGGTTGTTTGCGAGGGCTATGCCAAGGCGTTCAAGTATCTGTGTGATTTGTCGGCGTTCCAGGATGTTGAGTGCCTGTTGGCATCTGGTACGATGATTGGCGGCACGGGTGCTGGTGCACACATGTGGAATGTGATGAAGATGTATGATGGCCGGAACTATCTCGTTGACGTGACGAACTGTGACGAGGGAACCGTTGGTGCGCCTGATTTGCTGTTTATGGTCGATGCCCCATCTGGAGACTTGGCTCATGGTTATACCTACCCGGTCAGGGGCGGAAGCATAACGTACAAGTATGATGATGAGACTTTGGAAACGTTCAGTGAGCATGATCTTAGCATTCCAAATGGTGTTGTGATTCCGGTATTCTCTTCAGTAGGTAACCCCGCTGACGTCTTCACGCTGCAGGGCCATCGGGTTCGCACTAATGCTACGACCCTCGAGGGGCTACCCAAGGGCCTGTATATTGTCAACGGGCGTAAGGCTGTTGTCCGTTGAGTTGTCTTTTTTCCCCAGTTTTCTCTTAAAAGACCTAACACCTAACATCAGAAATTTGCAATATGTTTATAATCAGGTGTTTACGTGCGATTTAGGTACTGCAACACCTAACATGACACCTAACAAAGAGGTAACATCAGAGGTAACATTAACCGCAACAGGAGAATGTTACCTCTGATGTTACCTCTTTGTTACCTCTGATGTTACCTCTTGAGTGATATGAAATCCGTTGAAATTCAGTTGGATAGGTGCTTTTTGGTGGCTTAAATGTTAGGTGTTGCCACCTTGCATCATTTTTTTTTCAAATAAGCACTCATTATTCCGCAATAGATGCCTGTTATTCCGCAATAGATGCCTGTTATTCAGCAGGCAAGCGCACGATATATTCCCCGTAAGGGAATGTTTCATTCCCAGTAAGGGAATATGTCATTCCCAGTAAGGGAATATGTCATTCCCAGTAAGGGAATTTAAAATAGTGTGCGGGTGATGCGGAGGTTCAGGACTGGGAAGGCTTTGATGCCACTGATGAAGTCGACGTATCTGCCCACCTTGCCACCGATGTCGGTGACGTCCTTCGAGAGATTGGTGCCGTCGTGGGTGATGATGGACGGCGTGCCGCCCCAGAACATCAGGCCGGCGTCGAAGCTGATGCGGTAGCGGTCGTCGCCCTTTACCAGTCGTCCGCCGTAGCCGAAGCCGAGGTATGGCTTGAAGCTGTTGACCTCCACCTTGGCCGACACCGTGCAGTTGGCGTCCGGCTCCATGCGGTAGGGCATCGGAATGCGGTTGCCGTTGGCATCCAGCACGTATTCCGTCACCAGGACGTAGCCGCCCTGGCCGTCGTCAATGTAGTCGCCGTTCTCGTCCGTGGCGGGGTGCGTCTCGGTGATGTACTGGTCCTTATAGTTGCCGACGCGGATACCCATGCGTCCGTTCTGGATAATAGCTTCAGCGTCCGAGCCGCCCAGCGTGATGTCGGCATAGATGGGCAGTCCCTTTGACACGCGGTCGTAGATGTTGTTGTAGATGTTGACGGCAACGAGCGACGGGGCGTCGTCAAGGTCGTTGACGGCTTCTGCAATCTTCGACGGTCCCCAGTGGAATCCGGCCGTGAAGTGCCAGTTCTTGCTGCGGAAGGGATACCAGTCAATCATGAACTTGAAGTTCCAGAGCGTCGGCTTGCCCACCATGCGCACCTCGCTGTCGGCCTTGTAGCCCATGAACTGCTCCAGTCGGCTCGACATGCGCTCGAAGCGCCCCGCGGTCATGTTGCCGCTCTCGTCGAACGATTGGATGTCGAAAGTCATCTTCTGCTCGATGCGCGGCATGATTTCGAAGCCCGTCCTCAGTTGGACGTTATTGCCGAACGGGCTGGCAAGGTCGATGCCCAGGCCGGTGGAGCCCATCGTGACGCCCAGGTCCAGATGGTTGAAGGCCTCGAATGTTGCTTTGTCGTTCTGAGCCTGAACGGGTGCGGCTCCTGCCATCAGAGTCAGCAGGACGGCCAGTATCTTCATGTTTGTTGTCATATCTCTCTATCCTATATTTGGTTTCAGTTTGCAAAATTAGGGTAAAAAGGCGAAATATCCAACAAAATGCTTTGTTTTTATGAAATAAATACGTAATTTTGCAATCGGAACTCAGATTTATGATTATGAAAAAGAGCATGATGATGTTGCTGGCCGTGGCCAGTATGTCGCTGAGCGCGATGGCTCAGGACGATGACACGATGAGCATTGACCCTGCCGAGAAACACCGTGTGGCCACCAACGGTTTCTGGTCAAACTGGTTCTTCCAGACCAATGCCACATGGAGCGCCTTCTACCATCAGGAGCGCGTGCTGGTAGCCCCGTTCCGCAAGTTTCCCGGCGGTTCCAGCCATACCAATATGGGCCTGTCGGTCGCCCTTGGCAAGTGGTTTACGCCGGGTCTTGGTCTGCGTACTAAGTTGGGCCTGTGGCAGTGGGGCAAGCAGGAGCAGGGCGTTGGCGGCAACAAGTTCTGGTCGCTCAACGAGCAGGTGCTCTTCAACTTCAGCAATCTGTTTGCCGGCTACAACGAGCACCGCTTCTACAGCTTGATACCGTATGTCGGTGCCGGCCTGAACCGTGACATGACCAACAACCACTACAGCACGCAGCTCAGTGCCGGACTGCTGAACACGTTTCGCATCAGCCGTCACCTCAGCGCCAACCTCGACCTGGGTTGGAACAGTTTCGAAGCCGGCAACCAAGGCATCGGCCTGAAGCAGCGCGCCCACCAGTTTACCCTTGAGGTCGGTCTGACATTCAATATCGGCAGCAGCCGTTGGCAGCACGCCACGGACAACGATGCCAAGAACGCCCTGACGGAGGGCGAGCTGGACGCGCTGAACGCCCAGCTGGCCGACGCGCTGGCCGAGAACGAACGCCTGCAGCATCTGCTGGACGAGCAGTCCAAGCCCGCCGTCGCCAAGACCGTCACACCGCCGGTCCGTACGGTCGAGCAGGTGGTGTCGGCACCGGTCTCCATCTTCTTCGA
>DFGF01000001.1:0-2356 GCA_002371715.1 Prevotella sp. UBA3757
CATAACGACACGTGGGCGCGCGATCACGGCTTCATCACGGTAGAGCAACTCTCAACTCCCAACTCTCAAAGGCTACGGGTAGGCGAGCAAAGCTCGGGAATACTCTCAACTCTCCTCCTCGATTTCCGATTCAACGGCTGGGGCGAGAAATTTCCTGCCGAACTGGATAACCAGATTAACCGACAATTGTATGACAGAGGATTGGTAAAGGGCATCTACGAACCCCATTTGGACTTCGTTTTGGAAGGTGGCTCGATTGAGAGCGACGGCAAGGGGACCGTATTCACGACCGAATGCTGTCTGATGGCGCCACACCGCAACCAGCCCTTGACCAAAGCCGACATCGAAGACCGACTGAAGACATATCTGGGTGCTGAGCGCATCGTGTGGCTGCAACATGGCAGTCTGCTGGGCGACGACACTGACGGACATATTGATACACTGGTGCGCATCTGTCCTGACGATACCTTATTATATATAGGGGCTGACGAGGCGCATCCCGACCTTGTGGAGATGGAACGCGAATTGCAACAGCTCAAGACGCTGGAGGGCCATCCCTACCGGCTCTTGAAATTGCCACTCCCCCGTCCTATCTATGATGAGGGCTATCGGCTTCCAGCCACCTATGCCAACTATCTGGTCATTAATGGTGCCGTACTGGTGCCTACTTACGGGCAGCCCGACCTCGACCAAGAGGCTTTGGACATCATCCGGCAGGCTTTTCCTGACCGCGAAATGGTGGGCATCGATTGTCAGGCTGTCATTAAGCAACACGGCAGTCTTCATTGTTGTACCATGCAATACTATTAAAGGTAAAAAAGTAAAAAGGTAAAAAATGAAAATAGGTATTATTCAACAACACAATACTGCTGATGCCGAGCAGAACATCAAACGCTTGGCCACCAAGATACGCAGTCTGGCTCAGCAGGGCGCCCAGCTCATCGTCCTGCAGGAGCTTCACAACGGGTTGTATTTCTGTCAGACCGAGGATGTCAACGTATTCAGTCAGGCAGAGCCAATCCCTGGTCCCTCTACCGAGTTCTTCGGCGACTTGGCTCGAGAGTTGGGGGTTGTCATCGTCACGTCGCTCTTCGAGAAGCGTGCCGCCGGCCTTTATCATAACACGGCTGTCGTGCTGGAACGCGACGGCTCTATCGCCGGCATCTATCGCAAGATGCACATACCCGATGACCCAGGCTACTACGAGAAGTTCTACTTCACGCCTGGCGATTTGGGATTCCACCCCATCAAGACCTCCGTGGGTTGCCTGGGCGTACTCGTCTGTTGGGACCAGTGGTACCCTGAGGCTGCCCGCCTGATGGCGATGCAGGGAGCCCAGTTGCTCATTTACCCCACCGCTATCGGTTACGACCCCAACGACACGCCCGAGGAACAGCAGCGCCAGCGTATGGCATGGCAGACGGTTCAGCGTGGCCATGCTGTAGCCAACGGCCTGCCCGTCATTACGGTGAATCGTGTAGGCGAAGAGAAAAGCCTCAACTCTCAACTCTCAACTTTCAACTCTCAACTCTTCTGGGGAACCAGTTTCGTAGCCGGTCCACAGGGCGAACTGCTCTACGAGGCCCCTACCGACCAAGAGGCAGAGACCATTGTCGAGGTGGACATGGAGCGAACCGAACAGGTGCGTCGCTGGTGGCCTTTCCTGCGCGACAGACGCATCGATGCATATCAAGACATAACAAAACGATACATAGACTAATATGGCAAACAATTTAAGATTTCAGGTAGTAGAGGAAGCGTTCAAGAAACGTGCCGTCGAGGTAAAAGTACCTCAGGAACGGCCTTCGGAATATTTCGGAAAATACGTCTTCAACAAGCAGAAGATGTTCCGTTACCTGCCTTCCGATGTGTACAATACGATGATTGACGTGATGGACAACGGTGCCCGTCTCGACCGTTCGATAGCCGATGCCGTGGCAGACGGCATGAAGAAATGGGCCATGGAGATGGGGGTAACCCACTATACCCACTGGTTCCAGCCGCTTACCGAGGGCACAGCCGAAAAGCACGATGCCTTTGTGGAGCACGACGGCAAAGGAGGTATGATAGAGAAGTTCAGCGGCAAGCTGCTCGTACAGCAGGAGCCCGATGCTTCATCGTTCCCCAACGGCGGTATCCGCAATACGTTCGAAGCACGCGGCTACAGCGCGTGGGACCCAACCAGTCCTGTGTTCATCATTGACGACACGCTCTGTATTCCTACTATCTTCATCGCCTATACGGGCGAAGCCCTCGACTATAAGGCTCCGCTGCTGCGCTCGCTCCATGCGGTAGGCAAGGCGGCTAAAGATGTTTGTCAGCTGTTCTACGACGACGTCACCAAAGTTCAGGTGAA
>DFGF01000001.1:2452-2580 GCA_002371715.1 Prevotella sp. UBA3757
TGGGAACAGGAGTATTTCCTCGTTGACGAGGGGCTCTACTCTGCCCGCCCCGACCTGCTGATGACGGGACGCACCCTGATGGGTCACGAGAGTGCCAAGAACCAACAGATGGACGACCACTACTTCGG
>DFGF01000001.1:2666-8596 GCA_002371715.1 Prevotella sp. UBA3757
GTGCAGGCCTTTATGAAGGATTTGGAGATTCAGGCGCTCGAACTGGCTATTCCTGTCAAGACGCGCCATAACGAGGTAGCCCCCAATCAGTTTGAGTTGGCTCCTATCTTTGAGGAGTGTAATCTGGCTGTTGACCATAACATGCTGCTCATGTCGCTCATGAAGAAAGTGGCTCGCAATCACGGATTCCGCGTACTGCTCCACGAAAAGCCCTTCGACGGTATCAACGGTTCGGGTAAGCACAACAACTGGAGTCTCTCTGCCGACAATGGCGTACTGCTGCATGCTCCTGGCAAGACGCCTGAGGAGAATCTGCGCTTCGTCACCTTCATTGTCGAGACACTGATGGCTGTTCATAAGCACAACGGACTGCTCAAGGCGTCCATCATGTCGGCTACCAACGAGCACCGTCTGGGTGGCAACGAGGCACCTCCTGCCATCATCTCGTCGTTCCTGGGCACTCAGCTCACCGAATTGCTCGACCATATCGAGCAGTCGGACACCAACGAGCTCTTCAACCTCAAGGGCAAACAGGGTATGGCTATCGACATTCCCCAGATTCCCGATCTGATTATTGACAATACCGACCGTAACCGCACCTCGCCCTTTGCCTTCACCGGTAATCGTTTCGAGTTCCGTGCACCAGGTTCCAGCGTCAACTGTGCATCGGCCATGATAGCCCTCAACGCAGCGATGGCTGAAGCCCTCGCCTCGTTCAAGCAGCGTGTCGATAAAAAGATTCAAGCATACAGCCAACAGCCAACATCCAATACGCAACACTTAAAAACCGCTGCCATTCTGGAAGTCCTCAAGGAAGATATCAAGACTTGCAAGCCCATCCGTTTCGACGGCAACGGCTATTCAGACGAATGGGTCAAGGAGGCAGCCCGCCGCGGATTGGACGTTGAAAAATCGTGTCCTGTCATCTTCGAACACTATCTCGACGAGAGCAGTGTGAAGATGTTCGAGAGCACCAAGGTCATGAACCGCAAGGAGCTCGAGGCTCGCAACGAAGTAAAATGGGAAACCTACGTGAAGACGGTTCAGATAGAGGGCCGTGTGTTAGGCGACCTTGCCATGAACCACATCATCCCCGTGGCTACCCACTATCAGAGTCAGCTCATCAAGAACGTGCAGGGCATGAAGGACGTTTTCTCTGCCGACAAGGCTGAGCGCCTATCATCGCGCAACATGAAACTCATTGAGGAGATTGCCGAGCGCACCGAGCGCATAGAGCAGCAGGTAGAGGAACTCACCGAGGCTCGCAAAGTGGCTAATCGCATTGAGAACATCCACGAGCGTGCTATCGTCTATCACGACACCGTCTGTCCTAAGATGGAGTCCATCCGTTATGAGATAGACAAGTTGGAGCTCATCGTGGAAGACGGTCTCTGGACACTCCCCAAATACCGCGAACTGTTGTTTATCCGATAACAATAAAAAAAGGCAGTACCTCCAGCGTGGTACTGCCTTTTCTCTTATTACGAATACCGGTTCTCAAACTGCCAATAACCGGTCTTTCATTCCTGCGGTTTTCCGCAGTTCTTCCCGCAGGGCTATCACCACCCCTTTCATCTGCTGGAATATCAGTTCGTCGTTCTTGCTATAGCGCACCGTGTCCAGATGCCGTGCGTCTTCGTCCATAAACGACAAGGTACCGATGGCCCTTATATTATTGTAATCACATTTGTACTCCAAATCCTCAGGCAAGGGCAATGTGGCTATCTTCTCGCAAAAATCCATCGTCCTCGACGGATAGTTGCATTCCCAACGTAACAGCCACATAGCGCCAGCCCATTTCTGTTTCGAGTCTATTGCCTTGTTCTTCCCTACGATATTAGCCAGTGCATGGGCTATCTGCTCGTCCGTATAATGCGGAGGGGCTTTCTGGGCATGACTACCGCTATAATACTCCGCCCCGTTTTTGGTGATGCTACCCCCAATCACACTGCCTTGAATGGTAGCACCCGACAGGTTATACACTACTTTGGGCTCTTGTACAGCTTTTTGCAGGCTCTGCTGCATCATTTCAATGGATTCCTGGAGACGCTGTACACAACTCTGGAATCCTGCCAGTTGTCCTGGCTCTTCGTTTTCAATGTCCATAATAATGTTAGTAAAAAAATTATAATCTCGGTTTTGTATTAAGTTAATCATGCTTTTCAAAAAAAGCCGCCTAACTTCACAGTCAGGCGGAGTCCCAAATTGAAATATACATTATAATCGCCCAGTGGGACATATGGCGATGGGGAATGTACATACACAAAGCACCCCGAACTCGTTTCCAAGTCGGGGTGCCGTAGGGGAGGAATTACAAAATTTTACCGAAACCTACGATTACTGGTTTTCGCCAGAAACCTGCTTTTCTTTCTTGTCTTCAATCAAAAAATACGATACTCCAATGACTGCCATTAACAGTACCGCTATTAACATAACATTTGCTGGCATAATTATCTTTTTTTATTAACTTTTTTTCCTTCATCTTGATAGAGCATCAGACCACCAATCGTAATGGTCACAACAACTACTATTGGTATAAGATAGGAATACCATTCCCATTTTTGCACATCACTGAACCATGTTGCAAGTAATACTGCCGTAACAATATATTTAGCAATGTCAAGCAGCAAATCTGCAAATTTCTCTTTTCTCTTTTTGTTCATATTGCAAAAGTACAAAGAATAATTAGATTCACCAAATTTTTCGCAGAATTTCTTTCCTACGGCGTAATGTGTACCAATAAGTCAGAGATCGCTTTATATTTTTCAGCCATCAGACCTCAGCCATCAGACTTCTTTTTATCATCGCACAGAGGGACTGTCCAGCCGTGTCCGAAAGGGTGTGGGATTGTGGGGACTCGACTTCCGGGGGGAAGAGGATGCACACCCACACCTGAGAGTTGGCTATTCCGCGCAAACTGCGCGAACCGTGAAGCCGTTGTAGCGGTAGTCGCCGTCCATGTACGCGCCGTCTGAGCGGAAGTTCAAGGACCACGCGCCGTCCGGGTTGCCTGAGATGAGCGACGACGACCAGTAGCCGCCGAACTCGCCCTGGTAGCTCACGACCGTACCGTCGCGGTACCCGGCAGCGGGCAGGAAAATGGATTTGCCATTCGACTTGTAAGTAATCAGATAACCAGCGTGGCCGCTTCCCTTGTAATCACTTTGCCATTCCCACAGATGCGTCTTTCCAACTGCATTTGCATCTGTGTTATACGTATTAGCAAGCTCCTGCATTTCTGCCTGGGTCGGCATGCGCCAAGGACTGCCGAAGTGTACCGTTGCGGCATCGTCCATAGACTCGAGTTTGGTCTTGCTGTCGCTACTGGTGTACTTGGTGCCGGCAAAATCACTGTTGCCGCCGTTGTAAGGTGTGTTTTCCCAGCTGAAGCTGAATTCGTCCGTTGCAGTGCCGTAGCCTGCCACACCTGCCCAGAAGAAATAAGATCCATAGTCGGTCTCGCTGCTGGCACCGACATTCATATTCGCCCACTTCAGCACAGTACTTGAACTGCCGCCAACGTGCATGCCGATATCAACTGCCGCAAGCTTCGTCTCTATAACGGTCGACGGATTGACGTTGCATGAGCCTTCAGGCCCTGTCCAGTTGGTGATGCTGACGGTGTTGTCCAGTGCGGCGGCGTTGATGTTGAGCGTCAGGGTGTACTCCGAGCCTGCAGCGAAGTTGGTTTTCGTCAGTTTGTAGGTGGCGTCCTTGCTGTCGGCAGTGACAGTGATAAAGTCAGCGTCTGACCATGACTGCACGGGGAATACCACGGCGTAGGTGTAGGTCTGTTCCGAAGCGGAAGAAGACTCACCAGAGGATACGAGGATGTTGTCACCACCCGTCGCTTCGCCTCCAGTTGCTGTAGCTGGTGTTCCTAACGTCATGGATGATGGTCCGAGTGTTACTGACACTTGGCGCTTGACGTTGTTCATCATCACTTGCGTCACCTGTGACACATCAGCTGCCTTGATGATGACCACTTTCAGCTTCACCAATTTGTGGCTGAACTGCAGGTCTTGTGTGCTGGTCTTGTTGGCTTGCGTCACGGTCTTCTTGGCATACATCAGGTCTGAGGCTTTGTAGTTGGCTGCCGTGGTCTGGTTGTATTTCACGGTGTGAGTGCCTGCCGTGGCGGAGGCTGCCGGATAGACGGCATAGAGGTTGGCATCGCCAGAGGTGGGATAATAGAGCGTACCCGTCAGTTCAGACTTATGTTCGACATCTGGTGTGCCCACCGTAAAGGTGGCATGTTTGTCATTGCTGTTGACATAAACCTCCACCTGTTCGTTTCCGTCAAAGCCCGTCGTATTGGTATAAAGTCCGTCGGCAGCACGCATCGTCGCTGTCTGTTGCGAGACGCTCAGGCGGACGGGAATCTGTCCCTTCTTGTTGCCAGAGAGCTCGTCGGTGCTGCAACCTGCCAACATAAGCAGTGCCGCACCTGCTATCATGAAATGATTGATTTTCTTCATCTTTTGTTTTTTTATTGGATGTCCTTTAATATATTAAATCTTCCCCAGGCAGTGCCCCGCCATCGCCCCATGAGCTAACAGAGGCTGTAACATCGAGTTCTTTCAGCATGTCCACACTGGCGGTATAGTACTTGCCGTAGGTCAATGTCCCGTTCTTCTGACCATAGTAGGCTACACTTGCATCTGTCGTGCCGACAAAGGTATATAGTTTGGCACCTTCCAACGGAAGGGCCACATAGAACTCTGTCGTATTGCCTGAGGCTGTCGTCACGGTGATGTCATTCATGCCGTCGGCTGAGATGACTACCTGATGGACGGCCTCCGAGAAGGTGAATTTAGTGAACGACTGCCGACGCTGGAAGGTGGCATTGCCGGTGGACAGCAGACCGCTACTGCCGTCAACAGCGGTCACACCGACGGTGGCAGTGACATAATCCTTACTGGAAATGCCGTTTGTGCCATCGACAGTGCCGTCCTGCGTAGTGTAGTCGGTATCCTTGCTGGGGCTGTAGAGCGTCAGCGTGCTGCTGCCTGCCGTATAGGTGCCGCTGATTTCGCCTGTTATCGTGGTCGAACCTCCGGAAGCATTTCCTGCTGCCGTCAGGTCGCCGACCTTAGTCTCGCCGTTGTATGCCAGCACTGTCTGGGCATCGTTCCATTTCGATTTCAGCGTTGCTCCGCCGTCCGGGCTGTAAACACTGCGCGTAGCGGTTACATCAACGGGGATGCTGACATGCCACGACTGCGCCTGCCCTTCCGGAGCATCTGTGCTTTCCGACGTACAGGCGGTTAGGAGTGCCGCCAAAAGCACTCCCCAGCCTGCTTGTTTCATTTGTATTATCATATATTGGTTGACTTTTGTTATTCCCAAGTATCATTCCCCGGATCGGGCAGTTCGCCACCGATACCGGACTGTTTCACATAGATGGTCTTCGTCACAGAGCCTGCCTCGTGATTGGCAGTCTCGGGAAGAGAAATCGTTACCGTCACACTGCCACCGCCAGTGGTCGCCAACTTACCACCAGAAATACTTGCCCATGCTGGGGATGTGGTGGGAGTCTGCGAGCTAATTGTAACTGTAGGTGCCTCAGGAGAACCGGCTTCAAGCTGGGCAGGGGTAAGACCGAGGATATTGGAAGTAAAAAGATCTATCGCACCTTGGTTGACCGTTGTCCCATCGGCAATCGTACCTGCTGTAAGGGCTGTATTGACATCTGCCGTCGGAATCTTGGTGATGGAGAAAATCTTTTCCTCCGTTCCCTCATATTCACCCTTACCAGTAATGACTGCCTTATACTGACCGGCGTTCTTGACATCTGCAGCGTTGCAGGCCACCCAATTAGGACTCTCTGGCGTACCTGTGTTCTTCTGATAGTCAACGGTATAGTCTGTCGATAAGGTCATTGCATCCGACTCACTGTTGGTGACGCCAGTAACATTGACAGCTGCTCC
>DFGF01000031.1:0-9260 GCA_002371715.1 Prevotella sp. UBA3757
TGGAAGTGGCTCTTTCTGTGGAATCAGTCAGCAACTTCCGAAGAGATGGTAGTAGGCCTACCGCATTCGATGTACAGGCATTGATTGCAAACCACTTTGTGCTGCTTTCGTGGAAACACGTCGGTAGTGAGCGACAACTGGAAGCCTTCTGTGAAGATGGCGAGGTGAGTGACAAGGAGACGAACGAAAGTAAACCGTCCGATGAAGCATCGTTAGCAAAGTAAGCAGGTCACATCAAAACCAAGGAGTTGTTAGGTTCTTGGGATAACGGCAGAGGAATCCTGTATTGCTGTCTGTCGGGTGTGCGGTGTATAGGCGGCGTGACCTTGTCGCAGGCTCTTCGGAGGAACGTGAGAAGCAGACATCAGATGTTAAGCGAAAATACCAAGCCTTGACACGCGGAGGTAGAAAGTAGCGATGCTGGTGTTCTGTGGCAGACAGCCTCGTAGTAGTGTTGAAGCATCTGTAATGGGTGTGGAGCGAAGGGGGCAGCGTACTTAGCCGATTTTAAAGTTCAACTTAAGCAATTAGGGATGAGACAATGAATGAAGCGAAAGGCTTTGATGTAGCGAAACAGGTGGTCTGGGAATCCTGGTTACAGGTAAAGGCCAACAAGGGCAGTGCGGGGATTGACGGCATAGACTTGAAGTCCTATGAAAGCAACCTACAGAAGAATCTGTACAAGCTTTGGAACCGCATGAGTTCGGGGAGCTATTTCCCGAAAGCCGTGAAGTTGGTGGAAATACCCAAGTCGAACGGTGGGACACGTCCTTTGGGCATTCCCACGGTAGAGGACAGAGTGGCACAGATGGTGGTTGTGATGTATATCATGCCGCGTCTTGAAGCCATTTTCCATGATGATTCCTACGGCTACCGTCCATTGAGGTCAGCGCACAGTGCCATAGCCAAGGCATGGGAGCGCTGCAAAGAGAACAACTGGGTGCTTGACATGGACATCAGCAAGTTCTTCGATACGATAGACCACGGTCTGTTGATGAAGGCGGTTCAGAAGCACATCAGTGAGAAGTGGATACTCCTTTATATTGGGCGGTGGCTCAAGGTTCCCTATCAGACCAGTGATGGCAGGGTGGTGGAACGCATGATGGGAGTACCGCAAGGGTCTGTGATAGGTCCGGTCTTAGCCAACCTGTTCCTGACGTATGTGTTTGACAAGTGGATGGCAATCAACTTTCCTACGATACCGTTTGAGAGATATGCCGATGACACTATCTGTCACTGCCGTACAGAGAGACAGGCGCAGTATCTGAAAGCATGCTTGGTAAAGCGGTTTGAGGAGTGCGGGCTTAGACTGAATGAAGAGAAGACTAAGATAGTCTATTGTAAGGATAGCAACCGCAAGGGTAACTCTGAGCATACATCCTTTGACTTCTTAGGCTATACCTTCCGACCGAGAGCAGCACGCAACAGCAAAACGGGTCAGAACTTTACTGCTTTCACTCCTGCGATGAGCAAGAAGTCGTTTATGAAGATAAAGACCGCAATACGCAGTTGGAATCTTAACAGACAGACACATCTGAGCATAGAGCAAATAGCGAAGGGAATCAATCCTATAGTCAGCGGATGGATGACTTACTATTCGAGATTTGGCAAGTCCGAGTTTTGGAAGGTAACACGTTATCTAAACGAACGGCTATCAAGATGGGTGAAGCGCAAATATAAGCGTTTCCGTACCAAACTTGGAAAAGCCTATGACTGGCTTGTGGAATGTGCAGCACACAACAGGCGAATGTTCTCTCATTGGGCATGTGGGTATATCCCACATCCGCGCCGCTACAAATTAACGTGAATTATTAACAAGTTAAACAAAGAATTAAGTACGAAGAACCGTGTGATGGGAGACTGTCAAGCACGGTTCCGTGAGAAGGGAGGGTGAAAGTCCCTCTACTTACTCGATAGAGAGTATTAACAATGCCGAATCGGCGCAAAATCGGCGTAAATGCGTTTTTGAGGAAAGCCGAAGATGCCCATAAACAAAGGGATACTCAAAGAAATTGAATGACAGATTCCGGTTCTGAAGGTCTTGGGTTTGAATCCCAACGGGATCACATGAAGAAATCCGCAAAAACTGAATGCCAGTCTTTTGCGGATTTTTTATTGTCGTAAAAAAGGTGTTCTTTCAAACGACATCCTCCTCTGCGGCTATTGGCATTTGCATGTCCTCCTCATGTTGTTGCGGATGTGCTGTAACACGTACTTGATGGTCCTGTAGCCAGATATGGTTCAGCGTGAAGGCAATTGACTCCAGCGTTTCCTCCCTGCGCGACGGCTTCAGTTCGCACTCCCATACCGTGAGGCAGTGCCAGCCCATTTCTGCCAGTTTGCGCTGTTCCTCCCTGTCCCGCTCCTTGTTTCTGCGAATCTTTGCCACCCAAAAGTCACGGTTCGTATTCGGAATCTTGCAACACTCCGAACTCTCAATGCCGTCTTCCGTCTTACATCTTACATCAGACATCACCTTATGTCCATGCCAGAAACATCCATTTACAAAGATGCACGTCCTATACTTCCTCAGCACCAGGTCCGGATGTCCAGGCAGCCGTTTGTAGTTCAGCCGATAGCGGAATCCTCGTTTCCACAGACCACGCCGTACAATCATTTCCGGCTTCGTGTCCTTCGACTTGATAGCCACCATATTCTTGTGCCGTTGTATTGGTGTGAGTTTATCCATAATCCTATTCAGAGTCTTTAATCGAGCCTTCTCTTAATCTTTTTACGACTGTTTCATCCGCAGGCAGCCAGTCCACGTTTTCCAGTTCATCCTTGTAAAGCCACTTTGCAACCTCGTGCTCCTTCAGTTCCAGATGTCCGCTCTCCACATGACAGAGGTAGCAGTGCATAATCAAGTGAAAGGCAGGGTAATCCCACTCCACCGTCTGCACCAGCCGTTCCACCTTAATCCGCGTCTCCAGTTCCTCCCATATTTCCCGCATCAGGGCCTCCTCAGTCGTTTCCTCCGGCTCCATCTTCCCGCCAGGGAACTCCCAGTAGTCTTTCCACTCACCATATCCCCGCTGTGTGGCGAAGATACGACCTTCCGCATCGTGTATGATTGCCGCTACTACTTCTATCTGTTTCATCGTATTTTACCTTAGGGAATATAATATAGCTCACTTCAATAAAGCCCCACATCTCATAGAGTATTGCAATATCCTATGACTGCAAGCGAGACATCGTAAAATCCTCATGTTGTATGGTCAGTAAGTCCATCATTAATCTCTTCAAGATCCTTCATGTAGGCATTGCCAACAACACGACCAAACATCAACAGCAACTCCGTTTGCCCATACGTCAAGTTATTGCCCTCAATATGGTTACTATTGTAGTTAAACTCCAGCATGAACTTTCTGTTCAGCCGCTGCAGATATTCCTCCTTTATCGGCTGAAGACTCTGCCACTCTTGATATAGTTCTTCTACCTTTCCCATACATATTCTCGTTTTTTAACTCCAGAAACTGGTGTAGCCGCTCTTTAGGCGGCCTTTCATTTCCTTTATTTTCGATAGATACAATTTATTTGGTAAAACGTATTTGCAAGTTCAACTTAATATAAACAACACCATCTTCACCACGATACAACGAACCAAAATGATAACGGCTGCGGCTGGCACGTTCAAAACGGGTGTTTAAGTAGAGATAATCTTCCACGTCGTTGCGATTGTAGAAATGGTAGCAAACTATGTCGCCGTCTTTCTTCGCCACGAGGTAACCACCGTTGGCATCATAGCGGCCTTTCCATACCTTGCCGATGACTATCCTTCACGCCGCCATTACCCAGAATCTAATTCGCGGCGATGGAACGATAACAGCGGATTAAATGGATTTTGCCGGTTTTGAACTAAGCCGATAATGGAAAGACTTAGTGCGTCCGTGAAATCCGTTTAATCCGCTGTTTTTAATGATGGCGCATCTCTCTGTTTCGCTATGAAATAGAGCTGCGGTTACTTGCGCGTGATTTCAATCTTCTGGATGAAGACGTTGGTGCCTGACTTCGAACGAGCCAGTTTGATGGTCTTCGAGCCAGCGGCTTCAGCGCTGACCTCGTAGGTGTTGGTGTTGGGCTGCTGGCCTACAGCCTCGTGGATGTTGTTCCACTTCACGTCGTTGCCCTCGTCGATGGAAGCACCCTTCTCGAAGAGGATGTAGAGGTTGCCGTTGGCATCGTTGTCCTTCTTGCGGTAGCCGGTCATGCTGATGACGTCGCCAGCCTTCAGTTCCTCGTTGAGAGTGATGAGCACGTAGTCCGTGTCGATGGCAGCCTTCTTGCTGGCTACCTTAATCTCGGTGTCCACGCTGTTGGCACTGCCCTCAGGGATGGTGACGGTGCCGCCCGTGGCCGTACCGGCATCGAAGCTGAACAGGGCTGCTGAGGCTGCGCCCACCTCCACATCGAAGGCGACGGTCTTGAGCGTCAGGTTGGGGAATGCCTCGGTGGTCATCTCGACGACGACACCCTTCTGGCTCTTCAGAAACGTGATCTTGCCGTCGGCAATGGTGTAGTCGGCATCGGCAGCGAGCGTGGCGTCACCGGCCTTGACGGTGAACGTGGTGGCTACCTCCTCCTCGAGCAGTCCCTTGGCCTTGGCCTGAGCCGAGAGGTCGAGCGTAGCACCGTCCAGCGTCACCTCCATGTCAGCCTGCGGGGCGTAGTGGTACTGCTTGGTCTTCGATGCCGTGTTCATGCTGGCGGGCTTGGCGGGCATGGTGGCAATGGTCATGCGGTTGGTGTCGAAGTAGAACTGCTTGGTGACGTCGGTGACCTTGACGGATGTCAGCTGGTTGTTGTTGACATAGACGTTGGTGAACTTCTGGTTGGCGGTCAGGTCGAGGTCGCCGGTCAGCTGGTTGTTCTTTACGTCGAACCATGCCAGGTTCGCGAGCTGGCTGACGTCGATGGTGGTCAGCTTGTTGTCGGCCAGGTAGAGCGACTTCATGGCCAGGACCTTCGAGGCGTCGAAACTCTCCAGCTGGTTGTTCTGTCCGTTGAAGACGGTCAGCTTCTCATAGCTGTCGGCCAGCTTCACTTCGCTGAGCTGGTTATACTGCAGGTACACGCTCTCCAGCTTGGTGTTCTGGGTGAGGTCGATGGTGGTCAGCTTGCCGCTGGCCTTGTTGTTGCCCTGCAGCGAGAGGTAGGTGAGCTCCTTGAGCTGGCTGACGTCGATGCCCTCGAGCTGCGGCTCAAACTTCGAGACCGTGGTGCTGTTGATGGTCAGCGATGTCAGCTGAGTGGCCTTTGAGACGTCGATGGTCTTCAGTGAACTGTTGCTGAAGCTGAACTGCTTAAGGGCTCCCAGTTCGGGCAGTGCGATGCTCTCGACGTCGGCACCGACGATGCTGACCTGTGCGACGTTCAGAAGCTTGGCCTGGTCGAACGATGTAGGCATGAGGCCGCCCGTGAGGTTCATGTACCAGACGTCGCTCTTGCCGTAGACCTTGACGGTGCCGTCGCCTGCCACGGTGCCGGTAAACTTAGTGAAACTGGTGTGGGTGGTGCCGGGCACGGTCAGTCCGTCCTCACCGGTCAGTCCCTTGTTCTCCAGACAGACGGTGTCGACCACAATGTTGCCGTCTCCGAAGTCCACGCCGTAGATGTCGAAGCGGTCGTAGACACCCAGTCCGAGCGACACCTCCTGGCCCACCTCGCCCTGGAATGTGGCAATGAGGTCGGTTTCATACTTGTTGCCGTCGCCGTCCTGGATGACGAAAGTCTCCTTCTCAATAGGGTTGTCGTACTTGACGCATGATGACAGTGCGCCCAGTGTCAGCAGTGCTGATGCGAATAAGAGTGATTTTTTCATAATTTATAACTTTAAATAGTCTTGTTTTAGTAAACTTGGGGGCAAAATTACAAAAAATGTGGGAATATCGCACATATTTTAGCGTTTTTTTTGTAATTTTGCCGCCGAATTTGTTGTGATGATAATATAAATAATGTATATGAAGCTACTATTAACAGCATGTGTGATGCTGCTGGCTGTTGCCATGCCCGTCCAGGCCCAGCGCCAGGTGACGGGTACGGTGACCGACACGAAGGGTGAGACGCTGCCTGGCGTCAGTGTCTACGTCAAGAACGGATTGCACCGTACGGTGACAGGCATGGACGGTCGGTTCTCGGTCCAGATAGACTCCGAGGATGCCGTGCTCCTGTTTCGCTACGTTGGCATGGAACCCTACCAGACGGCCGTTCGCGGGCATCGGACGCTGCGCGTCACGATGAAGGAATTGTCGACACAGTTGGCCGAGGCTGTCGTGGTTTCGACGGGCTACCAGAAGCTGAGCCGCGAACGTTCGACGGCAGCCTTCGGATTCGTTGACTCCACGCGTCTGAACCGCGTCATGCACAAGGACATCCTCTCTGCCCTGGAGGGCCAGGTGGCCGGCATGGTGATGAACATCAATCCCAACACTGGCGAGAGCTCGCCCGTGCTGCGTGGCGTGGGTACTTTTTCCAGCCAGGTGGGCACGACGCCGCTCATCGTCGTTGACGACATGGCTACCGACCTCAGCCTGTCGGACATCAATCCCTACGACGTCGAGTCGGTGACGGTGCTGAAGGACGCTGCCGCCGCCTCTATCTACGGTGCACTGGCCGCGAACGGTGTCATCGTCGTGACCACCAAGCAGGGCAAGAGCGACAAGACCACCGTCAACGTCAATGCCGACTGGTATATCTCCACCAAGCCGCGGCTGGACAACATGCACTATGCCTCGACCAGCGACATCATTGACTTCGAGACCGAAGTCTACGACAACCGCGTGGCCAACAAGGGCAGCGTCAGCCTGATGTTCAGCGAAATGCAGAACAACTACTATTCACCCCTCTACCAGCTCTACCGCGACCGCGACGAGGGTCGGCTGACGGCTGACCAGGTGGCCGCAACGCTCAGCGAGTGGCGCCAGCGCGACTTCTACGGCCAGTACCGCGACAACCTCTGGCGTACGGCCGTTACCCAGCGTTACAACGTGTCGCTGTCGCAAAAGGGACGCAACGGCAACCATTTCGCCTCGTTCAACTACCAGCACGACCGCAACCGCATCCAGAACGACCGCTCGAACGCATTCTCCGTCTACCTGAAGAGCACGTTCCGGCTCACCAAATGGCTCGACGTCAAACTGGGCATCGACGCCCGCCTGAGCAAGGCCACTACGCCCGAACTCAACTATACCAGCTACACCATGCAGGAGCGCTATGCCGCCATCAAGGACGCCAATGGCCAGTTGGTCTACTCGCCCAACGTCAACGTTGGCGGCTACGTGGGTGCGGCCCTCAACGAGCAGCGCATTCGTGACGTTGAGGGTACGGAGGGCCTCTTGCCCTATCGTTTCAATGTGCTGGAGTCGATAGACGAGGGGCCGACCGACACGCGTCGCGTGCGCATGCGCCCCTTTGTCAACGCCGAGGCCAAGTTTCTGAAGTGGTTCCGCTATAACGTCATGTTCCAGTACGAGTGGGCGCAGCACCGCAGCGAGTCATACGCCGATGCCGACGACTACATGATGCGCGTCAGCCACAACGCTATGATTGACCAGTCGGGCAACAGCCTGCTGCCTGCCGGAGGCCGGTACACGCAGCAGACCAACAATACCTATCGCTACACCTTCCGCAACCAGCTGAGCTTCGACCGCAGCTTCGACCATTCGAAGCACAACGTCAACGCCATCATGGGCCTGGAGTTCCGCGAGAACAAGTCGCCCCGGCTCATCAACCAGCTGCTCTACGGCTACAACGCTACGGCGCTGACCAGCGTGCGCATGGACTGGGCATCGATGTATACCACGGGGTGGGAGAGCCTGGTCTACGACGGCAAGCTGTCGTATGGCGGCCTGTCGCCCAGCCAGAGCGAAGTGTTTCACCGCTACGCCTCGTTCTATGCCAACGTGGGCTATAACTACCGTTACCGCTACAACCTCACAGCCAGCATCCGCTGGGACGAGGCTGACCTCTTCGGACTCGACACCAAGGACCAGCACCACCCGCTGTGGTCCGTTGGAGCCGGATGGAACGTCACCGAGGAGGACTTCATGAAGGGCATCTCCTGGCTTGACTACCTGAAGCTGCGCATGACCTACGGCGTCAACGGTAACGTCGACCAGTCGTCGACCACCTATTTCGTGGCCCGCTACCGCACGCTGAGCTACGACCCGACGAACACGCAGTACCTGAACTATACGGACGACAACCTGCCCAACCCCAAGTTGCGCTGGGAGAAGACGTCGACATTCAACATCGGTGTGGACTTCCGCGTGCTGAACAATCTGCTGAGCGGTTCGCTGGAGTATTACAACCGCGTGGGCGACGACCTGCTGGTGCGCAAGTACCTCGACCCGACGGTGGGTGCCCAGCAGCGCGTCATCAACAACGGCAAGATGCGCAACAGTGGCGTCGAGCTGTCGCTGACGGGCAACATCATCCGTAAGGGTGACTGGAACCTGACGGCCAACCTGAACGTGGCCTACAACAAGAACAAGCTGCTGCGCGTCGAACACTCGCCGACCGACATCGCCTCCAGCTTCATCACCGCGCCCACCAACTTCTTCATCGAGGGCACCAGCTACAACACCCTGTGGGCCTACCGGTTGGACCGCGTGGAGAACGGCTACCCCGTCATCAAGGATGCCGAGGGCAACGACATGATTACCTTCGACGCCCAGGGCAACCCCACCATCAACACCCAGACCATGTACGGTACCGAGGCGCTGGTGAACTGCGGCACGCTGACGCCAAAGTACAACGGTTCGCTGTCGCTCAACCTGCGGTGGCGCGACCTGGAGCTGAACACCATGTTCGTCTTTGCCGGTGGCAACAAACTGCGACTCGACGTGCTGGACATGAGTTCGTATAACGTGACCACCAGCGTCATGAACGACCGCTGGACGACAACGCAGGGCGAGGGACGCGTCCGTGCCTTTGCCGACATACCCAATGACTTGCAGACCTACGCCAGCACTCTGTCCTACTGGTGGCGCTACAGCGACGCCCACGTCAGGCGTGCCGACTACCTGAAACTGCGCAGCATCAACGTGGCCTACAACCTGCCCAAGCCCGTCTGCCAGAAGCTGCACCTCGGAGCCACGCGCTTCACGCTGCAGGTGAACAACCTCTTCACCTGGTGTGCCGCTGGCCACGACATCGACCCTGAGTCGTATTCGGCCAATTCGGCCACGCGCACGCTGCCGCAGCCCACAACCTACTCCTTCGGACTGAGCACGGCGTTCTGATAGTTGAAAGTTGAGAGTTGA
>DFGF01000031.1:9374-15591 GCA_002371715.1 Prevotella sp. UBA3757
ATAAGGTAAAGGCTTGCCTCATGCTTCTGGCGTCATATATCTTCTGCGCATGCGATAGCTATATTGACATCACGCCGAAGGGCTCCATCACCGTCGACTCCGTGTCGCAGTACTACGAGTTGGTCATCAATCCCATGCGCTGCTATAACGTGTCGTCGTTCTACATGCTCAGCGACGACGCCTGGGCCAAGGAGTCGAACATCATCGGCAACGAGAACCGGTCGTTCGATGCAATTAACTTCACCTTCAACGAGGAGGCAGAGCGTACGCTCCTGGCCGATAACAACCTCTATGCCAATATCTATGCCTACGTGATGCGCGAAAACCTGGTCATTGACAATGTCGACAAGGCGTCGGGCTCCGAGAGTCTGAAGGCATTGGCCAAGGCTGAGGCCCGCGTGCTCAGGGCCTGGGACCATTTCGTGGCCGTCAACCTCTATGCCAAGGCCTATACGCCCGCCACGGCGGCTCAAGACGGTGGCGTCTGCATCGTCGACCATTACGACCTGGAGGCCCAGCCGTCGAAGTCGTCGGTCGAGGCGGTCTACCGTTTCATTATCAGCGAGCTGGAAGAGGCCGTACCACAGCTTGAGACCCGGCCCGTCAACATCTATCACCCCAACAGGGCCTACGGCTACGGACTGCTGTCACTGGTCTACCTCTTCCACCGCGACTGGGAACAGTCGCGTGATGCCGCCCTGCAGTCGCTGGCACTCAACAGTACGCTGGTGGACTATAACGAGATACCCGCCAGCGGATTCTACAGTTTCCGCAAGTATGCCAACGAGAATAATCCCGAAGTGCTCAGCTATATGTGGATGGGTAGCGGATGGACCACCGAGGCCGTCGCTCTCTATGCCCACGGACAGATCAGCCCTGAGCTGGTTGCTCTCTTCGACACCGCCAACGACCTGCGCTACAGCAGGTTCCTGCGTCAGTCTGGTTCCAGCATTACCAACTACTACGATGTGGGCTCAGGTGCCGCCATCTGGACACCTGCCACAGACTGTACCCGCTTCACCTATATGACCGTCGGCCTGCGCACGGCCGAGGTCTACCTCGTGCTGGCTGAGGCCTACGCTCGGCTGGGCGACCTCAGCCAGGCCAAGAGCTACGTCGAGCAGTTGAGGGCCCGCCGCATAAAAGGCGGCGACGGCACCATAGCCATGCCCGCCAGCCAGAAGGACATGGTGGACCAGATTATCCTGGAGCGCCGCAAGGAACTGCTCTTCGGATTCCACCGCTTCTTCGACCTGAAGCGGTTCAATACCGAGCCGGAGTACCAGAAGACCGTGACACGCCAGTTCCCCGTGGTCAACGTCACACCCGAGCATCCTCAGCAGACCTACACGCTCAGGCCCGACTCGCGCCTCTACATCATCCCCTTCCCACGGTCGGCACGCGACAAGAACCCGAACCTGACGCTGAACACGGACGAAGAACGTTGAACATTGAACATTGAACGTTGAACGTTGAACACTGAAGATAGAAAATTGAAAATTAATAAAAAGACAAAGCAAACAACGAAACGATGACGAAGATTTACACAATGGCCTTGATGGCCATCATGGCCATGACGGCCTCCGCACAGGAGCAGAGCGACACCACCTTCGTGCTGCTGGACTTTAACGAGAATCCCTGGAACTATCCGCTGACAACGACACAGAAGGGCTTTGGCCCCAACTACGATGATGAGAAGGGTGCCCTGTTCACTGATACCGACTTCTCGTGGCCCATTGCTGAGGGGTCGGACAAGAAAGTCGGCGTCACGGTCTATGCCGTCGACCTCGACGAGTTCTCCAAGCCCTCCGTGTATGCCTGCGTCGACAACGACACCGATGGCAAGACTTCGGGCTACACCGGCGACAAGATTAACGTGCTGTTCACCAACCCCGGCACTACCATGCGCTTCCAGGCCCCGGAGGGCTATAAGTTTGCCAAGCTGGTGTTCCATAATTTCCACGTCCCCAACTTCATGGTGGGCAGCGAGTACGAGGAGGAGTTCTCGTATGAATATGATGGCAGTGTGTTCAAGCACAGTCTGAAGGTGTGGAATCCCACGTCGCCGAAGGTCAGCCAGTATGACATGCCCATCTGGGAGGGCGACGAGAAGAACATTCTCTTCAACTACCCCTACTTCACGGCCAACTTCCTGAAAGTCGACATCCGCCTCGTCTCCGACGGTACTACCACCGTCCAGGGCGTTGCTCGGGAAAGTGCAGACAGTGAGCCAACCTTCGATCTCCAGGGCCGCAACATGGAGCCTGCCGCACTGAAAAAGGGCATCTATGTCCGTGGCGGGCGCAAGGTGGTCGTAAAATGACCAGGACGGCGTGTTGTGAAATAAACATAAATAAACGGGGGCACTCTCCCGTTTATTCTTTTTTTATTGTACCTTTGCAGCCATGACGAAAAAGAATAGCTACAGACTTTTCGGCCTGCTGATGACCGTTGTGCTGCTTTGGGCAGGACAGTCGGCAGCGCAGGCCGCCGTGAATGACTCCGTGCCCGCTAAGAAAAAGCGCATGGAGTGCTGTCAGGATACCACCGTCACCGACCATAAAGACCCCTACCACAAGGTGGTCAAGGAGGGCGGTTCCGTGCGCGAGGGCCTCTTCACCGTGCGCCACATCAAGGGCGATTGGTATCTGGAGGTGCCCGACTCGCTGCTGGGCCGCATGATGCTGGCCGTCACGCGCTTTGCCAGCGTGCCTCAGGGCTTTAAGATGGTCAGCGGCGAGGAGGTCAACCATTCGGCCATCTACCTCGAACAGCATGGCGACAAGACGCTGCTGATGCGCGAATATGTGCGCTCGTACTTCGCACATGCCGACCACCAGATTGCCTCGATGCTGGAGCGCTCCGTGGCCGACCCCATTGTCTATAAGTTCGACGTCATCGGGCGCAATCCCAAGACCCGGCACCAGCTCATCAACATCACCAAGTGGCTCATGAGCGACAACAAGATTACCAGTTTCTCGTCCAGCGACCGTACCATTGTGGGCGTTGGCACGCTGCAGTCAGACCGCTCGTTCGTCGACACCATCAAGACCTATCCCATCAACATGGAAATCCAGACGCTGCGCACCTACGGCATGTCCTCCGGACGACTGCCGACATCGAAGGCCGGTTCGGCAACCGTCGGACTGACTACGTCGCTCGTGCTGCTGCCCGAAGTGCCCATGCTGCCCCGGCTGGCCGACGAGCGCGTGGGATTCTTCAACACGAAGATTACGCAGTTCAGCGACGATGACATACCCGAGCACGATGCCTACATATCGCGTTACCGTCTGGAACCCAAGGACCTGAAGGCCTACCGTGCCGGCAAGCTGGTGGAGCCTAAGAAGCAGATCGTCTTCTATATCGACCCTGCCACGCCCAAGAAGTGGGCACCCTACTTGAAGGCAGGCATCAACGACTGGAATGCGGCTTTCGAGGCCGCCGGTTTCAAGAATGCCATCGTGGCCAAGGACTGGCCCGACGACCCAGACATGTCGATGGATGACGCCCGCTACTCCGTGCTGCGCTACCTGCCCACCGAGACGGAGAACGCCTACGGTCCGCGCATCGTTGACCCGCGCAGCGGTGAGATTATCGAGGCGCACATCTGCTGGTATCACAGTGTCATCAACCTGCTCAAGAAGTGGTACCTCACCCAGTGCGGCCCACTGGACAAGTGTGCCCAGACCATGGATTTCCCCGACGCGCTGATGGGCCAGCTCATACGCTTCGTGTCGTCGCACGAGGTGGGCCACTCGCTCGGACTGCGCCACAACATGATAGCCTCGCAGGCCACACCCGTCGAGAAACTGCGCGACCGCGCCTGGGTCGAGCAGCATGGCCATACGGCCAGCATCATGGACTATGCCCGCTTCAACTACGTGGCACAGCCCGAGGACAAGATTGGCGAGCGCGGCCTCTTCCCCCGCATCAACGACTACGACAAGTGGGCTATCTCGTGGGGTTACCGCTACCGCCCGGAGTTCAAGGATGCCTGGCAGGAGAAGAAGGTACTGCGTGCCGAGACAACCAGGAAACTGGAGGGCAACCGCCGGCTGTGGTGGAGTGGCGACGAGGGCAAGGGACAGGACCCTCGGTCGCAGACCGAAGACCTGGGCGACAACCAGATGAAGGCCAACGAGTACGGTATCCGTAACCTGAAGCGCGTGGTGGCCAACCTGACCAAGTGGACGGCACAGCCCGACGGTCAGTATGACGACCTGAACACCATGCACCGCCAGACGCGTGCCCAGTACCAGCGCTATGTCAACCACGTGCAGCGCTACATCGGCGGGAAATACAGCAATAATGCGCCTGGACAGCCCGTCCACGACTATCTGCCGCGCCAGTTGCAGCAGGAGGCCCTGGAGTGGCTGGGGCGCCACGTCATCGAGGCTCCCCTGTGGCTCTATCCCTCGGACATCGTGTCGAAGCTGGGACTGGACGCTGCCGACGAGATTCGCAATCGCCAGCAGACGCTGATAGCCATGCTCTTGTCGCCCGGGCTGCTTACCAATATGCACAACAATTCGCTGCGGGCTGAAAAGCCATACCCCGTGGGCGACTATCTGAACGACGTGTTCCGGCTGGTGTGGAAACCGCTGGACGCGCAGGACGAGCGGCTTAACGATTTCCGTCGCCAGCAACAGCGTAGCTACGTGTTCTTCCTCGGTCGCATACTGAATCCCGACACCCAGGACCGTGCCAGCAACAACGTCACCAACCAGCGTAGCGATGCTGTCATCTATGCCGGCCAGCACCTCGGCCAGGTCGAGCAGTACCTGAAGGCGCAGACGGCCGACGGCTTCAACGGCCTGCACTATCAGAATCTGCTGTTGCAAATTAAGAAGATTCGCGAGAAATACGAATCGGGAAAGTGAGACTTGCAGTCAACTAATGATTGATAAATGGATAATTATATAAAGATGAAGAGATTGAAAAGGGCTTTATGCTGTCTAATACTGGTGATGGGTGGTCTGCTGGCCGTTTCTGCCCAGGATTCCACAACCAGTCGCACTGACACATCAGCCATCAGCCATCAGCCATCAGCCATCAGCCATCTGAGCGACTCGCTCTCGGCTGACTCGGCCATGGCCATGATTGATGCCGACCTCGAGGGTCCTGACGAGGCAGAACTGGAGGGCGGCGGACTCCACAAGCAGTTGAAACGCAAATTCGTCGAGGGTTCGGCAGGCTTCATGTCGCTCGTTGCACTGGCACTGGTCTTCGGACTGGCCTTCAGTATTGAGCGCATCGTCTATCTGACGCTCTCGGAGGTCAACACCAAGAAATTCATGAAGGCCGTCGACGACCGCCTGGAGCATGATGACGTCGAGGGGGCCAAGGACATCTGTCGTGACACGCGCGGCCCCGTGGCCTCGATATGCTATCAGGCCTTGCTGCACATTAAGGAGCCTTTGGAGCAGATTGACCGCCAACTGACCAACTACGGCACCGTCCAGATTGGCAAGATGGAGAAGGGATGCACCTGGATCCGGCTGTTCATAGCCGTCGCACCCTCGCTGGGATTCCTCGGTACGGTCATCGGTATGGTCATGGCTTTCGACCAGATTCAGACGGCTGGCGACATCGGTCCTACCATCGTGGCCAAGGGCATGAAGGTGGCTCTCATCACTACCATCTTTGGTATCGTCGTGGCCATCGTGCTGCAGTTCTTCTACAACTATATCCTCTCGAAGATTGAGCACCTGACCCAGCAGATGGAGGAGGGTGCCATTACGCTCATGGATTCCGTCACACAATATAAAATGCGCAACAATGGCTGAGGCAGGTAGTATTCTTCTGGCCGAAGTGATGCTTTGGCTCATCTATATCGTTGCCGGGGTGGCTGTTGTGGCCACCATAGTGTCGGCCGTGCGCTCGTATTGGCTCAATAAGTAAGATTAGAATGCTGTTTCGCTGGAATCATAGGGATGTTCCTGAACTCAACACCACGTCGACGGCCGACATATCGTTCATGTTGCTGGTGTTTTTCCTCGTCACCTCGTCAATGGATACCGACAAGGGACTGGGACGTAAGCTGTCGCCCATGGACGAACAGCAGCAGGAGCAGCGCGACATCAGCCGCAGCAATGTGCTCCAGGTGAGCATCGATGCCGACGACGTGCTCTATTGTGACGGAAAGGTGGTGACCCACGAAGAACTCTGTCAGCAGGTGGAGTCGTTTGTGGTCTCGCGCCAGACCGACCAGCATGTC
>DFGF01000133.1 GCA_002371715.1 Prevotella sp. UBA3757
TCACCGATGCTTTCACGCTCTTCCATTTTCAGTATGCAGCAGAAAACAACTATCAGGACGAGTCTTACTGGACCAACTCTCTCAACCGTGCCCGTTACAGAGCGTGGAGTGGAATCGCCTTTGAGATGCTCTGCCTGAACCACATCCAGCAAATCAAGCAGGCATTAGGCATTTCAGGCATACAGAGCCGAGCTTGCTGCTGGCTGAGCAAGAAAGAAGAGGGAGAACGGGAAGCACAGATTGACTTGCTGATAGACCGTGCCGACCAAACCATCAACCTCTGTGAGATGAAATTCTCTCGCGGTGAATATGAGATAGACAGAAGCGACGATGAAACGCTCAGTCGCAAAATCGATACGTTTATGCGACAGACCAAGACCCGCAAATCGCTCATGCTGACGCTGGTGACAAGTTTTGGTCTGAAAAAGAACAAGTATAGTGGTCAGGTACAGAGGTTAGTCACACTTGGGGATTTGTTCAAATAAGCGAGTCAACGTAAAAGAGGCGAGGGCTTTATTGAAGTTGTTATGAACAATAGTGTTATGGACGATATGGACAAGATAGAACAAGTGTGTGGCTATCTGCGCATGATAGAACGGACGCGACTGCTGAGGAACACCACAGAGGAGTTGGAACGGCTGGTGGGATTCTCTGTCGGCAGTGGTAACGGCTTGGCGAGGAAGGGCGGCAAGTCGCTCTTCATGAAGGATGCTATCGTGGTATAGCCCAGTCGCATACTGCGCCGCAGGGCCTCTTCCATCGCCTTCTCATCGTGCATCTGACTGTTGCCAACGGACTCGTCGCTCTTGCGGTAGCCTTCACGGTTCTGTCCACCCGTGATTCCAAGGGCGAATCAGGCAGCTGTGTACGCACAAAATTGATTGTGTGCGAGCACAAGCACTTGATTTGCATCAAGAATGAAGCCATTTCCTGCGCTTTCAAGCCGAAAAAGTTGGAGGGTAACGAAAAACATCGTACCTTTGCATCGTCTTCAAGAGAGGAGTTAGTCAATAAGGTAAAAGATTAGGATAACAGACATAAAGTTAAGGTATTAGTTATAAATTAAGGTAAAGGATTTAGAGAAATCTGATTTAGGTTAGTTAGTTCATAAGGTAAACGCAAAAAGGTTGTCATAAGGATAACAAAGACGTCGGGAGACGTTTCCATAAGATTTAGGTTTTTAGTTATTGATAAGTAGGAAATACGGCACATGGGACGAAAAACCCGAGTGCCGTATTTCTGTTTGACGGCGCAGCACGCCGCCGTTTATGCTTCCATCTTCTTCAGCCAGCCGCCACGCAGCAGACGCGTCAGGAAAATCATGCCACGGAAGGTCAGCTCGATAGCCATGGCAGTCCACACGCCGGGCAGTCCGTAGCTCGTGGCCAGCAGGGCAGCCAGCGTCAGGCGTACACCCCACATCGAGGCCAGGCTCATCAGGGCGGGGCGCAGCGTGTCGCCGGCACCGATGAAAATACCGTTACAGACAATAGCCGCAGCAAACATCGGCTCGGCAAAGGCCTCTATGCGCAGACAGCGCGCACCCATCTCTATAATATCGGCGACGGGCGTCATGAGCGACATCAGCTCCGGCGCAAATACCCACATCAGCACACCCATCATCGTCATCACGCCCATGCCAAGCGCTGCCGACATACGGGCAAACGACTGGGTGAGCACGCGCTTGCCGGCACCAAAGCTCTGACCGACCAGCGTCGTGGCAGCCTCGGCAATGCCGTAGCCGGGCATGTAGCAGAGGCTCTCGACGGTGATGGCCAGCGAGTGGGCTGCTATGGCAATGGTGCCTAATGGTGCCACAATGAGCGTGCTGACTATCTGGGCACTGCCCATCAACATGTGCTGCAGACCCATGGGAGCCCCGATGCGGAAGGCATTGCCCACCACGTCGCTCTTGGGACGGAAGGAGCCAGGACGCCCCTTCAGCCGCAACATGTCGGAACGCACCAGCAAGAAGTAGAGCATCAGCACCGCCATGACCAGTTCGGCCAACCCCGTACCCATGGCTGCGCCCATCACGCCCATGTCAAGCATATAGATGAAGACATAGTTAAAACAGACGTCCAGCACACACATCATGATGTTCAGCACGCTGGGAATCTTCATGTTGCCCGAACATTTCAGCATCGAGCCAGCCAGGCCTTCCATCTGGAAGAAAATGCCACAGAACCCGATGATGGCAAAATAGAGCGAAGCATCGTGGGCAATCTCGGCCGAGCCGCCCATCCAGTAGGGCAACCGACCGCTGATGGCCACGGCAACCGTCGAGATACTCAACGCCCAAAGCAGACAGCAGACCAGCGACTGCCGCAGCACCCGGCGGGCCCGCTCGAAGTCGTTGGCACCGATGGCATGAGCTACCTGGACCGAGAATCCCATGTTGGCCGCAGAAGCCAGGCCGCCCATCAGCCAGCCCGTGGTCTCAACAATGCCGATAGCCGCCGAGGCCTTGGCACCTAAGTGACCAACCATCGAGGCATCGATGAAAAACATCACCGTGGCCGAAATCTGGGCAAGTATAGAGGGTATACTCAGACTGACTATCAGCCTGAGTTTCTCGCCCTGGGTCATCTCGCGACCCTCGCGGATGTACGCCAGCAGGTCCGTTTTCTCTCTACTCCTTCCGAACATATTCAACACAATGAAGTTGCAAAGGTACGAAAAAATATCCATTATCAATGGCCAAACGGAAATAATTTCGTAACTTTGCACCAAAAACTTACAGTAACACGTTATGAAAATAGGAATCATCGTAGCAATGGACAAGGAACTGCAGCAGCTGCAGCACTTGTTTTCCGACGGTAACGTCATCGTACAGAAGTGTGGCATCGGCAAGGTGAATGCCGCACTGGGGACTGCCGACATGATCAGCCAGTGGAAGCCCGACGTCATCATCTCATCAGGATGTGCTGGCGGCAACGGCGACGACATCAACGTGCAGGACATCGTGGTGAGCACGGAACTGGCATACCACGACGTCTACTGCGGCGACGCCATCGGCCACAGCGTCTACGGACAGGTACAGGGACTGCCCGCACACTTTCAGGCTGACCCCGCACTCGTGGAGAAGGCCGCCAGCCTGCAGCCGACGGGCATCAGCCTGCATACGGGACTAATTGTCACAGGCGACTGGTTTGTAGACACGAGACAGAAGATGCGCGACATCATCGGTCACTTCCCCGAGGCCAAGGCCGTCGACATGGAGTCGGCTGCCATTGCCCAAACCTGCTACCTGCACCACGTGCCGTTCATCTCGTTCCGCATCATCAGCGACATTCCGCTGCGCGACACCGATGCCTCGCAGTACCACGACTTCTGGAGCACCATAGCCGACCGCTCCTTCCTGGTCACCAAGACTTTTGTGGAACAGCTGTACTAACTATAAAAAATTACTAATTTATTGTGCAAATCGCTCCACAAATGGAATATTTGCAGTAACTTTGCATGCTAAAAAAAGAAAACATAAGCATGAGCGAGAATATGAACCCATTTTTCCAGCCCTACGGTACACCACACGACACCGTGCCCTTCGACCGCATCAGGCTGGAGCACTACGAGGAGGCCTTCCTGGAGGGCATCCGTCGTGACAACGAGCAGATAGAGAAAACCATCAACAACCCCGAGAAACCGACCTTCGACAATACCATCATCAATACCGAGGAGGACGAGGGCTACTACGACCTGCTGTCGCGGGTGTCGACGGTGTTCTTCAACCTGCTCAGCGCCGAGACCAACGACGAGATGGACGCCCTGGCCCAGAAGATGCAGCCCCTGCTGACGCAGCATGCCAACGACATCCGTCTGAACCCACAGCTGTTTGAGCGCGTGCGCCAAGTGCACCTGCACCACCGACAGCTGACTCCCGAGGAGAAGATGCTGCTGGACAACTGCTACCAGGGCTTCGTGCGCAGCGGTGCACTGCTGGACGAGGCTGGCAAGCAACGCCTGCGCCAGCTGACCGAGGAGGCCTCGATGCTGGGGTTGCAGTTTTCGCAAAACCTGCTGAAAGAGCAAAAAGCCTTTACGCTCGACATCACGGACCAGGCACTGCTGGACGGACTGCCCGAGACGGCACGCGAGGCCGCTGCACTGACCGCCAGGGAGCAGGGCAAGCAGGGCTGGGTGTTCACGCTCGACATGCCGTCGTATTCCCCCTTTATGACCTATTCCACGCAGCGCGAACTGCGCCGCCAGATGTATATGGCGCGTAACACCATCTGTACGCACGACAACAGCGAGAACAACCTCGCCATCTGCAGCCGGCTGGTCAACCTGCGCCGCGAGATAGCCCAACTGCTGGGCTACAAGACCTATGCAGACTACGTACTGAAACGCCGCATGGCCTCGAACAGCCGCAACGTCTACCGACTGCTGGACGACCTGATTGATGCCTACAAGCCTACGGCCATCAAGGAGCGCGAGGAACTGGAAAAGACGTTTCAAGGCGATATGTCAGCTCTCAACTCTCAGCTGAAACTGATGCCTTGGGACACGGGATACTACAGTCACAAGCTGCAGATGAAGAAATACAATATCGATGCCGAGATGCTGCGCCCGTACTTCGAACTGAAGAACGTCATCAAGGGCGTGTTCGGACTGGCCAACCGCCTGTACGGCATCACGTTCCACGAGAACAAGGATATACCCGTCTACCACCCCGACGTCAAAGCTTACGAAGTGTTCGACAAGGACGGCTCGTACCTGGCAGTATTCTATGCCGACTTCTTCCCCCGCAAGGGCAAGCAGAGCGGTGCATGGATGACGGAATACCAGGGACAATCGTTTAAAGGCGAAAGGCAGATGGTAGGAGGCCGCAAGCAGTTTGTGGTACAAGAGAACATACGCCCGCACGTTTCCGTGGTCATGAACCTGACAAAGCCTACCGCAGACAAACCCGCCCTGCTGACGCTGGGCGAGGTGGAGACCTTCCTGCACGAATTTGGGCACTCACTGCACGGCATGTTTGCCAATACGCGCTTCGAGTCGCTGTCGGGCACCAACGTCTGGTGGGACTTCGTGGAGCTGCCGTCGCAGTTCATGGAGAACTATGCCGTGGAAAAGGAGTTCCTGCGCACCTTCGCCTTCCACTACCAGACGGGCGAGCCACTACCCGACGAACTGATCAGCCGTATCGTCAGAAGCCGCAACTTCATGGCAGCGACGGCCTGTCTGCGACAGGTCAGCCTGGGACTGCTCGACATGGCATACTACACCAAGAAGGACGAGTTTACGGACGACATCATACCATTCGAGAAGAAAGCCTGGCAGAAAGCCATCCTGGGCAAGCAGCTGCCCGACACGTGCATGACGGTACAGTTCTCGCACATCATGGCTGGCGGCTATGCCGCAGGCTACTACTCCTACAAATGGGCCGAGGTGCTGGACGCCGACGCCTTCAGTGTGTTCAAGAAGCACGGCATCTTCGACCAGGCAACAGCCCAACGGTTCCGCAACGAGATACTGAGCCGCGGAGGCACCGACCACCCCATGACGCTCTACAGGAAATTCCGAGGCGGCGAACCCACCATCGACGCCCTGCTGAAGCGAAACGGAATCAAGAAAAAGTAGAGTGTAGAGTTTGCTACCGCAGGTGGAAATCGGAGTAATC
>DFGF01000038.1 GCA_002371715.1 Prevotella sp. UBA3757
TTCATACCTTCAGGAAGAATCTGCATCAGTTCCGCCTGCAATTCATTGTCGGCATGATGCCACAGCATACCAGAGGTGACATAGATATTGTGGTCTGCCATACGCTTATAGTCTGGTTCACTGACGCCATACACGTGTACCAGCGTGTTGCGCATCTCATCCTTGCCACCTTTGATATAGGCATTGACAATACGGGTGACACCCTTGTTGCCCATCACGTGTACGTGCATGGTGATGCCCTTGGCATTCGCCTTGCGTGTGATTTCGGTCAGCTCCTCTTCCGACCAGTTGGGGATTCCCTGCTTACCGTCTGGATACAGCGGGTCCACAAAACCAGTGCCGCTCTCCACCGTGCCGTCCATGAAGAGTTTGAGCCAGTTTGTCTTGATATGGCTGGACTCGTATTTCTTGGTGGCACTGGCTTTCTCCAGAGTCTTGTCCACGTCCATCCAACTGTCCAGTTCCCATGCTGTGCCCAACACGAAGTGCATGTCGCCTGCCTTGTCCATCTGTTGGGCTGCCTTGTAGAAGTTGTCGTTGAAGAAGTAGGAGGTGTAGCCGTCGAGATACATCGTGTATCCCTCAGACAGCAGTTGCTCCTGAATCTTTGCCATATTGCCCTTGGCGATGTCCACGGAGAAAAGGTCTTCGTTGTCCAAGAACGAACGTACATAGGTGCCAGCCTGTTCCTTTACATAACCGGTAGGTATGCCGTCAGTGTCCAGGATAATCTCACCGCCGCGCACCTCGGTTTTGCCAGCAGTGCCATCTTCCTTGATAAGTCCGGCCTTCTTCAGCAGGATGGTGTTGGCAAGACCCTTGTGACCTTCCTCGTCGGCAATGTAAATAGGAATGTCGCTGCAAATGGCATCCAGTTGTTTGCGGTATGACAGGTTTTTCGGGAATTTCATCATATCCCAGCCGCTGCCAAAAATGGCTTTGGCACCAGTGTCTTTTGCCTTTTTTACCGCAGCGGGAATAATTTCCTTCAGGAACTTGTCCACACCGTCTGCCCTATCCATTACTGTTCCGACTGTCTGAATGGCGTAACCCAGCGAATAGTGTGCGTGACCGTTGCCGCAGCCTGGCATCACGAGTCCTTTGCCAGTATAATCTACCACCTCGGTCTTGCCATCTTCAACAAAAGTTTCGGCACCAGCCTTGTCGCCAACATAGACATATTTGCCATCCTTTACGGCAAATGCCTCTACCACCTGATTGCCCTCAGCGGTGAAAATCTTGCCATAGACCACGAGGTCGGCAGTGGGCTTGCTGCTGCAGCTGGCAAGCATACTCATTCCAATCATGACGCTCACCACTGTGATGAACGACAATATCTTCTTCATATTCTTCATAGGAATTACTTGTTTTATTTGTTTGACTTGCTATCTGTATTTCAATTTACATTGAGTACACCTTCTTGCCCTCGAAGTAGGTGGCGGCGGGCTTAGCTTCGTGAATCTCTGTTACTGGGCAGGTCAGCACGTCCTTGTTTACAAGCAGGAAGTCGGCATACTTGCCTACGCTCACGCTGCCTCTCTCGTTCTCAATAAACATCTGCTTGGCGACATTGATGGTCAGTGCGTTGAGTGCCTGCTCGCGGGTCAGCAGTTCTTCAGGCCACCAAGGTTTCGCATCTTCAGGATAATATACACCTGTCACTGCCACCTCCATGATGCCGAACGGGTCATCAGGACTGCCGCTCAGTGCGGGGAAGTCTGAGTGAGAGGACATGTTGACACCATGGTCGAAGTATGATTTCATAGGGTAGCTCTTGTCCTCCATACCTACAGGAACAAAGCCTTGCTTAAGCAGTTCCTGCTTATCATTAGAGAAATGGTGCCAAAGCATACCTTCGGTGACATAGATGTTATGGTCTGCCATGCGCTGATAGTCTGCAGGCATGACTTGATGCACGTGTACCAGCGTATTACGCATCTCGTCCTTTCCGCCATTGATGTAAGCGTTGACAATGCGATTGACACCCTTGTTGCCCATGACATGTGCGTGTACGGTGATGCCCTTGGCATTCGCCTTGCGCGTGATGTCCGTCAGCTCCTCTTCCGACCAGAGGACAACACCCTGATGACCGTCGGGATAGAGCGGTTCCACAAAACCGGTTCCTGGTTCTACTGTTCCATCTACAAAGATCTTGAGCCAGTTCGGTTTTACACGTTCTGAAGCGTATTTCTTTGCGTCGCTGGCCTTGGCCAGGACTTTATCCATGTCCATCCAACTGTCCAGTTCGTAGGTCGTACCTAATACGAAGTGCAAATCGCCTGCCTGGTCTATCTGCTGAGCGGCTTTAAATATGTTTTCGTTAAAGAAATAGGTAGAGTAGCCGTCGAGATACATCGTATAGCCCTCTGACAGCAGATGCTCCTGGACACTTGTCATGGTGGCTTTTGCTATATCGATGGAAAAGAGGCTTTCGTTGTCTAAGAAAGAACGGGTGTAAGTGCCAGCCTGCTCCGACAGGAAACCGTTGGGCGTACCGTCGACCGCTAACCCGATCTCGCCACCGCGTATTTCTTTCTTCAGCAACGTGCCGTCTTCCTTCATGATGCCGGCCTTGACCAACATGAGGGAATTTGCCAGACCTTTATGGCCTTCCTCGTCAGCAAGGTAGATGGGAATATCGCTGCAGATGGCATCCAACTGCTGACGGGTAGGCATCTTATTCTGAAAGGTCATCAGATTCCAGCCCTGGCCGAATATCGCTTTTGCTCCATTGTCTCTTGCTTTCTTGACCGCAGCGGGAACGATCTCCTTCAGGAACTTTTCGGGACTGTCTTCATAACTGATAATCGTTCCTACCGACTGGATGGCATAGCCAAGTGTATAATGGGCGTGACCATTACCGCAGCCTGGCATTACAAGACCCTTGTCGGTGTAGTCCACTACCTCGGTCTTACCCTCTTCCACAAAGGCTTCGGCTCCCGCCTTGTCGCCTACATAGATATACTTACCGTC
>DFGF01000100.1 GCA_002371715.1 Prevotella sp. UBA3757
CGTGTCCTTATGCGCCTGTGCATATTTACTGAGCATATCGCCGTACTGCCTGGCTTTGGGGTGGCTCCACGGATAGATGATGAAGGGCGACTCATAGGGTTTCGCATACAGCAATCCACGCTTCTCGGTGCCTACCCACATACCGCCTTGCAGGTCGAAGGCTATATCGTTGATGTCGGTTTCTATGGTCTGATAGTCGTTGCGTGTCAGCGTCGGGTAGTGCTGCTGCTCGCCCGTCTTGACGTTAAACGTCCAGTAGCCTTTCTCGGCGGCTATATACAGCAGGCTGTCGCGCATCGTCATATTATTCAGGTGGTAGGGCTGCTGCATGATGACGTTCGTCTGCCCCGACATGGCGTCGATGTGCATCAGCATGGATTCCGTCTCGCCGTTCAGTATCCGGTAGAAGCCCATCGGACTCTCGCAGAACACCGACGACCGGTTGTAGCGCTTCGCCGTCTGTGCGTCGAGGGCGGTCTTGATATAGACTACGATTCCTTTATCGTGGTCGTAGGCTTCCACGCTGGTGTCGTCGTAGAAGAGCAGCATCATTTTGCCGTCCACCGACGCCACGTCCTGCAGGTTCTTGCCGTTGCGCACGGGTAACGACTGTTTGGTCTTGCAGTTATACAGCTTGTTGCCCGAGAGTATCAGCACGCAACCGTCGTGATCCACAAACAGGTCCTCGGCTTTGCCCTTGAATCCCATTTTCGCCAGCTCGCCCTTCACGTCGTGAATGAACTGCTCGGTCATCAGGTTGACACACGTCACCTGGTATTTATCCTTCACCCACAGATGGTGCTGCTTGTCGAAATACAAATGATAGTGACCCAGGTATTTGGGCAGTTCCATGGCGTCCCTTGACAGCGGGTCGATATGGTTGAACGACGAACCGTTGTAGAAGTTGATATGGCCTATCGAACTGATGACCATACGCCCCGTCTTCGTGCAGATAATGACCTGCGCACCGTTGTCGGCGAGCCCGTCCGTCGAGTCGTATTGGCGGAACAGCCGTTCTGACTCACCGGCTATGGCCATCGAAGTAGTCATCAGCAGTAAAACCGATAACACCCATCTCCTACTTTTATGCCATATTTCCTGCATAACTATCAATTTGTTGGCAAAGTTACTAAAAATATAAAAAAAACATGGCAGTTTTCCCGACTTTTTTGTAATTTTGCGCGAAAATGGAAAAGTAAGTACAACAATAATACACAACACTCGTATGGTTAAAATTTCAAAAGAGGCCGCTCTGGAGTATCACGAGGCGGGCCGTCCTGGTAAAATCGAAGTAAAGCCGACCAAGGCTTATCGTACACAAACAGACCTTTCTTTAGCGTATTCCCCCGGTGTCGCCTACCCCTGTCTGGAAATCCAGCAGAACCCTGACGACGCCTATAAATATACGGACAAGGGCAATCTCGTGGCTGTTATCTCCAACGGCACGGCAGTGCTCGGTCTGGGCGACATCGGTGCCATGAGTGGCAAACCGGTGATGGAGGGCAAGGGCTTGCTCTTCAAGATTTACGGCGGTATCGACGTGTTCGACATCGAGGTCAACGAGAAAGACCCTGAGAAGTTCTGCGAGGCTGTGGAGAAGATTGCTCCTACCTTCGGCGGTATCAACCTCGAGGACATCAAGGCTCCTGAGTGCTTCTACATCGAAGAACGTCTGAAGCGCACGCTCGACATCCCCGTCATGCACGACGACCAGCACGGCACAGCCATCATCTCGGCTGCCGGTCTGAAGAATGCCCTGGAGGTGAACGGCAAGGACATTGCCAAGGTGAAAATCGTGGTGAACGGTGCCGGTGCCGCTGCCATCTCGTGCACCAAGCTCTATATGGCCATCGGTGCACAGAAGGAGAACATCGTGATGCTCGACTCAAAGGGCGTCATCAGCCAGGACCGTCAGGACCTCAACGAGCAGAAGCGCTTCTTCGCTACCAGCCGTACCGACATCCACACACTGGCAGAGGCTGTCAACGGGGCTGACGTCTTCGTAGGTCTCTCGAAGGGCAACGTGCTCAGCAAGGAGATGGTGAAGACCATGGCGAAGGACCCCGTCATCTTCGCACTGGCTAACCCCGTGCCCGAAATCAGCTACGAGGACGCCATGGAGGCTCGCCCTGACACGCTGATGTCAACCGGTCGTACCGACTATCCCAACCAGATTAACAACGTCATCGGATTCCCCTACATCTTCCGCGGTGCGCTCGACGTTCACGCCACAGCCATCAACGAGGAGATGAAGCTGGCTGCCGTCCACGCCATTGCCGATTTGGCAAAGCAGCCCGTGCCCGATGTGGTGAACGATGTATATAAGGTGAACAACCTGAGCTTTGGTCGCCAATACTTCATTCCGAAACCTGTTGACCCACGTCTCATCACCGAGGTGAGCGCCGCCGTGGCTAAGGCTGCCATCGACAGCGGAGTCGCCCGCAAGAAGATTGAGAACTGGGACGAGTATAAGAATTCGCTCAGCGTACTGCTGGGACAGGAGACGAAACTCACGCAGAAACTCTATGCTACGGCTGCTGCCCATCCGCAGCGCGTGGTCTTTGCCGAGGCGGTGCACCCCACCATGCTGAAGGCTGCCGCACAGGCAAAGGCTGAAGGCATCTGCCACCCCATTCTGCTGGGCAACGACGAGGTGATCAACAAAATGGCTAAACAGCTCGACCTGAACATCGAGGGCATCGAGATTGTGAATCTGCGCCATCCCGACGAGCGCGAGCGCCGTGAGCGTTACGCCCAGATACTGACCAACAAGCGTCAGCGCGAGGGCTACACCTTCCAGGAGGCCAACGACAAGATGTTCGAGCGCAACTACTTCGGTATGATGATGGTCGAGACGGGCGACGCCGACGCCTTCATCACGGGTCTCTACACCAAGTATTCGAATACCGTCAAGGTAGTCAAGGAGGTGATTGGCATCCGTCCTGAATACAAGCACTTCGGAGCCATGCACATCATCAATTCGCAGAAGGGCACCCTCTATATCGCCGACACACTGGTCAACGAGAATCCCGATACCGACACGCTGGTGGATATTGCCAAACTGGCTGCCACGAGCGTACGCTTCTTCAACGAGAAGCCCGTCATCTCCATGATATCGCACTCCAACTTCGGCAGCTCCACCAGCGACGGAGCCCAGAAGGTGCGCCGTGCCAACGAAATCATGCAGGCACAGTATCCGGATCTCGCCATCGACGGTGAAATGCAGCTGGGCTTTGCCCTCGACCGTGAACTGCGCGACGAGCAGTACTCCTTCACCCGACTGAAGGGCAAGGACGTCAACACGCTGGTGTTCCCCAACCTCACGTCCGCGCGTTCCTCTTATAAAATGTTGCAGATGCTCGATGCCGATGTCGAAATCATCGGCCCGATTCAGATGGGTCTCAACAAGCCTATCCACTTCATCGACTTCGGTGCCTCCGTGCGCGACGTGCTGAACATCGTTGCCGTAGCCACCATCGATGCTTATGTCGATAAGGTGAAGAGCCGCATCAACGCCAACAAGTAAGCACACAACGAACACAATACAACTTACAACCAAGAAGAAGCCCTGCTGCCATTCCATTGTGCAGCAGGGCTTTCCATTAATATTGGCGGATAAGGCAGGGTTATTGCTGAATAAGCGGGGGTTATCGGACAGAGAGATAGTAATCGCTGAAGTCCTTGCAACTGGTCTTTACCGATGCCGGAAGGACCTATCAGGTGCCCCATCTGGCCGCAAAGCTCATGGTATTTGTTGTCCGAATACATGAACTCCACATCCGACACATGGGCTGCCAGAGCAGGAATGGCCATCGGAAGAAGCGGTTCGCGCATCTCACGTGAGACCTGTGAAAGAAGTAATTTCACGATTTCTGTGCCTTTTGCAGGCTTGGGCATCGCCGGAGCGGTGCTGCTGAAAATGTTGTAAGTCATTGCTTTCTAATGAATTAAGTTAAACTTTTAATGTCACTCGATGTGGCTTGCAGTCTCAGTCTCAGAGTCTCAGTTGTTTTTCAGGGTACCCCATCTTTCCTTATTTATATTATATATATTATATATATATTTAATAATCAATAAGTTACAAACAAAGAAAGAGACATTTTCCGATATGGAGAGCATCCTTTTTTTGAATTGAGATTTGAGACTGAGACTCCTTGCCCCTTTTACTTCACTTCCTCTATCCTGAATAATATACTAATAATCACACCAAAAATCTTCACATTTTTCATTCTTTTCAATTATTATTAGTAACTTTGCCTGGCAAATGCCGTCATAACGTAATAACGTAATAACGTAATAACGAAAAAAAAGAAAAAAAATCATGAAAATATCTCGTTTTGGTTACTTCTGGCTGGACACATGGATACTGGCCAACGTGATACAATTGGCAACACAGGATTTCTGCGCTCGCTTCCTGAATCACAACAACGACCCAGGCGGACGACAATATGACCAAATGATGCAAGCTGCGCGTTCAGCACCAGCTAACATCGCTGAAGGCAACTCACGACACTCAACATCAAAAGAAACTGAAATGAAACTGACTGACGTAGCAAGGGCTACACTGGCAGAACTGGGCAACACCAAAGCAGTATACACATCCTGACACAGAAGCACCGGTTCGACCAATGGCTTAAAAGCGACGATTCTACCGTCGTAGCCAACTGCCTGCTCGTGCTCTTTAATCGTCTCGTCGTCATGATCGGACGCCAGATTGAACGCCAGCTGGAAGTGTTCAAGGAGGAAGGAGGATTCACCGAGGGGCTGACCAGCGAACGACTGGCATATCGCACAAAGCAAAGCGTAGAAACCGCTTCACCCCTATGTCCCATTTGCGGCAAGCCCATGATTAGACGCATGGCAAAAAAGGGCATCAACTCAGGAAAGGAATTCTGGAGCTGCAGTGCCTATCCACAATGCAACGGCACCCGAAAAATGGAATAATCTCCATCCTACCATTTCTTTTCTCGCTTCACCCCCCAAAGCAAGGCAAAGAAAAAGGATACTCCCAAGGGGAGTATCCTTTTGACGGGGTTGACAATAACCAAGGGGAACGGATTAGCCGCCGAAGTTATCGTACATGATGCTCTCGGGCTCTACACCGAGGGAGTCGAGCATGGAGACTACGGCCTTCGACATAGGACCGGGACCGCACATGTAGTACTCGATGTCGTCGGGGGCCTCGTGGTCCTTGAGGTAGGTGTTGAGCATCACCTGATGTACGAAGCCCGGAGTGTACTTCACGCCGGCGGCATCGGCAGCAGGGTCTTCGCGGTCGAGGGCCAGGTGGAAGTGGAAGTTGGGGAACTCCTTCTCCAGCGAGAGGAAGTCGTCGAGATA
>DFGF01000070.1:0-5828 GCA_002371715.1 Prevotella sp. UBA3757
TCCTTGGAGCAACACTTTTTCATTAACTCATTTTTTTTTCTTAATTGCCTATTTCCTGACCGGCTTTGTGCGGTAGCCGCAGCGATAACGGCCCAGGGTCAGGGCTTTCAGCTTGCTTTTGATGAGCTGCTTGCGCAGCGGCGATATGCGGTCGATGAACATCTTGCCGTCAAGATGGTCGAACTCGTGCTGCATCACACGGGCCAGATAGCCCTCTACCCACTCATCGTGGTGCTGGAACTGCTCGTCGTCCCACTCCACATGGATGCGGGTAGGACGCGTCACCTTCTCGTGGATGGCTGGCAACGACAGGCAACCTTCCTCGCTCGAGTCGGTATGGGTGTCGTCAAGTTCCAGAATGTGCGGATTGATATACACCTGACGGAAGCCCTTATACTCTGGCATGTCATCGCTCAGCACGTCGAGGTCAATGACCGACAGGCGGATGTCGCGCCCTATCTGCGGTGCTGCCAGTCCTATGCCCTCGCTCTCGGCCAGTGTTTCCCACATGTCCGCTATCAGTTGTTCCAGTTCCGGATAGTCTGGGGTAATATCCTCAGCCACCTTGCGCAGCACGGGCTGTCCATATATATAAATAGGTAAAACCATTTATCTGTCTGAAATTTGAAGTTTGAAATTTGAATTTTATGATTTATACACTCGTAGCGTCAGCGTTTCGACTTCGAACTCCGCAGATAGTCCTCCAGGATAATCGTGGCCGAAATCTCGTCGACCAGCGACTTGTCCTGGCGCGCCTTCTTACGCAGTCCGGCATCGCGCATGGCTTGATGGGCCAGCACCGATGTGAAACGCTCGTCGTAGTAATCGATGGGAATATCAGGACGCTGCTTGCGCCAACGGTTTACGAACTGTTCCACGCGAGCCATATTCTCGCTGGGCTGGCCGTTGGGCTGGCGTGGCTCACCAATCACGATACGCTCTACCGTCTCCCTTGCTGTGTACTGCATTAGGTAGTCCCACAACTCATGGGTGGCAACCGTGGCCAACCCGCCGGCTATCAGCTGCAGCGGGTCGGTCACGGCCAGTCCGGTACGTTTCCGTCCGTAGTCTATTGACAGGATACGTGCCACGGCTTACTTGGCATAGAGCAGCCAAGCCCCAGGATAAGCACTCTGCAGCGAAGCACGGCTGGCAACAGCCTCGGCCTTCGTGGCAAATGTCGTAGCCACTACGCGATACATGGCGGGCTCCACGTTATTGTTCACCACCACCTGAGCGTTATATCCCTGCTGCTTCAACGTCTGCTGCAGTCCTTCGGCATTGGCTTTCAGCGAGAACGAGCCTACCACCACGCTGAAGTTGTTCAGACCGGCACCGTTAACAACCGATACGGTCTCCTGGCGTACCTGCACGTTGTCGCCATTATCCACGACCTGCGTATTATTGGCGGCCCTCTCCTGCAACGGGGCTACAACGGCATCATTCGTCTGTTGGGCAGCCTGCTGAGCAGCCTGTTGCTGCTGCATTTCCTCCTGCTGCTTGGCTTTCAGATAAGCTTGTTTATAAGCGCTTTCGCTCGATTTACAACTGGTGAAAGCAATTGCTGCGCATACTGCTGCGCACATAAGGGTGTACTTTTTCATACCTTTTACTATTTTTACTTATAATAATTAGTGTTGTTCCTAAAAAACAGCGCAAAGTTACGAATTATATGCCAAATTCAGAAAAAAAGGTGCGTAAAGTTTGTTAATTTCGAAAACTTTCAGTAAATTTGCCAGCGGAAAAATGTTTTACTAATTAAAATTATCAAATATTATGAGAAGTTTAGGATACTTAGGCGCATTCTTCGGCGGTGCTATTGCCGGAGCAGTTATTGGTCTGTTGTTAGCCCCAGAGAAGGGTGCCGACACAAGAGGTAAAATCACCGATGCCGTCGACGATTTCATGAAGAAGCACAATATCAAGTTGAGCCGTAAGGAGGTCACTGACCTCGTGGACGACATTGCCGAGGCAGCTCCAGAAGTGCAGGCTTGACGAGATGAAACGAAGCGTGAAGAGTGAGAAGTAAATAGCTAAAGTTTACGATGCTGAGTAGCGACAAGAACGTAGAATCCATCGCACAACTGGTGGAGTCGGTGAAGAGTTACGTCGGGCTTCAGGGGGAATACCTGAAGCTTGACGTCGTTGAAAAAGTTGTCCGCCTGACCACAGCCCTCACACTGGCCATCGTGCTATTACTGTTGGGCGTGGCGTTCCTGTTCTACCTGTCGTTTGCCTGCGTCTACTGGCTCGAACCTGTCACGGGCAAGGCACTGGCCTTCTTCCTCATCGCACTCTTCTTTCTCGTACTGCTGGCCCTGGTCTATCTCAACCGTAAGACGTGGATTGAGCAGCCGCTCGTCCGCTTCCTGGCCAGCATCCTGCTGAACAGCGACACCACAGTGAAGTAATTTCCAACAGCCATCACTCATCCTCATCATGTACAACACCCTTGAAGAGATTCAGCAGCGCAAGCAACAGCTGCAGGCCAACATACGGCAGCACAACGAGCAAATCAGCACCCTTTGGGCAGGCCTGACTACCCAGCAGGAACCCAGCAGCAAGGGAGAACTCGTTGCCAACCTGGTCAGCAACAGCGTCACAGCCATTGACGCATTCCTCCTGGTGCGCAAACTTATGAAAAGCTACAGTTGGCTCTTCAAGCGCAAGAAGCGCAAATAGCCGCAGAGCGATTGATTCGACCGTTTTCGGTCGAATATTTTTTTGCCCAAAAAACGGGGCAAAAAGCCAAGTCGTACGTCTTCTATTATATATCAAAGGCAAAAAGATGAACACTTGGAAAAAAAATCTCGAAGAGACCAAACAACACTACATCGACTGGTGGAACCACAAGGGCATCGTGCTCAATATGTGGGAGCATTTCCAGCAGGGCGTCAAGCCCCATGCTGACATTCCTGAGCCGAAACCCTACAGGGACCTGAATCAGCGCTGGTTCGACCCGCAGTGGCGCGCTGAATACCTGGACTGGTATGTGGCCCACTCGTCACTCATGGCCGACATACTGCCTGTTGCCAACACACAGTTGGGGCCGGGGTCGCTGGCAGCCATACTGGGTGGCAGGTTTGAGGGCGGCGAGGACACCATCTGGATTCATCCCCGTCCTGTGACCGACGGTTCTGACGTCGACGACATCATCTTCGATAGAAGCCACCCCAACTGGCTGCTGCACAAAGAGTTGCTGAAAGCCTGCAAGCAGAAGGCCCAGGGACACTACTACGTAGGTATGCCCGACCTGATGGAGGGACTCGACGTGCTGGCCGCACTGAAAGGTACCGATCAAGTGCTGCTGGACACGGTGATGCATCCCGAGCGGCTGGAACAGCAGATGCAGCAGATTAACGACATCTATTTCCAAGTGTTCGACGAACTCTACGACATCATCCGCGAGGGCGACGAAATGGCTTTCTGCTACTTCTCGTGCTGGGCACCAGGCAAGATGTCGAAACTTCAGAGCGATATATCGACCATGATCAGCGTCGATGACTATCTGCGCTTCGTACAGCCCTTCATCCGTGAACAGTGTCAGAAGATTGACTACACGCTCTATCATCTTGACGGCGTGGGAGCCATGCACCACCTGCCTGCCCTCTTGGACATCAAGGAGCTTAACGCCATCCAGTGGACGCCAGGTGTAGGTGAACCGCAGGGCGGTTCACCAAAATGGTACGACCTCTACCGGCGCATCCTCGATGGCGGCAAGAGCATTCTGGCCAGCTGGGTCACGCTGGATGAACTGCGCCCGCTACTGGATAACATCGGGAGCGACGGCATCCACGTCGAGATGGATTTCCATAACGAACGTGAGGTGGAACAGGCCCTGCAGATAGTCGACGACTTCCGCCACGCCCGTAACCTGCATCCGGCATCCATATCCGACGATAAGCTTCCCGTCTCAACGCCAGACGATGCCGACAGCGAGGTGATGGCTATCATCGACAAAATAGAAGATGCAGCCAGAAACTCACCCCTTGACTCTAAACGCCTATGGCTGCTGGACGGTGCCATGGGCACCATGATCCAGCAGTACCAGCTGGACGAAGCAGCCTTCCGCGGGTGTCGCTTTGCCCAACACCCTGTCGATCTGAAGGGTTGCAATGACGTGCTCTCCCTGACAGCCCCCTTCATAATCCGCGACATCCATCGCAAGTACCTTGCTGCCGGTGCCGACATCATCGAAACCAATACGTTTAATGCGCAGCGCATCTCCCTACAGGACTACGGCCTTGAGGGCTACGTCCACGACATCAACACGGCTGCGGCACGTCTGGCTCGCCAGTGTGCCGACGAACTCAGTTCGCCAGACCACCCTCGTTTCGTGGCAGGCAGTATTGGGCCGACGCCACGTACCACATCCGTCGCCACCAGTGGCGAACCGCTGGACAAGAAACTGCTGAGCGAAGCCTACACAGAACAGATTGAAGCATTGCGCGACGGCGGCGTCGACCTGCTACTGATTGAAACCATCTTCGACGTGGAAAATGCCCGCATCGCCATCGAGTGTGCTCAAAGCGTCGCACCAGCATTACCAATCATGCTCAGTTTCAGCGTAGCTACACCTGACGGCCACAACATGCTCGGTCAGGACATCATTGCCTTCCTCCAAGAACTGACATCTGGAGACCACGCTTCGGCCACAAGCCATACAGCAGAAAACCCTTCAGGCATTTTCTCCGTCGGCATCAACTGCGTTTCGGATATCGCTGCCATGACGCCACTTGTCTGCCGGATGGCAAACCTCAGTCTGTGCGTCAGCCTCTACCCCAATGCCGGACAGCCCGATGCTCAAGGCCATTACTCCAAGACCCCAGAAAGCTTTGTACGTGACCTCTGGCCCCTGCTCGAAGGCCACCACCTCAACATCATTGGCGGCTGCTGTGGCACCACCGATGCCCACATCGCTCGTATCGCCCGGGCCATAGAGCCACTGCCAGGTCTACGGCTATCGCCGCTGGTGCCAGGCCACAAGCCGTCAGCGGAGAATATAGAAGAACCAGAAAAACTAGTAGAACTAGATAAACTAGTTAAACTAGAAGAACTAGAAAAACTAGAAAAAACAAAAAAATTAGAAAAACCAGCCCCCCCAGCCGTCGCTCTGCCCGCCGACCGCCTCTTTCAGGCCATCCTCGACGGCAAGGCCGACGAGGCTGCCGCCGCCACCCGCGACGCTATTGCCCAGGACATTGCCCCCCAGGAGCTCATCAACGGCCAGATGATTCGTGCCATGAGCGAGGTAGGCCAGCGATTCCAGGACGGCAAGGCGTTTGTCCCCCAATTACTAATGGCAGGACGGGCCATGAAGTCAGCCTTAGAGCTACTGAAGCCCATGCTGTCTGGCACGGCAGCAACGTCGCTCGGGAAGGTAGTCATCGGCACCGTCAAGGGTGACTTGCACGATATTGGCAAAAACCTTGTGGCTTCCATGCTGGAGGGTTGTGGTTTTGAGGTGGTGAATATCGGCATTGATGTCTCGGCAGACACCTTCATCAAGGCCATTAAGGACAATCACCCCGACATACTCTGCATGTCGGCCCTGCTCACCACGACCATGGGTTACATGAGGGACGTCATCGAAGCCCTGGAGGAGGCCGGCATCCGTCAGCAGGTAAAAGTAATGGTCGGCGGAGCACCTGTCACACAGGGCTTCGCCGACGAAATAGGTGCCGACGGCTATAGCGACAATGCCAACTCGGCCGTCACCGTAGCCAAACAGCTACTCGGCAAACTTTAGGCAATCGAGAACGCCACGTCCATCATGTGGGTCAGACTATCGAGAACGTCACGTCCATCATGTGGGTCAGACTATCGAG
>DFGF01000070.1:5889-7362 GCA_002371715.1 Prevotella sp. UBA3757
GTGGGTCAGACTATCGAGAACGCCACGTCCATCATGTGGGTAAAGTTGTTCTGTCGCTCTTCGGCCGACGTGGACTCGCCTGTCAGAAGGCTGTCGGAGATAGTGCATATACCCAAGGCACGGTTGCCTGAACGCGCTGCATTCATGTAGAGCGCAGCTATCTCCATTTCAACCGCCAGCACTCCCATACTGATCCATTTGTCGTTATGCGCATTCTCACTGTAGAACATATCGGACGACAGCACGTTGCCCACCTTATAGTTGTATCCAAACTTTTCGCACGACTCGACAGCCGTGCGGATTAGCTCAAAGTCGCCTATGGGCGCATACGTGCCGGGCATTTCATACTGTGCAGCAAAATTGCTATTGGTGCAGGCGCCCATGGCAATGGCCAGATCGCCAATGTGCAAGTCACTATTGATGGAACCGGCCGAACCCACACGGATAATGGTCTTCACGCCATAGTAATTGTAAAGCTCATAGGTATAGATACCGATGGATGCCATGCCCATGCCATGACCCATCACGCTGACGCGCTTGCCTTTATATGTGCCGGTGAATCCCAGCATGCCACGCACCTGGTTGAAGCACACAGCATCGTCAAGATAGCGCTCGGCCATGAATTTCACACGCAGCGGGTCGCCCGCCATAATCACTGTCTCGGCGATTTCGCCGTACTGGGCCCCAATGTGGGGTGTAGGAGTCTTTGCCATATTATATCGGATTTGAATGAATGATGGTGCGAAGATAAGGATTTTTTTTCAATTATCCAAGAAAAAAGTCAATTATTTTTGCGAGAAGGCTATAAAGGACAGGTGACAAAACGCGTGCGCATGCGTCCTTATAGTAAATATAGGAAGCTATGATCAGACATCTGCTAACCACTCTCTTACTGCTCACGACCAGTCATGCTTTCGGTGGCGACATCGTGGTCGCCGAAGGCGAAAGCCTGTACGATGCTCTGCGGCAGGCCCGCGAATGGCGGCGCACGGGAGACGCACGCTGCAAGGGCGGCATCACCATCACCATCCATGCAGGACAATACTACATGCAGGAACCGCTGTTCATCCGACCCGAGGACAGCGGCACGGCCGAGTCGCCCCTCATCATCCGCGGTACGGGCGAGAACCACCAAAGCGTCATCTGTGGCGATGCCCGACAACGTCACACCCAGATGTGGCCTTTAAAAGAACAAGGTTACAGCTATCCTATAAAAAAACACGATGACGGTCTTCCTATGAAAGGCATGGAGCGCATACTCGATTTCAACACCACCGACAGAACGATCACTATCCCTACTCCTCCTCAGAATGTTCTACAGACGAAGAACTTGGAAATGGTGGTTCACCAGCGATGGGCCATTGCCATTTTGCGTGTAAAGGATATGAAAGTTGAGGGCGACAAGACGGTGGTATCGTTCATGGAACCTGAAAGCCGATTGGAGTTCGAACACCCCTGGCCACAACCCGTCAT
>DFGF01000070.1:7576-42019 GCA_002371715.1 Prevotella sp. UBA3757
ACCCTGCAGGGCGGATTCCCCCTGGTTGATGCCTACAAACTGAAAGAAAACCCCGGACTGCCTTGGGACAAGGATCTCGAGAACCAAGCCTGGATAGAGCGTCCTGTCAGTGCTGTCACCGTGCGCAACGCCCACCACGTAGACTTCTATTCTGTGGTGTTCGAAGGTTTGGCCGCCACGGCCTTGGACTTTGTCGATAACGTCAGCGACTGTGTGGTGCAGAAATGCACCTTCGGTAACATTGGCGGCACGGCCATCATGGGCGGTTCCTTTGCCGAGAGCCCGATGGAGGTGCACCGTCCCTATCAGCATCTGGCGGAACGTTGCCAACGGCTGACCATCAAAGAAAACTTCGTCGTAGATGCTGCCAACGAGGACTGGGGAGCCGTGGGCATCGCATTGGGCTATGTACGCCATTGCACCATCAGCAATAACTACGTGAGCTTCCTCAGCTACTCGGGCATCTGCGTCGGTTGGGGATGGACCCCCCTCGACACGGGTATGAAGCAGAACCGCATCACCGGCAACAGCGTCAGAAGCTATGCCCGCCAGCTTTACGACGCCGGGGGCATCTACACACTCAGCAACCAGCCAGGTTCCGTGATTAGCGGCAACAAGGTCTCACGTCCCTACCCTGCCCCCTATGCTACCAACGACCGCGGTTTCTGCATCTATCTGGATGCCCGTACCGACGGTTTTACTATCGAGAACAATTACACCGGCGACATCGCCCCCGGGATTGCCGGTCGTCCTCTCACTAACCAACGGCCCATACGTCGTGACGAGATTGGCGACAACCATCCCGGTCCTAACATCATATTCAAGCAATGAAACAAACCAACTACCATCTCTTTGACTTCATGGACTTCGATCCTGACTTGCAAAAGGACGAGTCCCTCTGGAAAGCATACGCGCCAACAAAGATTGAGGAGCGCAATGGCGACATCGTCGTCACCATCCCCTACCAGCAGCAACTGCACCAGGAAGACATGGCACCCGATACCTCCGCTGCCCAACAGTGCTACGACCTCATCATCCGTGCCTACGAGCCTGATATCATCCGCCTGTTCACCACCATGAGCGGTGACGAGATGGTGGAACAGGACGATATGCTGCAGTTCGCACCCGAGGTCAAGCGCCTCCCCCTCCGTTATGTGGACGGCGACATCCTCGCAGCCACCGGAAAGAAAGTTGCCGCCATCGACCTCAGCGCCCCGCGCCTCGACCACTGGAGCGACCTGCTGCCCCCGCCGCAGCCGGCCCCCTTCATCACCTTCTATCCCGACGGCGACGAGAAAAAGGGCATCGCCCTGAGCGATGACCACTTCTCACCGCCTCGCTACGACGCCCTGCCGCTGGGTTTCTGTACGGTAGGTTGCTGTACTACAGCAACAAGCACGAATAATCGCGCCACCATCTCCTTCCGCTGCGAGGCCGACGAGTGCTTCGTGGGCACGGGCGAGCGCTTCCGCAAGATGGACCTGAGCGGACAGACGTTCCAGCTCAAGAACCAGGACGGCCAGGGCGTGAACAACCGCCGCTGCTACAAGAACATCCCGTTCTATCTGTCGAGCCGCATGTACGGTGCCTTCTACCATACCTCTGACTACTGCAAGCTCTCACTGGCCGACCACTCCACACGTAGCGTACAGTTCCTGAACGACCACGCCACACTCGACGTGTTTCTCATTGGCGGCAGCACACCCGAGGAGATTCTTCGCGGCTACCGCATGCTGACCGGTTTCCCCCAGATGCCTCCCCTATGGTCGTTCGGCATCTGGATGAGCCGCATGACCTACTTCTCGGCCGACGAGGTGGAAGCCATCTGCGACCGCCTCAGGGCAGAGCACTACCCTTGCGACGTCATCCATCTGGACACTGGTTGGTTCCGCACCGACTGGCTTTGCGAATGGAAGTTCAACCCCGAGCGGTTCCCCGCCCCCAAGGCTTTCATACAACGACTGAAGGAACAGGGGTTCAAGGTCTCGCTGTGGCAACTGCCCTACGTGGCACAAGGAGCAGAACAGCTGGAAGAGGCGAAGGCGAACAAATACATCAGTCAGTCCACGAAAGAAGAGGATACCGCTACCGGGGAGGCCTCGTCCAACTTTTCTGCGCTCGACTATGCGGGCACCATCGACTTCACCTACCCGAAGGCTACCGACTGGTATAAGAACCAGTTGTTGAAGCCGCTGCTGGAGATGGGTGTGAAGTGCATCAAGACCGACTTTGGCGAGAATATCCACATGGACCATCAGTATCACGCGATGACACCCGAGCGGCTGAACAACATCTACGCCCTGCTCTATCAGCGGGCGGCCTACGAGGTGACGAAGGAGGTGACGGGCGACGGCATCGTGTGGGCCCGTTCGGCCTGGGCGGGCTGCCAGCGCTATCCCCTGCACTGGGGCGGCGACAGCGAGTCGTCGTGGGCGGGCATGGCCGGCAGCCTGAAGGGCGGACTGCACTTCGGACTCTCGGGCTTTGCATTCTGGAGCCACGACGTGCCGGGATTCCACTCTACGCCCGACTTCATGAACTCGCCGCTCGACGAGCAGGTGTATGTGCGGTGGACGCAGTTCGGCGTGTTCTCCAGCCACATGCGCTATCACGGCACCTGCAAGCGCGAGCCATGGCACTATCCCAACATTGCTCCCATCGTGAAACGGTGGTGGAAGCTGCGCTACCGCCTTATACCTTATATTTTAGAGCAGGCTGAACGCTCGTGCCATTCGGGATGGCCCATGCTCCGCGCCCTGCTGATGCAGCACCCCCATGACCGACAGGTATGGCACATCGACGACGAGTACTACTTCGGCTCCGAGTTCCTGGTATGTCCCGTCATGAACAGCCAGAACCGGCGCGACATCTACCTGCCTCTGGGGACATGGGTTAACTTCTTTACGGGCGAGCGTCTCCAAGGGGGCCGCTGGTACTACGACGTGGACGTACCCCTCGACCAGATGCCCGTCTTCGTGCGTCCGGGAGCCCAGCTAAGGCTCTATCCTGACCTTGTCGACTCCACGGACCAGATGGACCTGAGCCGTGCCGTCGCCCTGGAAATCGGCGATGACTACAAAGGCATAAATTGGTAAATCCCCCAACACAAATTGTAAAATTGTGAAATCGTAAAATTGTAAGATCTAACGAATGGAAAGTCACTACATGCAAGGCCTCGACTGGGCCATCCTGGGAATCTATTTCGCCGTGCTCCTCGCCATAGGTGTCTGGGCCAGTATGAAACGTAAGAAGGAGGGTTCACTCTTCCTGGCCGAGCACTCACTGCGCTGGCATCACATCGGCTTCTCGATGTGGGGCACCAACGTCGGACCCTCCATGCTCATAGCGTCGGCATCGGCAGGCTTCACGACGGGCATCGTGTCGGGCAACTATGCCTGGTACGCCTTCGTGTTCATAGCCCTGCTGGCCTTCGTATTTGCACCCCGCTATCTCGGTGCCAACATCTCGACGCTGCCCGAGTTCATGGGTCTGCGCTTCGGACAGTCCACCCGTAACATCCTGGCCTGGTACACCATCGTCACCGTCATCATTTCGTGGCTGGCGCTGACGCTCTTTGCCGGCGGCATACTCATCCGACAGGTGTTCGACATACCCATGTGGCTGTCAGCACTGGTGCTGGTCGTCATCTCGGCATTCTTCACCATGCTGGGCGGACTGAAGGCCGTGGCCTATACCAACGTCTACCAGATGGTGCTGCTCATTGCCGTGTCGCTCATCCTCGTCATTGTCGGACTCGACCGCGTAGGCGGCATCGGGGCGCTGGTCGACAAGGTGCCCAGCGACTACTGGGTCATGTTCAAGCCCAACAGCGACGAGGCCTTCCCCTGGCTCCCCATTCTGCTGGGCTATCCGGTCATGGGCGTCTGGTTCTGGTGTACCGACCAGAGCATGGTTCAGCCCGTGCTGGCTGCCAGGAACCTGCGCGAGGGCCAGCTGGGCACCAACTTCACCGGCTGGCTGAAGATTCTGGACGTCGTGCTCTACATCCTGCCGGGCATCATCTGCTTTGCCCTCTTCGGCGACACGCTGAAGAATCCCGACGAGGCCTATCTGACGATGGTCGAGAACCTCTTCCCCGTCGGCATGGTCGGCCTGGTGTTTGCCGTACTGACCGCCTGCCTGGTCAGCACCATCGGTTCGGCGCTCAACGCCCTCTCCACCGTCTTCACGATGGATGTCTACGTCAAGAACTTCAAGCCCGGCGCCCCCCAGTGGGAAATCAACATGGTGGGGCGCCTGGTGGTGCTGGTCGGAGCCGTGCTGGCCATTGCCATGACCGTGGCCATCGATGCCATCAAGGGCCTCAACCTCTTCAACGTCTTCCAGTCGGTGCTGGGCTTCATCGCACCGCCCATGTCCAGTGTCTTCCTGCTGGGCATCTTCTGGCCTCGCTGCACCAAGCGTGCTGCCAATTTCAGCCTGACCGTCGGCACCGTGTTCTGCCTGACGGTGGGCATCCTCTACCTCTGGCCGCCTGAGTGGCTCAGCGTTGACTGGCCCCACTTCATGCTGCTCTCGTTCTATCTTTTTGTCATACTGGTGGTGGCGATGGTCATCATCTCGCTGACCGACAAGGACAAGACCCACTACCAGATTCCCGCCCCCATCAGCGAGGGCTGGTCGCGGTTGTCCGTCGCCCTGTGGATAGCCCTGGCCGTCGTCATGGTCGCACTCTACTGCTTCTTTAATTGAACATTGAACGTTGAACGTTGAACATTGAACATTGAACATTAATAAAAACTCAACAATATGAAAAGACTCCTCATCTTCTGTTCCGTCAGTTGCTGTATCACAGCAACTCACTCTCTTGCCCAGGGCCTGATCGACATGACCAACAGCCGTCAGGCCAAGATGCAGAACCTGCCCATGGGCGCCACCCGCTGGACGGGCGGTTTCTGGGGCGACCGCTTCAGCGTGTTCTCCACCACCGGCATCTGGTCGATGTGGAACACATGGAACACACCTTACGAGACCATCGATGCCCTGGGGCTGCACGGCTCTCACGGCTTTGCCAATTTCCAGGTGGCCGCCGGTACCGTCAAGGGCAAGCACCACGGTCCCCCATTCCACGACGGCGACATGTATAAATGGCTCGAGGCCTGTGCTGCCGTCTATGCCGTCACCAAGGACGCCAAGCTCGACCAGCTGATGGATCAGTTCGTCGAGCAGGTAGCACTGGCCCAGCGTGCCGACGGCTATATTCACACGCCCGTAGTCATCTCTGAGCGCAACGCCGGCATCGACTCGCATGCCGTCAAGGAGAATGCCGCCGGCATCGAGATTGGCAAGGACCAGAAGCACGCCTTTGCCTCGCGCCTGAACTTCGAGACCTACAACCTGGGCCACCTCATGACGGCCGGCATCATCCACAAGCGTGCCACGGGCAAGACCACGCTCTTCGAATGTGGACGCAAGGCTGCCGACTTCCTCTACCGGTTCCTGACCGACGATGCTGCCGAGCTGTCACGCAACGCTATCTGCCCCAGCCACTATATGGGTGCTGCCGAGATGTACCGCGAGACGGGCGACGAGAAATACCTGCGGCTGGCTGAGGGGCTGATAGCCATCCGTGACTCGGTGCAGAACGGCGAAGACCACAACCAGGACCGCCACAAGTTCCGCGACCAGTACGAGGCCATGGGTCATGCCGTGCGTGCCAACTACCTCTACGCCGGCGTGGCCGACCTCTATGCCGAGACCGGCGAGTCCCAGCTCATGCGGAACCTCTCGGCCATCTGGGACGACATCGTCAACCATAAGATTTACATCATGGGCGGCTGCGGTGCCCTCTACGACGGTGTCAGCCCCGACGGCACCACCTACAACCAGCCCAGCATCCAGCAGATTCACCAGGCCTACGGTCGCCAGTTCCAGCTGCCGCAGGAGGCTGCCCATAACGAGATCTGTGCCCAGATAGGCATGCTGCTCTTCTCGTGGCGCATGTTCCAGACCGACATGGACCCCAAGTATGTTGACAACATCGAGAACGAACTCTATAACGGCATCCTGAGCGGCATCTCGCTCGACGGCCGCGACTTCTTCTACACCGAGGCCCTGCGCCGCACCAAGGAGTTTCCCTACACCATGCGGTGGCCCAAGCACCGCCAGCGCTACATCACCTGCTTCTGCTGTCCGCCCAACACGCTGCGCACGCTCTGCGAGGCCCAGGAGTATGCCTACAGCATCAAGGGCGACACGCTTTGGGTGAACCTCTACGGCCAGAACGAGCTGCGCACGCCCGACCTGGAGATTGACCAGACCACCAACTACCCCTGGGACGGCCACGTCACGCTGACCGTCCGAAAGGCCAAGCGGCTGGCCAGCATCCGCATGCACATACCGGGCTGGAGCACGGGCATGACGCTCAAGCTGAACGGCCGCGAGATACTGGCCGAGGACCTGCGCCAGCCACGCCGCTGGAAGAAGGGCGACCAGGTGGAACTCATCCTCCCGATGCGCCCCCGGCTGATGGAGGCCAACCCACTGGTCGAGGAGGCCAAGAACCAGGTGGCCGTCATGCGCGGCCCCATCGTCTACTGTCTGGAGGGTCAGGACATTGCCGGCGGCTACCGCATCAACGACATCGCCATCCCTGCCGACGTGCAGTTCAAGGAGACAATAATAAACATCGAGGGCCACGAAATGGTAGCCCTCGAGGCTGATGTTCCCGTAGTCAGCCGTGACTTCTGGCGCAACGACGAGCTCTACCGCGAGCTGCGCCCCGCCAAGGCCCTGACTACCCACATCCAGCTCATCCCCTACTATGCCTGGGACAACCGTGGCGTCCAGGATATGTCGCTCTGGCTGCCACTGGCCCGGTAGAAGTTCTCCATGGCCTCGATGCCCTTCAGCGCCGTAGCCTCGGGGCAGCCACCTGCTCCTCACTCTCACGGCCAAACGCGACCTCCGTCGGCGCATAATAATTGAAATCTTTCATGATTCGAATTGCTTGTCACTATTAATAGCCTATTTCTGATATATAGACATACACGGACGTAAAAGGTTTAGTCAATGGTGGTGACATTTTTACGCCGACAGCGTCTTTTCTTTAGATATGAGACGATTAATACTACTTCTGACCCTGATGGGCAGCCTCACCATTCAGGCCGCCGACCTGTTTATCACCCCCGACTCGTCGCTGGCCGATGCCGTCCGCCGCGCCCGCGAAATGCGACGCCTCGGCCAGTCCGACACCGTTACCATCCACCTCGCCCCAGGCACCTACCGCCTGTACGAGCCCCTGCGCCTGCGCCCTGAGGACAGCGGGCTGACCATCGAGGGCCGCGACGCCGTCGTCAGCGGCGGCATGGCCGTCACCGGCTGGAAGCGCCACGGACGGCTGCTGGTGGCCGACGTGCCCGACTTCAACGGACGGCCCGCAGACTTCCGCCAGCTGTACGTCAATGGCCACAAGGCCGTACGGGCCCGCGACGTCCAGGACTTCGAGCAGATGCACCGCATCCGCACCTACGACAAGCGGAACCGCATATTGTGGGTGCCAAAAGCTGCGATGGCTAAGATTGTAAATCGTAGTAAATTGTCAAATAGTAAATACCTCGAACTGGTGCTCCACGAGATGTGGTGCACCAGCAACCTCCGCATCAAGACCATGCGCGTTCAGGGCGATTCAGTCGCCCTGACCTTCCACGACCCCGAGGCCCGTCTGCAATTCGAGCACCCCTGGCCGTCGCCCATGACGCCCAACACTGGTCACCCCTCGCCCTTCTACCTGACCAATGCCTTGGAGCTGTTGGACGAGCCTGGCGAGTGGTACCACGACATCCGCGAACAGCGCCTCTATTACATGCCGCAGGGAAACGAGGAATCAGAGCTGAGAAAGGAGAACGGCAAAGCCGTCGTGCCCGTGCTGCCCACACTGGTGGAGTTCATCGGCACGCCGGAGCACCCCGTGCGCGACATCACCTTCCGGGGCGTCACCTTCAGCCACACCACCTGGATGCGCCCCTCCCTTCAGGGCCACGTACCCCTGCAGGCCGGCATGTTCCTGACCGAGGCCTACAAGCTGCGCCCGCAGATTGACCGTCCCAACAACCACAAGCTCGACAACCAGGGCTGGCTCGGCCGCGCCGATGCTGCCGTAGAGCTGCGCTGGGCGGAGAACTGCTCGTTCGACGGCTGCCGCTTCGAGCACCTCGGCGGCTCAGGGCTGGACTTCGTGGAGGGATGCCGTGGGGGAATCACCACCCGCTGCCTCTTCACCGACATAGCCATGAACGGCTACGTCTGCGGCTCCTTCTCGCCCGAGGGGCTGGAGACCCACCTGCCCTACCGGCCCACCGACTTCCGCCAGGTGTGCACGCGCCAGGAGGTCAGCGACTGCCTGTTCCACCACGTCAGCACCGAGGACTGGGGCTGCGTGGCCATCGCGGCGGGCTACGTCAGCAGCATCAACATCCACCACAACACCATCCACGACGTCTCCTACACCGGCATATCGCTGGGCTGGGGCTGGAACCGCGACCTGGTCTCGATGAAGGACAACCGCGTCCACGCCAACCTCATCTACCGCTACGCCCAGCACATGTACGACTGCGCCGGCATCTACACCCTCGGCAACCAGCCCGGCACGGTCATCTCCGAGAACGTCGTCCGCGACATAGCCACGCCCTCCTACGTCCACGACCCCAACCACTGGTTCTACCTCTACACCGACGAGGGCTCCAGCAACATCACCCTGCGCGACAACTGGACGCCCGCCGAGAAGTTCCTGCAGAACGCCAACGGCCCCGGCAACACGTGGCAGAACAACGGCCCGCAGGTCAGCGATGCCATCCGTCAGGCCGCCGGATGCCGGTGACAGGAGAAACCCCTAATAATAGGTTACAGTACCGCCGTCACTCTGGGCATATTTGCGCAGTAGCTGTTGGATGTAGGCGGCATTGGCACTGACGCGCTGTCGGTCACCATCGTAGCCGTTGATGAGGACAACCAAATGGCGGGTGTCCAAGGTCATCTTCGTACGCTCATGGTCGCTGGTGGGTGTGCCGACGCCGCCAAGGCCATCCCGATAGACCGGGAGTCCCTGAATATTAATGAGCCCGCGGCCTATACCCTCATAAGGTTCTCCCTCGCGACCGATACCGAGTGTCAGGGTATCGCCCACGAACCGGTCTGCATCGAAACCTCCAATGCTGTAGCCATAGGCTATGGAGGCCAGATTGACCAGGTCCACCAGCGTATCGCGCTGATAGAGCGCCTTGCCCTGCAGCATGCGGCGAATCAAGGCCTCCGAGGCCGGCCGGTAGCGCGACGGGTCTTTGCCGCAGGCCTTGTAGATGCGGCGCGTGGCGGCAATACTGGTCATCTCCTTCAACGACTCCGTCGTCAGCTCCGACCGGTATCTGTCGCCCAGCCCGGCTATTTCCTGCCACAGGGCTTCACAATACGGCGTATTGACGACGCTGGCTTCGACACAGGCTCCTGCAAATTCGGGACATACCTGCCTGATTTCCTCAGATACGATGATATTCATAATTGTAGCAATAATAGCAATAATGCCGCAAAATTACAACATTCCGCGTAAATGCACAAGTCTCATTGCTCATAGTGTATGATTATGCTAATGATGAAATAAGAGTAGAAGGATTAATCGAATTATACAGGGTCGATATAGCGTATAATGGATTTATTGAAATGCGCCTCAACGCATTATCATCCTTCTTGTCCTCATTTTCCAGCAACGAGAAGTTCTCTAAAGAGCAGCGTATAGCATCCGTCAGGTGTTTCTGTCTCATAAATTCACGAAGGCTCTTCATTTTTCCGCTTGTACCAGCCTTGCACTCAATTGGCAACACTTTCATGTTACGGGCAATGATGTAATCCACTTCTGACCGTGTCCCTTCTGCTGTGTTTTCCCAGTAGTATAGGTCGTGTTGTGAACGCGGATTATTGTATTTCACCAGTTCCCATCCAAGCACCATCTCTGCCAGTCCGCCTTTGTTAACCAAGTCCTCTGCAGTTCCTGCTATAATCAGTTCTGTAAGTTGTTGGGCACTACCTAAATCCATATCTAAGATGCGCAGGAGCAAGCCACTGTCAAGATAGATGTACTTACAGAACTTTTTATTGATTTCCGCACCGAGGGGAAGACCATTGGCTGCTGTATGGCTGACGCGCTTGATGATGCCAGCATCACATAGAAGCCCCAAAGCCTTTTTCACCTCCTCTGCACGGTAGTCACCCTCAACTTGGCTGTAAACGAATTTGTTGCCAATCTGGAGTATCACACTTTGCAAGGTGTTTCGAAGCAGTGTCGGGTCAACCTTCTTGGCATATTTTACAAAGTCGTCATAGTAGGTGAGTTGAATGTCGTCAAGCTCTGTTTGACATTGTCTGTAATCGTGGCTGGTTATCCACGCTGCCACACTTGCAGGCATACCTCCAACCATCAGGAAGGTACGATAATGCTGCACCAAGTCATTGTGAAGGGCTGTCAGCAAGGGCTTGTCGCTACTTGCTTCCTTTTTTGCCTTTACCCACGATGATTTCCCTTCTGCAATCAAAAACTCGTCAAAGCAAAACGGATAGACAAATAGCGAGCGTATTCTTCCCACGCCAAAAGACGGCAGTTCTTTTAGAGCGAACTCTAACAGAGACCCTGCGGCAACGACGTGCAGTCCGGGGAAGTCCTCTTTGAATGACCATAGGCTTTTTATTGCAGCAAGACAGTCTTGTATCTCATCGAGAAAAACCAAGGTCTTGCCAGGCTCTACAGGCTTGTTGTATAGAATGCCAAGGCTGTTGGCAAGTTCATGGACATCATGCACTTTCTCAAATACGTCCTTCATGTCAGGACGCTTTTCAAAGTTAACTTCAATGAAGTAGTCGAAACTTTCACCCAGATGTTCTACAGCCCACGACTTCCCGACTTGACGCGCACCACGCAGCAGCAGTGGTTTCAGACTTCTGCTGTTTTTCCATTCAAGCAGAAGGGTATCTATTGATCGTTCTATATACATACATTCTTATTGTTTGTTATTATGGTGCAAAAGTAGACATTTTTATTGAGATACACAAGAAATTATTGTGCTTTCTGACAAAACCGAGACGAAAAAGATACGCTTGTTTGATAAAACCGAGAGGTAAAAGTAAATTTATGATGATAAAACTGAGATGAATAATCCCTGCTTTTCTGATAAAACCGAGAGGAAGGAATATGCGTTTGAACATGCTGAATGGAAAGTTATGTCATTTTGAAAACTCGTTCCACCTTAAGGCTACTTGTAATGGCCTCTTGTGTTTTGAAACTATATTCATACTTTTTGTACGAGTCCATCGGATCGTCGGATGCCGGTGACGGGAAATAAACCGTTCCCCGCAATACCGTTTCCGTGGAGTTGCGGGGAACCGTTTACTTGTAGTAGCCCAGACGGACGTCGTGGCGGGGCGGCCCGAAGGGGTTCCACGAGATGTGAAGCCAGCCCCGACCGGTCAGCAGCTGGTCGGTATGCTCCGACAGCCGGAGGTAGTCCACCAGCAGCTGGAACTGGCTGGGGTCTCCAGGGCGGATGTCGGCGGCCTGCCCCACCAGGTGCTGCGAACGGCTGGCACCGCCCACCCGCGCGTTGTACGCCGCATTGCGGAATCCGGAGTTGACGATGATGGGGCATCCCGTCACCGTGCGTGCCGGCTCCAGCAGCATCAGGCACCCGTAGGCCATGTTAACCACCTGCTGCATGGTGGGCACGTTGTCCGGGTGCTTCGCCAGGTTTAGGAACTCGCCCAGCACAAAGTGAGGCGACAAGCGAAGGCCATTGATTTCAGTGTTTTCCATTTCTCTTAATTCTTAATTTTTAATTCTTAATTCACTCACATCGTCATGCACGATTCGCCGGCAGCGGCCAGCAGTGCGGTGATGACGTAGCTCAGTACCTTGAGGATGGTCTTGACAGTCTTGTTCATGTTCATAGCATTACATTTTAAAGGGTTAATAAAATTGAGTTAACTGTGTGTGTTTCATGGTATTAGATTACCTTCTAAATACGATACAAAGGTACGAAAAAAATCCGAGATATGCAAGTTTTCCAGCCGTTTTCTTTGCATTTATGAAATAAAGTCCCTTTATATAAAGGGATTTTCAGAACTTCCGAAAGGTGAGTAAGTTCAATGTTCAAAGTTTAAGAGGAATTGCCGGGCGGAGCAGGCCACTATCCCGGAGTCGTGAATCAGTCCGGCACGCCTGTGTCCTGTCAGCACAACAGCCTCTCCTTTGCCCAGTAAATTGGAAACTTGTGCTGTATAGTCATCACGTCTGATTCTCTCCATAATTAGAATTTTCTGCAAAATTACAAAAACTTCTCAACATACAGCGAATTTTTCCCGATATTTAACACTGTTTAGGTGGAAATTCGTTCAATAATGATTACTACCGTAGGTACAGACCACCGTAGGTGCAGACAAGACAGGGCGTACAAGGTAACTACTTCCCCTCCTAAGTTAGGAGGGGTCAGGGTTGGTCTGAACAAGTGGCTATTGTAGAAAACTTTTTTTTTCAACGATTACTAGGTTTCTTTTCCATGATCCATGAAGCGCACGATGCGGTACGCGTCCATCGGGCCGCCGGATGCCGGTGACGGGAGATTGTTTCCACTACTCTTGCGCAGCAACTCTCAAAGCCAAGAAGGCATCCTTCAGAGCCTGTGAGACAGAGCTTGTCGGCTCTTTCAGGACTAAGTCCTGATAGTTGTCAAGGAACTGGATACGGCGGCGGTGGAAGAAATGCAAGAAATGACGGAGGAACCCGACACAGTCAAGGATAACCACTTCGGTTCCCATCTCACGATAGAGACTTTTCGCATAGTCGTTAACCTCACGGTCTATCGGTTCGGTAGTGATGAATATGTAATTGTCAATGTGTGAGTCCTGTTTACTAATTTTCTCAATACTCTTTTCTACGTCTGTCTTCAATACTGCCTTGCTTTTCATCTCATAGCACGTTATGGTGTTCGCTTCTGTGGTCAGTGTTATCTCCACGTCGCCGATTGCTCCCGTCTGTTTGTCTGCTGCCTGATGCGAGAGCAGGTCCTTAGCTTGCTCTCCTGTCAGATTCTTCACAGCTTCATAAGCGGCCGCCACAATCAGGACAGGGAGACGACTGGACTTTTTACAGTGCAGATGCTGAACTATAAGATTGACTATCTCTTCGGAAGACAGAGCAGAAAACTCACTGCCATCTTTAATGCGTGCCAGCTGCTCCCTTAGCCGTTTATCATTTTCCGCCTTTATATCTATCAGGTTGCGTATGATTTCAAGCAGGACTAGTTCAGCCCTGTCGGGATAAAGCTCGACATACGCCAATACGTCCATCATTTGGTAGTATGGTTGAGGAGGCCGACTCGTCTTAAACATTTCTTTTGCCAGCGGACGTTCAATCTTCCTGAAAGAAGGTGTGAGGAAGGCCGTGGTTACGTTGCAAGGCAACTGATACTTCAACACGTAAGGTTCAATGATATTCTCGTCGTAGCTTCTACCTTCATAAGCGTCATCGCCACCTAAAGATGAAGTAGGCTTATACAGGCTGATTGACGGTCGTTCAATCTTTGCCACCATGCCTGACATCAGGTATCTGATGGGCGATTTGTTTTCGTTCCTACATATGTCGTGTATCGGCTTTTCAATGCGAGCCTCTACAAAACTACTTTTCCGCTTGGCGGCCTTTCTATGAAGTTTCTCTAAGTCCATATTTCGCACTAATCAAATTCTAAACTGAGTGTTTGGCAGGAACGGATTATCTGAGATTTTCCATTCAACACGTCTATTACCATTTTCACGACGGCTTTTCCTAAATTGCAGGGAACAGCATTGCCAATCTGCGTGTACTTCATCGACTGTGATCCTTGGAACTGATAGTCGCGCGGGAAGGTCTGTATGAGTGCTGCTTCAGCAACGGTAATCCGGCGGATATAATCAGGGACAACGGTGTTGACGGGAGCCTTCGGGTCTTTGACAAGACGTTCGAAATAAGCGTCCACCCACGGCTCAGCCTGATGATAGAGTTCGTTCTCATCAATGATTGGCGTTTTATTGCCCCCCATGGATGCGGGCAGTGTGGCCGAATAGCTGTTCAGTCGAAGCGGACGGCCAAGTCCGTTGAATATCATACCAGCGTAAGGTGTCTTGCGCAATACGGGGTGTTGTGCCAGTGTGATTTTAGCACGGCAGCGGTCCTGATTATTGCCGGTTCCAGCCCTGTCGAGCGTCAACAGGACTTCCCGCACAGTCTTCGCTTGTTTGCGGTACGGTCCTATCATTTTGTATAAGTCGGGCACAATGGCAGCGTCGCCACGGAACCCGACAATGAAAATACGTTCGCGAGCCTGAGGCACGTCGAAATCCTTGGCATTAAGCACCATGAAATTCACAGAGTACCCGATTTTTCGCATGGATTGAATCAGCAAATCACGTGTTCCCTCCCATTTTTTCAAAGTGCCGAGAGCCTTAACGTTTTCCATGACAAAAGCGCGTGGTCTTAGCATGTCCAATACAGACAAATAGCTCCAGATGAGCTGGCTCCGCTTATCATTGGCATCCATTTTACCAGCTACCGAAAAGCCCTGGCAGGGAGGTCCTCCAATAACCAGTGAGATGTCACTGAGGCCCTCCAACTCTTTCATCTTCTCGTTGATGTCGCCACAGACAATGTGATCCCCGATATTTGCCCGATAAGTCTGGCAGGCCTCCTTCATCATGTCGTTAGCCCAGATGACATGGGCACCGGCGTTGATTGCACCGATGTCCAAACCGCCAGCACCTGAGAAAACAGAAACGGTGCGAATGTCTTTTTGCTTGTCTGCCATGTCATTAATAATTAATACGGTGCAAAAATACTAAAAATTCTGGTAAAATGTGACGAATAGGCGTAAAAATTATAATTTTTATGGATGTCATGGGCAGGATATATTTTCGGGCAAACAGAGCTGAATATCATGGCGAATTCGTTTTTCTTTACTTTTTCACAAAATACGGCCTCGTGCGCGCGCGCATCATATCTAAGTCTATAAATATAGACGATTATAAAAACGCGCGCGCGTGCGCATATTTATACTGTGAATCAGTCGGTTAAATTTAACTTTACTTTAAAGTTTTTTAAGAAAAAATAGTCATAAAAAGTTGCCTGTAATTCAAGAAAATAATCTTATCTTTGCAGCCGAATTTTGAATACAAAACTATGTTTACCAGTAATAGCAACGTTCCAACAGGCTCCTCTCAGGACTGCGCCGGCATCAGGCTGGCCGACCTGATTAATCACCACCCGCTGCGGGTCGGCGATTACGACCCGGCCGTGCTGACGCACTATTACGACCCGGACTACGTGGACAGCGAGCTGATGCGGATTGCGGAGCTGGATGCGGTGGACTGGCTGGTAGACTATATCACGATTTCCTGGCAGGTGGATGTCGACAGCCGCCGACAGCAGGTGGTGAGGTATGACCCCGCCTCGCGGAACTATGAGCCGTACGTCGGCGACCTGCCCGCCCGTCTGACGGCTACAAGGGAGCGCATCCACCACCGCGACAGCCTGGAGAAGAAGCGCCTGGAGATGCTGCTGGCGTGGCAGAGCATGCAAGGTGTGGCGTCGGCGACAGCGCAGCCGTCGGCAGTGGCGCAGGAGCCGCCTTTCCGCGTCGACATCGCGTCGCTGCCGGCCGAGCTACAGCCGCTCATCCTGGTGTCGCAGGAGGTGTTCGACGCCTTTGTCCGTCGGCTCAACGGCGAGACGTGGACCATCGTCACTAAGTCAATGGAGGATAATGTCGATGCCCTGCGCTTCCTCTGCAACTTCCACCACATCACCGACCGCGCGACCACCCGCAAACAGTTTGACACTCTTCTCCACTTCATGGTGAAGGCGCTTCACGGTCACGGGTCGCTGGTAAGTTCTATGACGCGGATGAAACTCACACAAACAGATACTATTGAAAGATGCTATCTGTGCTATGCCTGTGCCAATGTCAACCATGACATGCAAGAGGAAATCAAACCCCTCTGGGATGCCTGCCAGCCGCTGGAGGCATCGCTCAAACCCGTATTTGACATGATAAAGTCAGCGGGAAATCACTGACTTCGGAGCGTGATTTCCGTGATTCCGGCGTGATTTTCCTGACGTCGGGAGTGAATTCTGTGAATTCTGTGATTTCCTTGATGCCGGAAAACGCATAATCGCCATTCTACAAGGTTTTCTTGCTACATTTGCACCGTGTAATTACCATCACGGGTGCTGATCCTGAGCACGGGATACCCGCCGGTCCCTGAACATGCCTAAAGAAGGACTGGAGTGCGAGGCTATCATCTTCCTAAAAAAACAAGACAAGGCTATGGAAGAGAAAACAAACCAAGTGAACAACCTGGTGGGCGTGGCCGTAAGCCAGCCCACCAGTGACAAGCAGCAGCAGGAGGAGCGGTTAGAACTGCTGGAAGGCCTGCGCATCACGACGGCTACCGAGGTGGAGGCCGAGCAGCCCGCCTTGAGCGTGGACGGCGTGGGGTTCTTTGCCATCGACGACATCCACGGCGTGAAGGCCAAGCAGAAGCAGGGCAAGACGACGGCCCTGAAGATATGCGTGGCGGCACTGCTGAAGGGGCAGATGTTCCGCGTCCGGTCGGAACTCCAGGAGCCGCTGGTGCTCTGGCTCGACACGGAGCAGAAGCGGGCCGACGTGAAGCTCATCATCGGCGACATCCAGCGGATGACGGCCCTGGACGACGCCTACATCGACCGGCACCTGCGGCTCTACCCGCTGCGCCGGATGAACTACGAGACGCTGATGGACGACACGCGGCTGCTCATCGGCCGGCACCGGCCGCAGGTGGTCATCATCGACGGCGTGGTGGAGTTCGTCGCCTCGTTCAACGACGAGGTGATGTCGCGCCAGCTCATCCACGACCTGCTGGTGCTCTGCGAGGAGCAACACTGCGCCATCGTCAACGTGCTGCACGAGAACAAGTCTGCCGACGACCGCAACATGCGCGGCCACCTGGGCACGGTGCTCTCGCAGGCTGCCGGCACGGTGCTGGAGTGCAACAAGTCGCGACAGGGCGTCATCACCGTCTCGTGCTCCGACCCCCGCCACGGCAGCACGCCGCCCTGGAGCTTCCGCTTCGATCAAGACGGGTGCATCGTCGATGCCGATGCCGAGCGCCAAACCGAGAAGCAGAAGGCCAGGGAGAGAAGTCTCCAGCAAAAACAGGAGGCCAAGGAAAAAGCCGACAGCCAACGACTTAACATCGTCTTGAGAATGATCCTGGAACATGGGGGCCACATCAAGCGCAACGAACTGACACAGTTGCTTGAATCCCAGTTCAACATACAGCGTTCTGCCGTCTCAAAATTCCTCACGCGGATGATTACTGACGGAAAACTCTATGAAGCCGACAAGGTCATTACCGCAACGGCAGAGACGGTTCTACCTTTCTGAGACTTCGCTCGTATGTACTTGTTCCTGTTCTTTTGTTCTTCCCGACATATATAGTCGGGAGGAACGAAGGAACAGAAAACAAGAACAGCAATTAGTAAAAACAAACAAACAACAAGAAAAGATGATGAACAACGACAAGAAAAACTACCGATACCAGCTTGAGTCAAAGAAGCTCACCGGCCACCAGCCCCGCAAGCTCAGCTGTCCGCAGTGCGGGCGGCGGAAGTGCCTGGTGCGCTACGTCGACACGCGCAACGGCTTCCAGTACGTCGGCGACAGCGTCGGCAAGTGCGACCATGAGCAGTCGTGCGGCTACCACTACACGCCCGCGCAGTACTACCGCGACACCCACACCGAGGCCGACGCGCCCGGCGGCAAGCCCTGGACGCCGCCGCCGCTGCCGCCGTTCCAGCCGCTGCCGATGGAGCTCGTCGTGCGCAGCCACTCGCCCCAGAGCACGCTGTGGCAGTGGATAGCCACCGTCGCGGCACCGCGCCTGCAGGTGTGTCCCCAGCGGCTGGCCGAGGTCTACGACGACTACCTGCTGGGGGCCACGCGGCGGTCGGACGTCATCTTCTGGCAGGTGGACCAGCAGGGGCGCGTCCACGGCGGCCACATCATGCAGTACCATGCCGACGGCCACCGTGGCGGCTACCAGGGCTGGACGCACCTACCGCTCATACGCCGGGGAGAGCTGCCCCTGGACTGGCAGCTCTACCAGTGCCTCTACGGCGAGCACCTGCTACCGTGCCGCCCCGACGCCCACGTCTGCATCGTAGAGAGCGAGAAGACGGCCCTGCTGATGGCCCTCCTTCAGCCCGACCACCTCTGGCTGGCCACGGCGGGCTGCGGCGGGCTGTCCACGGAGCGGCTGGCCCCGCTGGCGGGACGGCGCGTGACGCTCTTCCCCGACAGCGGCAGCTACCAGAAGTGGGCGCAGCGGATGCAGTCCGTCCACGGCATCAGCTACAACATCACCGACGCGCTGGAGCGTTACCCGCCGAACACCGACCTGGCCGACATCGCACTGGGCGAGGTCTCGGTGGGCGAGGTCACGGTGGGCGAGGTGCAGGAGCCACAGCCGTGACCGTGCCCCGTTCGAAATTTTCCTACGAAGCCTTCCAAAATTTTTTGGAAGGCTTCCTGAATATTTTTAGAAGGCTTTCTAAAAAAAAATAGCACACACACTTTTTGCTATTTTCCATGAAAATAATTGCGAAAAAACTTGCGTAATCCAGATTTTTTCGTACCTTTGCAACATGAGAAAGAGAAGAATGAAGAACAAGAAAATGAAGAATGAAGAATGAAGAATTTGCTACCGCCACTTTTTTAAGTGAGAGGTGAGAAGTGAGAGATATGATTACTAAAAGCAATCATAAACTTTAAACTTCAAATTTCAAACTTAAAGGTAATCATAATTTCTAATTCCTAATTTCTAATTCCTAATTTAAAAGCCTTCAAACTTCAACGTTCAAAAAGGCGGTAGCCAGTGAGCCGAAGTAATTCCTGGCAAGTAGTTTAATACCATGAAAAACAATTACACACTATGGCATTAAAAGTGAAAGCAAGGGAGAAGCGAATGAAGTTCTCCAAGGACGGACAGGAAATGTACCGTTACGTGATGCAACCCGAACTGTACTCACAGCTGGCCCAGGACAAGGTGATCCGCGAGGCCGCCCTGCGCTCCGGGGTCTCCGAGGGCGTGATGAAGGCCTGCTGGGACGCCGCAGGCGAGGTCATCAAGGCGTGGCTGCCGGAGGGCCACTCCGTGCCGCTGCCCGGCCTGGGCACGTGCCGCTTCGGCCTGTCGGCCTCCAGCGTCGACGACGTCAACAAGGTGAAGACCAGCCTGATCAAGGTGCGTCGCATCGTGTTCACGCCGTCCACTGAGCTGAAGGACGAGCTGAGGGACACGCCGGTGGTCATCACCTGCTACGACCGCGACGGCAAGGAGGTGAAACGCGTCACCAGCGCCGACGACGCCGAAATCGACGACGGCACGGGCACCAACACCGGCACCAGCGACACGGGAGACGGTGGGTCGAACACGAATCCCACGAATCCCACGAATCCCACGAATCCCACGAATCCCACGAATCCGTCGGACGACAACACCGGCGGTGACGACAACACCGGCGGCGGTGGCCCGGACATGGGCTGAACAGGAAAAGCGTTGCTCTCTTTTGGGGCAACGCTTTTTTTTGAGTGAGAGGTAATGGGCCAAATCCGTTTAATTCGTTGTCGGAAAAAATTAATCCGTTGTAGTGCAGAGCATGCTGACGATGCGTTCCGCTGTACGCCCGTCCCATCGGTCAGGCAGCTGACCTGCGGGCCACTCGCCGTCCATCAGCCGGCGCAGGTGGGTGGCCAGGCGGTCGGCATCCTCGCCCACGAGGACGTTGGTACCCAGTCGGACGGTCTCCTGGTGCTCGGTATAGGAGTTGAGTGTCAGGCAGGGCACGTGGTTGAACGTCGCCTCCTCGGCCACGTTGCCCGAGTCGGTGACGATGCCCATGGCGTGAGCCGTCAGGTAGCCGAACTCGAGGTAGCCCATCGCCGGTACGACACGCAGGGTGCCGGCCAACGCGGGATGCTGGTCGATGATGGCCTTGACGGTGCGGGCTGCCAGGCCGCGCAGGGGGGCTATGACGGGCACGCCGCGCGTCTCGGCGGCCAGTGCCTGGAGCATGCGCAGCAGGTTGTCAGCGGAGCCTATCAGTGCGCGCCGGTTCAGGGTGAACACCAGGTAGCGGCCGTCCCCCACCCCGTCGAGGCAGTCGGGTCGCTGCCAGCGGTCGCGGCAGTAGCGCAACTGGTCCAGCAGGATGTTGCCCACCATGTAGATTTTGTGCAGCTCGGCACCCTCGCGCGTGGCAATGCTGCTGGAGCCCATGCCGGCGGTGAAGAGCATGTCGGAGAGTCCGTCGATGACCAGCCGGTTGACCTCCTTGGGCATGGCGATGTCGAACGACCGCGTGCCGGCCACGAGGTGGGCCAGCCTGAGGCCGCGCTTCTTCGTGACGATGGCTGCGGCCATGGTGGAGGCCAGGTCGTCGACGACGATGACCGTGTCGGCGGGGTGCTGGTCCAGGTAGCTGTCGAACTGGGCCATGACGCGCCCCGTCAGCTCGTTCAGGTTCTCGCTCTCGACGCCCAGGAAGGCATCGGGGCGCGGCATCTCCAGGTCCTCGAAGAGCGACGCCTCGAGCGTCGGGTCGTCCTCACGGCCAGCGTATACCAACTCGTAGCCCGCATCGTCGCGCTGGCTGATGGCGCGGATGAGTGGAGCCACCTTTACAAAATTGGGGCGAGCCCCGGTAAAGATACAAATCTGATGTTTCATGGCTGCAAAGATAATATGTTTTCTCTGAAATCAGGCGTTTAGCGCTTGAAGTTTATGATTTGTTAAACGTTAAATTTGTCTAACGCGACGCCACAAACTTCAATCTTCGAACTCCAAACTTCAAACAATATTGTACCTTTGCACCCGATTATGAACGAACACAAGATTATCAACGACCCCGTCTTCGGATTCATCAAGATTCCGCGCGGGCTGCTCTACGACGTGGTGAGCCACCCGCTGATGCAGCGGCTGAACCGCATCAACCAGCTGGGACTGGCCTCGGTAGTCTACCCCGGTGCGCGCCACACGCGCTTCCAGCACTCGCTGGGCGCCTTCCACCTCATGTCGGAGGCCGTGCGCTCGCTGCAGGAGAAGGGCATCTACATCTTCGACTCGGAGGCCGAGGCCGTCGAGGCCGCCATCCTGATGCACGACATCGGCCACGGCCCCTTCTCGCACGTGCTGGAGCACACGCTCATCAGCGGCATCTCCCACGAGGACATCTCGCTGCTGATGATGCAGCAGATGAACCGCGACCTGAAGGGCCAGCTCTCGCTGGCCATCCGCATCTTCCGCAACCAGTACCCCAACCGCATCTTCCACCAGCTCATCTCGTCGCAGCTGGACATGGACCGGCTGGACTACCTCCGCCGCGACTCCTTCTTCACCGGCGTCACCGAGGGCAACATCGGGTCGGCGCGCATCATCAAGATGCTGAACGTCAAGGACGACCGGCTGGTGGTCGAGGCGAAGGGCATCTACTCCATCGAGAACTACCTGACCACCCGCCGGCTGATGTACTGGCAGGTCTACCTGCACAAGACGGCCGTGGGCTACGAGAAAATACTGATCAGCGCCCTCAGACGGGCAAAAATATTGACACGCGAGGGCCGTCCCGTCTTTGCCGCACCGGCCCTGGCCTACTTCCTGCGCAACGACGTGGACCGCCAGTGGTTCGACGAGCACCCCGAGGCCCTGGCCATGTACGGCGAACTGGACGACAGCGACATCTGGAGCGCGCTGAAAGCATGGAAGCACAGCGACGACAAAACCCTTGCAATACTGGCCGAAAGCATGCTGGACCGCCACCTGTGGCGCGTCGAGGTCAGCGAGGAGCGCCCCCCTCAGGAGCGGCTCGACGAGATACGCCAGACGATAGCCCGGCGGGTGGGCGTCACGCTGGAGGACGCCGGCTACCTGATGAGCCTGACGGAGATAGGCAAGGACATGTATGACCCGGAGGACGACAGCATCGGAATACTTTACAAAGACGGCACCGTCAAGGACATTGCCGAGGCGTCGGAAATCCTGAACGTCCAGCTACTTTCTAAAAAAATACGAAAATATTACCTCTGTTATCACCGTTTCTGAAAAATTTTTCGTAACTTTGCCGACAGTTTATAATATTAAGGTATTTAGACATGCAATTTACAGCCAGACAAATAGCCGATTTCATCGGCGGACGCGTGGAAGGCAACGAACAGGCCACTGTCAGCACCTTCGCCAAGATAGAAGAAGCCGCTGAGGGTGCCATCACCTTCCTCTCGAACCCCAAATACACGTCATACATCTACCAGACCAAGGCCAGCATCGTGCTGGTCAACGACGACCTGGAACTGGAGCACGCCGTCGAGCCAACGCTCATCCGCGTGGCCAACGCCTACGAGTGCGTGGCCAAGCTGATGCAGATGTACGCCGCCTCGCTGCCCAAGAAGACGGGCATTGACCCGCTGGCCTTCGTCAGCCCGACAGCCCAGGTGGGCCAGGACGTCTACATAGGCCCCTTCACCTACGTGGGCGACGGCGTCACCATTGGCGACGGCACGCGCATCTACCCCAACGTCACCATCTACGACGGCTGCCAGATAGGCCGCAACGTCACCATCCACGCCGGTGCCGTCATCGGTGCCGACGGCTTCGGATTCGCCCCCAACACGGAGGGCTACGAGAAGATTCCACAGCTGGGCATCGTCGTCATCGAGGACGACGTGGAGATAGGTGCCAACACCTGTGTGGACCGCTCGACCATGGGCCAGACCGTGCTGCACCGGGGTGTCAAGCTGGACAACCTGATACAGGTGGCCCACAACTGCGAGGTGGGCGAGAACACGGTCATGTCGGCCCAGGCGGGCATGGCCGGCTCCACGAAGATTGGCGCCTGGTGCATGGTGGGCGGCCAGGCCGGTTTCTCGGGCCACATCAAGATAGCCGACAAGACCTTCGTTGGCGCCCAGAGCGGCGTCATCAGCAATACCAAGGGCAACGGCGAACAGCTCATCGGTGCCCCGGCCATCGACCCGAAGGTGTTCTTCAAGGCACAGGCCGTCATGAAGCGGCTGCCCGACATGTATAAGGAGCTGGGCATGCTGCGCAAGGAAATCGAGGAACTGAAAAAAACGTTGAACGTTGAACATTAAAAGAGATATATGAAACAGAAAACGCTGAAAGGCAGTTTTTCGCTGTTTGGCAAAGGACTGCACACCGGTCTGAACCTGACCGTCACCTTCAATCCCGCACCGGAGAACACCGGCTACAAGATACAACGCATCGACCTGGAGGGCGAACCCGTCATTGATGCCATAGCCGAGAACGTCGTCGACACGCAGCGCGGCACCGTGCTGGGCAAGGGCGACGCCCGCGTGTCAACCGTGGAGCACGGACTGGCAGCCCTCTACGCACTGGGCATCGACAACTGCCTGATGCAGGTCAACGGCCCCGAGTTCCCCATCCTGGACGGCTCGTCGGCACAGTTCGTCGAGAAAATCAACGAGGTGGGCACCGAGGAGCAGAACGCGCCGAAGGACTTCTACGTCATCCGCAAGAAGATAGAGGTCAAGGACGAGGAGAGCGGGTCGTCCATCACCATACTGCCCGACGACGAGTTCTCGCTGACGGCCATGTGCTCGTTCGACTCGAAGATCATCAACTCGGAGTTTGCCACCATCGGCCGCGTCGAGGACTTCCCCACCGAGATAGCCCCCGCGCGCACCTTCGTCTTCGTGCGCGACATTGAGCCGCTGCTGCAGGCCAACCTCATCAAGGGCGGCGACATGGACAACGCCATCGTCATCTACGAGCGCCAGACGTCGCAGGAGCAGCTGGACAAGCTGGCCGACATGCTGGGCGTGGAGCACCGCGACGCCACCGAGCTGGGCTACATACAGCACAAGCCCCTGGTGTGGGAGAACGAGTGTACGCGCCACAAGCTGCTGGACGTCATCGGCGACATGGCCCTCATAGGCAAGCCCATCAAGGGCCGCATCATTGCCACCCGCCCCGGCCACACCATCAACAACAAGTTTGCACGCCAGATGCGCAAGGAGATTCGCAAGCACGAAGTGCAGGCACCCTTCTACGACCCCAACGAGGAGCCGGTGATGGACGTCAACCGCATCCGCGAACTGCTGCCCCACCGCTACCCCATGCAGCTGGTCGACAAGGTCATCGCCCTGGGTGCCAGCACCATCGTCGGCATCAAGAACGTCACCGCCAACGAGCCTTTCTTCCAGGGCCACTTCCCCGAGGAGCCCGTCATGCCCGGCGTGCTGCAGATTGAGGCCATGGCCCAGTGCGGCGGACTGCTGGTGCTGAACATGCTGGAGGAGCCGGAGCGCTGGAGCACCTACTTCATGAAGATTGACAGCGTAAAGTTCCGACAGAAAGTCGTACCCGGCGACACACTCATCTTCAAGGTCGACCTGCTGGCACCCGTGCGCCACGGCATCTCGTCGATGAAGGGCTACATATTCGTGGGCGACCACGTCGTGGCCGAAGCCTCGTTCACGGCACAAATCGTAAAGAACAAGTAAAAAAAGAGAACAAACACCACCAGAGAGTATATGGCAAATCAGATTCACCCACTGGCCGTCGTCGACCCTGAAGCCAAACTGGGCGACAACAACGTGATAGGTCCCTTCTGCGTCATTGACAAAAACGTGGAGATGGGCGACAACAACACCCTGCTGAACAGCGTCACCCTGCACTACGGCGCACGCATCGGCAACGGCAACGAGTTCTTCCCAGGAGCCAGCATCGCTACCAAGCCCCAGGACCTGAAGTTCCAGGGCGAGGACACCATCTGCCGCATCGGCGACAACAACTCCATACGCGAAAACGTCACCATCAGCCGCGGAACGGCATCCAGAGGGCAGACCGTCGTGGGCAACGGCAACCTGCTCATGGAGAACATGCACATAGCCCACGACTGCGTGATAGGCAACGGCTGCATCATCGGCAACACGACGAAGATAGCCGGCGAGGTGGAAATTGACGACTACGCCATCATCTCCGCCTGCTGCCTCTTCCACCAGTTCACACGCGTGGGCAGCTACATCATGTTCCAGGGCGGCTCGCGCACCAGCCAGGACATACCGCCCTACGTCATCGCCGGCAAGGAACCCATCCGCTACGCCGGCGTCAACCTGGTCGGGCTGCGCCGCCGCGGATTCAGCAACGAGACCATCGAGATCATCCACGACGCCTACCGCATCATCTATGCCGAGGGCGTGCTGAAAGACGGCATAGCCGAGGCAAGGCTGAAGTACCCCGACTCGAAGGAGGTGGAATACATCTGCTCGTTCATAGAGTCGTCAAAGCGCGGCGTCATCAGGTGACTGAACATTGAACGTTGAACGTTGAACATTGAACGTTGAACACACTGATTGTCATCACCGGACCAACAGCAGTCGGCAAGACGGCCCTCACCATCGACATTGCACGGCGCTACGGCATACCCGTCATCAATGCCGACTCCAGGCAGATCTACCGTGAGCTGAAGATAGGCACCGCAGCACCTGACGACGAGCAGCTCGAGGCCGCCCACCACTACTTCGTGGGCAACAAGAGCATCGGCGACTACTACAACGCCTCGATGTACGAACAGGAGGTGCTGGCACTGCTCGCGACGCTCTTCAAGACAAGCCCCATACAACTGCTGTCGGGAGGGTCCATGATGTATATCGACGCCGTCTGCAACGGCATTGACGACATACCCACCATCCGCCCCGACATACGCCAGCAGATGAAGCGCCGCTACGAGGAGGAAGGCATCGAGGCCCTCTGCCAGGACCTGAAGCGGCTGGACCCCGCCCACTACGAGATAGTGGACCGCCAGAACTACCGCCGCGTCATCCACGCACTGGAGATATGCTACCAGACGGGGCGCACCTACACCTCGTTTCGCAAGCAGGCCCGAAAGGAGCGGCCGTTCCGCATCGTCAAGATAGGACTGAACCGCCAGCGCGACATATTATATAATAGGATTAACGCGCGCGTGGACAACATGATGGCCACAGGACTGCTCCAGGAGGCCCAGGCTCTCTACGGCCAGCGCCACCTGAACGCGCTGAACACCGTGGGCTACAAGGAAATGTTCAACTACATGGACGGCCAGTGGACACTCCAGGAGGCCGTGGAGCGCATGAAGGGCAACACCCGCCGCTACGCCCGCAAGCAGCTGACGTGGTACAAGCGCGACGAGGACATGACATGGTTCGATGCCGACAACAAAGAAGAAATACTAAAATACATAGCACAATATGAATAAATACGCTGGGAAAACCCTGCAAATCCTTCGGGGGGCAGCACGATGGTACGCCGGACTCTTCAGGGGACGGCCCTGGTACGTCAAGACACTGTCGGCAGCAGCCACCGCCGTCGTGGCCTTCTTCCTCTACCTGGTCATGGTCGACGTCAACTTCCTGTGGCTCTTCGGCAAGTCGCCCTCCATGAGCGAGGTCAAGAATACGCACCCCGCCGAGGCCTCACAGATATTCAGCGCCGACGGCAAGGTCATCGGCAAGTTCTTCAGTGAAAACCGAATGCCCGTCAGCTACGAGGAGGTCAGCCCGGCCTTCTGGAACGCACTCATCGACACCGAGGACGAGCGGTTCCGCAGCCACCATGGCATTGACTACCAGGCATTTGCCGCAGCACTGAAGGACTACGTCATGCGGCGCGACGCACGCGGCGCATCGACCATCACACAGCAGCTGGCCAAGAACCTGTTCCGCGTCCGCACGCAATACTCCACGGGTCTGCTGGGCAACATTCCCGGACTGAAACTGCTCATCATGAAGAGCAAGGAGTGGATCACGGCCTACAAGCTGGAGATGAACTTCACGAAGAACGAAATCCTCACCATGTATGCCAACACCGTCGACTTCGGCTCCAACGCCTTCGGCATCAAGACTGCCGCACGCACCTACTTTGGCACCACGCCCGACCGCCTGACGACGGAACAGGCCGCCGTGCTCGTGGGACTGCTCAAGGCCACCACCTACTACAACCCGCGCATCAATCCCAAGAACGCGCTGGCCCGCCGCAACGTCGTGCTCGACCTCATCAGGAGCCACGGCCACCTGACCAGCGAGGCGTGCGACTCGCTGAAGCAGACGGACATCAAGATGGACTACAGCGTCGAGAACGCCTACGACGGCGACGCCAACTACTTCCGCGAGGCCGTGGGCGAATGGATGAAGGACTGGTGCCGCGAATACTACGGCGACGAGCGCGCCTACGCCTACTATACCGAGGGCCTGAAAATCTACACCACGCTCGACATGCGCATGCAGAAGTATGCCGAGGACGCCGCCGTCAAGCAGATGAAACAGGTGCAGAAGACGTTCAACGCCCACTGGGGCACCACCAACCCCTGGCAGGACGAGCGCCACCAGGAAATACCAAACTTCATTGAGGACCTGGCCAAGAAGACGCCGTACTACAAACTGCTGAAACAGAAGTATGGCGGCGACGAGGACTCCATCAACTACTATCTGAACGTGCCCCACCGCGTCCGCCTCTTCGACTACGAGCAGGGCCACATCGAGAAGGAGATGTCGACCATGGACAGCATCCGATACATGGAGCACTTCATGCACTGCGGATTCGTGGCCATTGAGCCACAGACGGGTCACGTCAAGGCCTGGGTGGGCGACGTGGACTTCAGCACCTGGAAGTACGACAAGGTGACGGCCATGCGCCAGCCTGGCTCCACGTTCAAGCTCTTCGTCTATGCCGAAGCCATGAACCAGGGCATCACGCCCTGCGACACGCGCAAGGACGAGTACTTCGCCATGAAGGTCATGGACAAGGGCAAGGAAGTGACCTGGGCACCGACGAACGCCGACGGACACTTCTCAGGCGCCAACATCACCCTGAAGCAGGCCTTTGCCATGAGCATCAACTCCGTGGCCGTGCGCCTGGGCCAGGAGTGCGGCATTGACCGCATAGCCAAGACGGCCCACGACATGGGCATCCGGTCGCGACTCGACCCCACGCCGGCACTGGCACTGGGGTCCAGCGACGTCAACCTGCTGGAACTGGTCAACGCCTACTGTACGCCCTGCAACCAGGGCCGCATGCACGACCCCGTGCTGGTAACCAAGATACTGGACCGCGACGGCAACGTGGTCTACGAGGCCAAGGCCGACGACCGCCAGGCACTGAGCGAGCACAGCGCATTCCTGGTGCAGCAGCTGCTGATGGGCGGCATGAGCGGCACCAGCTCGCGACTGATGGGATTCGTGGGGCGCCACGCCGCCGATACCGACTTCGGCGGCAAGACGGGCACGTCGAACAATCACTCCGACGCATGGTTCGTAGGCACCACGCCACGACTGGTGGTCGGAGCCTGGGTGGGCGGCGAATACCGCTGCATACACTTCCGCACGGGCCAGCTGGGTCAGGGCAACCGCACGGCACTGCCCATCTGCGGCTACTTCCTGCAGAGCGTGCTGGACGACCCGCAGCTGCGCCAGTATCACGCCAAGTTCAGCACGCCGAAGGACCTGACACTTGCTGCCAGCACGTACAACTGCGGCGGCTACTTCAGGGCGGCATCCGACTCTGACTCGCTGGCCGTCGACAGCCTGGGGGCCGACATTGACGCCGGCGTCGAGGCCGTGGTCGACGAGTTCGGCAATCCCGTAGCGCCGACCCCTACCCCTGACAACGCCAAGCAGAAACCAGCCACCGAACAGCCCCTGGAGGCCGAGGAGCCTAAGGAGCAGCAGTAGCTGACGGAAGCCTAAAGAGCAGCAAATGACATCAGAGGAAACGTTAGACCAGGAGAACCGGGAGTGGCAACAGGCACTCCAGATCATCCAATACACCCGTCGCTCGCTGTTCCTGACAGGAAAGGCGGGGACGGGTAAGTCGACATTCCTGCGCTACGTGTCGCAGCACACCAAGAAGAAGCACGTCATCCTGGCACCGACGGGCATTGCAGCCATTAATGCCGGCGGCCAGACGCTGCACAGCTTCTTCAAGCTGCCCTTCCACCCCCTGCTACCCAACGACTCGCGCTACAATGCCCGCAACATTCGCAAGACGCTGAAGTACAACGGCGAACTGACCAAACTGCTGCGCGAACTGGACCTCATCATCATCGACGAAATTTCAATGGTGCGCTCCGACATCATCGACTTCATCGACAAGGTCCTGCGCATCTACTGCCGCAACATGCGCGAACCCTTCGGCGGCAAGCAGCTGCTGCTCGTGGGCGACATCTTCCAGCTGGAGCCGGTCATCAAGGAGGACGAGTGGCGACTGATGCAGCCCTTCTACGCCTCGGCCTACTTCTTTGCCGCCAAGGTGTGGCAGCAGATGCAGCTCGTCAGCATCGAACTGCGCAAGGTCTACCGACAGAGCGACGCAGAGTTCATAGCCATCCTGGACCGCATACGCGAAAACCAGGCCACCGACCAGGACCTGGCAGCCATCAACTCACGCTACGGCGCCACGTGCCAGCCGTCGGCGCGCAGCCTGGAAATCACGCTGGCCACACGCCGCGACACGGTGGACTGGATCAACGAGCAGAAACTGAACGAACTGGAGGGCAGCAGCTCCGTGTTCAAGGGCACCATCAAGGGCGATTTCCCCCTGACGTCACTCCCCGCCCCCATGGAACTGGAAATCAAGCCCGGCGCACAGGTCATCTTCACGAAGAACGACAAGGAGAAGCGGTGGGTCAACGGCACCATCGGCGTCGTCATCGGCATCGACGAGGAGGAAGGCATCATCGGCGTCTGCGACGAGGACGGCCACGAATACGACGTGGGGCTGGAGATATGGGAAAACATGCGCTATACCTACGACGAGAAGGAGCAGAAAATCGTCGAGGAACTGCTGGGCACGTTCCGCCAGTTCCCGCTCAGGCTGGCCTGGGCCATCACCGTACACAAGAGCCAGGGCCTGACCTTCCGCCAGGTGAAGATAGACTTCTCCGGCGGCGGAGCCTTTGCCGGCGGCCAGACCTACGTGGCACTGTCGCGCTGCACGTCGCTCAACGGCATCACCCTCGAGGAACCCATCCGGCGCTCGGACATCTTCGTGCGCGGCGAGGTGGTGCAGTTCGCCCGCCAGTATAACGACAACCGGCTCATGCGCCAGGCCATCTACGAGAGCAAGGCCGACAAGGAGTACCACGATGCCGTCGAGGCCTTCGACCGCCAGGACTTCGACGCCTTCCTCAAGAATTTCTTCCTGGCCATCCACTCGCGCTACGACATAGAAAAGCCCGTCGTCCAGCGCTACATACGCCGCAAACTGGCCATCATCAGCAGCCAGCAGCAGCAGATAGAGCAGCTGAACACGGAAATAGCCCGCCGCGAGGAACTGCTGAAGCGGCTGGCCGTAGAGTACACGCTATTAGGCAAGGAATGCGAACAGGAGCACATGACGGATGCTGCTGTTCGCAATTACCAGAAAGCCCTGGAGCTATACCCGGAAGCTCCGGAAGCCAAGCGGCGGCTCAAGAAACTACAGAAAAAATAGCACCTGACGCGGCCATCGATGCGCCACACGCTCTACAGCACGTTGCCCTCGCGGGGGAAAACGACTGTAGGCTGGAACGTCTTGGCCTCCTCGAAGTCCATCAGGGCATAGGCGATGATGATGACCACGTCGCCCACCTGCACCCGTCGGGCGGCAGCACCGTTCAGGCAGATGCAGCCCGTGCCGCGCTCACCACGGATGATGTAGGTCTCGAAGCGCTCGCCGTTGTTGTTGTCGACCACCTGCACCTTCTCACCGGCTATCAGGTTGGCAGCATCCATCAGGTCCTCGTCTATCGTGATGCTGCCCATGTAGTTCAGGTTGGCCTCTGTCACCGTCACGCAGTGCAGCTTCGACTTCATAACTTCTATCATCATGACGATTTACAATTTGATTTGACTATTTACGACTTGTACTTGATGTGGTCAATCAGCCGGATGGGCGTCTTACCGCAGTAGACCGTGATGCAGCCCACGACGTAGGGCGTATCGTCCCAGTCCTGGATGTCCTGCAGCGTGTTGCCGTCGACGATTGAGAAGTATTCCACGTCCAGCCCGTCGACAGCGTTGATGTCGGCCACCACCTTGTCGTGCGTCTCGCGGACGGTATGGCTCTTGGCATAGTCCAAGCTGGCCTTCAGAGCCTGATAGATGGCTGGCGCAATGGCGCGCTCGTCGGGCGACAGCAGCGTGTTGCGACTGCTGCGGGCCAGGCCGTCAGCGTCGCGCACAATGTCGCACTCCACAATCTGAACCGGCAGATGCAGGTCCTTCACCATCGCCTTGACAACGGCTATCTGCTGCCAGTCCTTCTCGCCGAAGTAGGCGCGCTGGGGCTTGACAATATAGAACAGACGGCTCACCACCTGGCAGACACCGTTGAAGTGGCCGGGCCGATGGGCACCCTCCATCACCGTCGAGATGGGCGGATACTCGAAGTGGCGCGTGTCGGGCGTGGGGTACATCTCCTCGACCGAGGGCGCCAGCACGTAGTCGGCACCGCACGACTCCAGCAGCCGGCAGTCGGCCTCCAGCGTGCGCGGATAGTTCTTCAAATCGTTCTTGTCGTTAAACTGCGTGGGATTCACAAATACCGATACGACCGTGATGCCGTTTTCCTTCACACTGCGACGTACCAGCGAGGCATGACCCTCGTGAAGTGCTCCCATGGTGGGTACTAAACCAATCTCCTTACCTTGCTTGCGATCTTCAAAAAGCTGATTCTGAAGGTCAACAATCTTACTGAATACCTTTAGCATTTATCTGTTGTCTAAATTACTGTTTGCAATGAGTACTTTCAATTTCGGGGTGCAAAATAACAACATTTTTGCCAAATAAGGAAAAAATATCATAAAAATATATCTAAATAGGGGCAAAAAAAGCTAAAAAATGCACGTTTTAGCGGTTTTGTGAATAATTTTTCGTAACTTTGCATTCGGTTAAACAACGCAATATGGCACAAAAGATTCTTTTCATCAACCAGGAGATTACTCCGTATGTTGCTGACAGCGAACTCTCGCTGATGGGCAAGGCACTTCCCCAGGCTATGCAAGAGGCTGGTCACGAAATACGTACGTTCATGCCGAAGTGGGGCACCATCAACGAGCGCCGGGGCATGTTGCACGAGGTCATACGCCTTTCTGGCATGAATCTGATTATCGACGATACGGACCATCCGCTCATCATCAAGGTGGCCACGATCAACCAGACACGCGTGCAGGTGTACTTCATTGACAACGACGACTACTTTGCCAAGCGACAGATGACAATTGACGAACAGGGCAACGACTATGCCGACAACGGCGAGCGGGCCATCTTCTTCGCCCGGGGCGTACTGGAGACGGTCAAGAAATTGCGCTGGGTTCCGGATATCATTCACATTCAGGGATGGATGGGGGCCGTGGTGCCTCTCTACATCAAGACGGCCTATCACGAAGAGCCCTCGTTTGCCAATACCAAGGTGGTCACGTCGCTCTTCACCAAGAGCATCCAGTCAGACCTGGGAGCCAATTTCAAGCATTGCGTCGCGTTCAAGGAGGCCAAGGCCGACCTGCTGAAGAAGTATAACGACAAATTCACGTTCGAAGAACTCGGCAAGCTGGCCATCGACTACAGCGACGGCGTCATTGCCGCCCACAAGGATGTGAACAGCGACCTCATGAAGTATGCTGCCGACAACGGCATCCCCACCCTCGCCTATCCTGGCGAAGACTTTGCCCAGGCCTACGAGGCATTCTATGAGAAGATTTGACGGTTAAAGATGATAGTTTTAGGATAATAGCGTTCACGGACAAGAAAACAATTACAGACTCAAATGATGAGAAAAATACTAATGGCAGGGATTGCAATGATGACGATTGCAATCTCTTCATGTGATGAGGACACCAAGACCATGGGCTACTCGCTGACGAGCGATGCCGACCGTTTCGTACTGGTTCCTGACACATTCAAGATAGAATCCACACAGTCCATCAAGGCCGACTCGGTACTGGCACGCAGCTCATACTGCTACCTGGGAAGCATCAAGGACCCAGAGACGGGCGCCTACATCAACAGCGACTTCACCACACAGTTTACCGTGCTCGAACGCGAGGCCAGCGCACTGTTTGCCAATAAGCAGGACGTCACGTCCGTCGACGAGAGCGGCCAGCCCGTAGCCACGTCGTGCCGACTGAACATACTGATTAACAGCTACGTGGGCGACTCGCTGGCCGCCATGAAGCTGAGAGTGGAGGAACTGGACAAGCCCATCGAGGAAAACAAGCTCTACTACTCGAACTTCAACCCCGAGGCCAGCGGCTACATACGCACCGACGGACTCAAGCAGGCCAAGAACTACAGCATGGTGGACATGACGCTGTCGGACAGCGCGCGCTACGTCCGCCAGAAAAACAACTATTATACTTATATCAACGTCCCGCTCAACAAGTCGTACAAGGCTAAGAACGGCGTGACCTACAAGAACTATGGCACCTACCTGATGCGCACCTTCTACGAGCATCCGGAATACTTCAAGAACTCCATCACCTTCATCAAGAACGTATGCCCGGGATTCTACATCAGGAATGTCGACGGACAGGGCGTCATGGCCGAAGTGCTCAACGTGCAGCTGATAGTCGACTATAAGTTCAAGACCGGCGACAAGGAATACACCGGCAGCAAGACATTCTTCGGCACCGAGGAAGTCATGCAGACCACGCATATCTCCAACGACAAGGGCAAGATTGACAGCCTGGTAAACAAAGTGAAGGACTGCACCTACCTGAAGACACCGGCCGGCATCTTCACCGAGGTGACGCTGCCCGTAGAGCAAATCAAGCAAAACCACACCAACGACTCGCTCCTGTCGGCCAAGGTGATGTTCCAGCGCATGGCTGACGCGAACAAGAAGACGGAGGACCTGCTGAACGATGCCACAGAACTGCTGATGATAGAACGCGACTCGCTGTACGCATTCTTCGAGAAAAGCAACGTCACCAACAACCGTACGTCGTTCCTGGCCACCTACAGTGCCACGCAGAACACGTATGCCTACAACAACATCTCGGGCCTGATCAACCACATGTGGGCCAACCGCGACAAGGGTTCCAAAAACTGGAACAAGGTAGTGCTGATACCCGTCAAGACCAGTTCGGTGAGCACGTCGTCATACTCGGCAGCCACCGTCACCGGCATCAACAACGAGATGGGCATAACAAGTACGCGACTGGTGGGAGGCATCAACCATCCCAACAATCCTACCATCAGCGTCATCTACAACCAGAGCAGATAACTGCCAGGACTAACAATTCCCTGGAGCATCATCAAGAATAGAGACTATGGCAGACAATTTCCTGGAACGCCACTACGAGGAATACGAGGCCCGAAAGGC
>DFGF01000162.1:0-990 GCA_002371715.1 Prevotella sp. UBA3757
AGCGCTTTTCATGCTGCAAAGGTACGACGATTTTTTGTCTTTTTCACGCTGTGGCAGTAAATTTTTCACTTTTAACGCTCCACTTTGGCTTTTTTTTCGTACCTTTGCAGCCGAATTGGAAATCAGGCCCGCGAATGGGCCTTGATGCAAGGGAATCAGGTGAGAATCCTGAACAGTACCTGCTGCTGTAATCCCCGTTTAAGGGGTCTGCCTGTATAACGCCACTGACAACGACGTCGGGAAGGTAAGGCAGACTGGGGAAAGTCAGAAGACCTGCCAAGGAGAACGGATAAAAAGTAACTGCGTACAGGGATATGCGCGGCGAAAAAGGCTTTTGATACGAGTTATGAACAGAAAACTGGCATTAGGACTGTTAGTCCTGTGCTCATTGATGTCGGCCAAGGCGCAGACGGCAGTCTGGCGTACCGACAGTCTGCAGGAAGTCGTGGTGACGGGCACCGGCACGCAGCACTTGCTGAAGGATGCCCCCGTACAGACCGAGGTTATCAGCCACCGCCAGCTGCAGCAGTATGCCGGCAAGAGCATCGAGGACATCCTCGGAGGACTGACGGCCTCGTTCGACTTCAACGAGAACGACATGGGTTCGCATCTGCAGATGAACGGCTTGGGCAATTCCTATGTGCTCATACTCGTTGACGGTCGGCGACTGCACGGCGACAACGGTGGCGAGAACGACCTGAGCCTCATCGACCCTCACAACATTGACCGCATAGAAATCGTAAAGGGAGCCTCCAGCGCCCTTTACGGCAGCGATGCCATAGCGGGCGTCATCAACATCATCACCCGCAAGCACCGCGAACAAGGCCTGATGGCGGAAAACACCAGCCGCACCGGTTCCTACGGCGACATACGGCAGCACAACGGGCTGGCCGTGAACTACGGTCGGCTGTCAAGCTATACCAACTTCCAACTGCAGCACTCCGACGGATGGCAGAACACCAGCGAGGAAGCACCCTCGCAGACGGAATA
>DFGF01000162.1:1114-3823 GCA_002371715.1 Prevotella sp. UBA3757
AGACTGACCCTGCAGCTGTTGCCTGCACTCGAACTGTATGCCGACGGCAGCATCTACTGGAAACGCATCTACCGGCCCAGCGGCCACCACCCCGGCGTAGACACCAAGACCTACGACCTGCAATACAACAACGCTTCGCTCTCGGCCGGCGGCAAGTGGAAACTCAGCGACACGGACGTCATCACACTGGATGCAGACTGGAAACGACATGCCTACAACTACGTCTATACCGATACCACACTGACCGACGGCTACGTCAACGGACGCTTCACCAACTACTATCCCTACTTCCCCGACGACAAGGAGTTGCAGAGCGACCAACGGCTTGTGCAGGTATCGCTAAAGGGCATCTTCGCCCTGCCCGGCGACCAGACGCTCTCAGCCGGACTGGACTACCGCCACGACTGGCTCAAGGCCCCCATGCGCGTCGAAGGAGGCAAGGCCACGGACAACACCCAAGCCCTCTACCTGCAGGACGAGTGGCACAGCCCCGCAGACCGGGGTACTGCCTCGGTCTTCCTCACCGCCGGCCTCCGACTGACGCGCAACGAGGGCTTTGGCACCCGCCTGACGCCCAAGCTCTCGACCATGCTGAAGTGGAATGACCTGCGCCTGCGGGCCACCTGGAGCCAGGGGTTCAAGACACCAACCCCGAAGGAGCTGCACTACCAATATATACGGAACATGAGTGGTGTCTACCTCTATCTGGGCAACACCACCCTCAAGGCACAAACCTCCAACTACTACGCCCTGAGCGCAGAATATACCGTCGGAGCACTAACCCTGACGGCCTCTGCCTATTATAATAAGGTTGCCGACATGATTGCCCTGGTCACCATACCCTTCAACCAGGCTCCCGGCGACTTGCTGGTCAAATACGACCCCGTCAGGGTGCGCCAGTACCAGAACATCGAGGATGCCAAGACCTACGGTATTGACGTCACGCTGCGCTATCAGGGTCGCCACCTGACGGCAGGCGGTTCTTACAGCTACCTGGACACCCGTGCCAACCAATACGACCCGGACAAGGACGTGATGCACAGCGTCACCATCGACGGTATGTCCCACCACAAGGCCAACGTCTATGCCACATGGAAGCACGATGTCTCGAAGCACTATCAGCTGGGCATCGGCATCTATGGCCGTCTGAGTTCGAAACGCTACTACCAGACGGACGGCGACGGCAAGGGCTATCAGCTCTGGCGCATCAGCACCACCCACCAACTGGGCAAGGCGCTGCGCCTGGAGGCCGGAGTGGACAACGTCCTAGACTATGCAGACCGCACGCCTCACGGACTCCATCTGGGCACCACGTCGCCCGGGCGCACCGTCTATGCCTCGCTGAACGTGCGACTGAACCAAGGCAAGAAGCTTAACAACAAATACAAGTCTAATTTAAATTCCAAACACAATGAAGAAGATTAAAACCCTAATGCTGGCCATGATGGCTATCATGGTCTGCGCAGCATTCACCGCCTGTGGCAGTGATGACGACAACAACAACAACCAACAGCAGAAGCAGTCGAACTACGACCGCTACCAGCAGGCTGTCAACAACATCGTCAACAGCCAGAAGTCAAGTAGCAAGGTCATCCTCGTCGTGGCCTTCGGCTCTACATGGGAGCAGGCCTACGACACCTTCGACAAGGTGGTCAGCGACTACAAAGCCCAGTTCCCAGGATGGGACGTGTTCCTCTCGTTCTCAAGTGCCATTTGCATCAATAATGCCCGTGCCGGCGAGAATGTGGAGCCGCGAGACTTCTACGACCCCGAGCACTTCCTGACAGCCATCGGACTGGCCGGCTACAAGCAGATTGTCGTACAGTCGCTACAGGTCATCCCCGGCGAGGAGTATCGCCGCGTGCGCGACAGCTATGTTAAGGACTTCATGAACAACCGCAACGGCGACTTCACCGAAGCCTACATGCACAGCATAGACAAGCAAGTCGTGGTGGGCGTTCCCTTGATGGGTGAGGACAACGACGTCGACAAGCTCGCCGTAATACTAAACAACGAGAGCGACATCAAGGCCGTCATCAATGCAGGCGGCACAGTGGCCTTCATGGGTCATGGCAATCCTGAGAACTACGACTACTACGGTGCCAACATCCGCTACACCGAACTGGAGCAGGCCCTGCAGCGGCTGAACCCCCACTACTTTGTAGGCACCGTCGACATGGAGGACAACTACGTCGAGAACGTCATCGGTCGCATGCAGGACAACGGCATCACCAGCGGCAAAGTGCAGCTCTATCCGCTAATGTCGATTGCCGGTGACCATGCCCATAACGACATGGCTGATGAAGAGGACGAGGAGAGCTGGATCAGCATGATGACGACGGCAGGCTACGACGTAGCCACCTACGAAAGCAACTTCGCTGAGCCATGCTGGAAGAAGTATAACGCTGCCGAGGGCTATATTCCCGCACTGGCCGAGCGCTCGAAGGTTCGCGCCCTCTGGATTGCCCACACACGCGAGGCCATCGCCAAACTGGGTACCGACGAGGCACTGTCTACACCGACAACCGCTACAGAATAATCCGGAATGACGCTTTTGCGACTTATCATAGCACTTGCGGCGGCACTCCTTCCGGGGAGTGCCGCCCTTTCCCAGATTCACCGCATGGAAAGGGCCGACACCATCGCCCACAGTTACAACCTGAACCCCGTCGTGGTCACCGGTTCCGGCCACCACCAGCGCCTGAAGTC
>DFGF01000162.1:3943-8918 GCA_002371715.1 Prevotella sp. UBA3757
GCCACCTTCGACCAGGCACTGACACGCACGTTGCCGCAGGTGTCGATGGCTCCCAACTCCATGGGAACATTTCTACGCATGAACGGCCTGGGCAATAAATACATCCTGATTCTCGTCAACGGCCAGAAACTGTCAGGCGACATCTCCAACAACGTTGACCTGAACCGTATCAACATGGCCCGCGTCAAGCGTATAGAGGTACTCGACGGTGCCGCCTCGTCACTCTATGGCTCCGACGCTATCGCGGGTGTCATCAACATCATAACCGACCAACCCACCACCCAGCTCGTCAGTGTCACCAGCAACACCCGTATCTCCCTGTCAAACGCTTGGACCCAGAGTGTCTGCCTCGACATCCACAAGAACGGCTTCGGTTCCTACACGTCGTTCAACCACGACATGTCCGACTGGTATCAGAACGGCGGTGCCCCCTACGTCTCTGGCCATCGCTCCGAGATCCTGGGTCAGAAATTCACCTACGCACCCAACCAGCATCTGGCACTGAACGTCGGCATAGACTATTCATACAAGATGACGCGCCGCCCGGACAACAGGATTGACTACGAGATGCGCTACAAAGGACTGCGCTGGAATCTGGGCGGCATCTACAAGTTTACAAGCCGCAACAGCCTGCAAGCCAGTTTCACCGTCGACCGTTTCCGCTATGGCAAGGAGTACGACGTGACAACGAAGACGAACGAAGCAGGCAACTACGTACAGTCGAAGAAGCAGCGCATGACGGACGGCGAACTGAAAGCCATCCTCGGCCTGACACCCAACTCCACCACAATCGTCGGTGCCGACTGGCGCAAGGATTTCCTCATGGCGACATCAGGCAATATTGACCAACACGCCTACACGCTTGCCGCCTATGCACAGCACGAGATGCTAATTGCCGGGAACCTCACGATGACGATGGGACTGCGTCTGACGCGCCACGAGACCTTCAGCAACCACCTGACACCCAAGGTCACACTGATGTACGCCCCGTTCAACTTCCGCTTCCGGGCAACCTACTCTACCGGTTTCCGCGCTCCCGGACTCGACGAGCTATACTACCATTACTTCAGCGTCAACCGGGGCAAGGCGCAGATCAGCTTCGGCAACCAGAACCTGAAGCCGGAGAAGAGCCACTACCTAGCACTGAACGTCGAGTACCGTTCACAGTCTGTCGCCGTGAGCCTGACGGGCTACATCAACCGTATCAACGACATGGTGGTCAAGCAGAATATCCCGGTCGATGCCGCCTCACTGGACATGCTGCAGCACGAATTTCCTGAGATGACCGGCGAACAAGCATCGCAACTCGTACAGTATGCCCTATACCAAAACAGCGACAAGGGCGATGTCAAGGGCATGCAGGTCAACGTCTCGGCCAACATCTCGCAAGGCTTCAACCTCTCGGCCAACTATGCCTACACCTACGCCCGGAGCAAAAGCGGCGAGGAATGGGCACCCTTAGAACGAAGCATCCGCCATGCTGCCACCATCGCTGCCAACTATCATCAGTCGTGGGGCAAATACGCGCTGAACATCAATCTCAGCGGACGACTCCAGTCGAAGACCTACTACCCCGGCTACGAGGATGCACCTGGTTTCGGCATCTGGAACCTGCATACCACGCATTCGTTCGACGTCGCCAAATGGTGCTACGTGGAACCGGCTATTGGCATTGACAACATCTTTGGCAAGGCTGACAACCGCCAGGATGACAAACTCAGAAAGTACGCCCTTTATACGCCCGGCCGCACGCTGGTCATCGGCATGAAGGTAAGATTCAAGAAGTAACCATCTGAAAGGCAATGATTCAAGGACACGGCGACGACACATGGCGGTATACCGACATCCGCATTAACTTCAGCTCCAACATCTATGCTCACGCTGACTTGTCGGAACTGCAGGCACACCTGTGCCGCAACATAAGCCTCATCGGCCATTATCCCGAACCTGAGCCACACGCACTGGAAGCCATGCTGGCCCGGAAACACGGCATACCGGCTGACTGTGTGCTCGTCACCAGCGGTGCTACTGAGGCAATCTACCTGATAGCACAGACTTTCTGCCAAGCGCTCCACTATTATTCTACAGGCAGCCTGCCCACCTTCAGCGAATATGCCGATGCCAGCGAGATGTTTGGCATGCAACGTCAGGATACAGCCTTCAGCCCTCAAATCAGGTTTCAGGTTTCAGGTTTCAGGTTTCAAGGTGCAAGGAGCCTCAGCCTTCAGCCTTCAGCCCTCAGCCCTCAGCCCTCAGCCCTCAGCCCTCAGCCTTCAGCCCTCAGCCCTCAGCCCTCAGCCCCCGACCGTGACACATTGCTCTGGCTCTGCAATCCCAACAACCCCACCGGCAGGACACTACCGCCAGCCGACATACTGAACCTATGCGGGAAGGCCGCCATCACCGTCATCGACCAGTCGTACGAAGACTACACGCTTGTTCCAATGCTGTCAGCAAGGGAGGCTGCACAAAAGCCGCACCTCATACTGGTTCACTCGCTGACCAAGACCTATGCCATACCCGGACTGCGCATCGGCTATATCACCGCCGCACCCGAACTTATCAGGCTGCTGCGCCATCATGTGCGGCCCTGGTCAGTCAACGCGCTGGCCGTAGCCGCCGCCAAATGGCTGGTGACTCACGACACGAGGGCCATCCCCCACCTGAATGTCTATCTGGCTGAGACAGCCCGTCTGCGCCAGCAGCTGAACGCCTTGCCAGGTATCCATGTGACCAATACCGATACCAACTTCATGCTGGCAACTATTGCCCAGACGACTGCTGCCGCGCTGAAAGACTTTTTGGCCGTTCATCACCACATACTCATCCGCAACGCTTCCAACTTTAAAGGACTCACGCCCAACCACTTCCGCATAGCCACACAACGACGCGACGAGAACCAGCTATTGGTATCGGCCATCAGCCAATTCATAGAGAACTTTCAACGATAACGCGTTTTTCTGTCTCAACATTTGGTGATTTCCACATTTTTCCCTATCTTTGCAAACTCATTAACAACAAAACAGGAAAGAAAAAGATGTTGGGATTAGGCATGCAGGAAATCATCATCATCGCCTTTGTGGTGCTGCTGCTGTTCGGGGGCAAGAAGATTCCCGAACTGATGAAGGGACTTGGCAAGGGTGTCAAGAGTTTCAAGGACGGCATGAAGGAAGTGGAAGAGACCTCCCCCACCCCCTCCCAAGGAGGGGAGAAAGGCGATGTCTCATAACATGAAGGGAGACCGCAGGCCCTCCCCTCCTTTGGAGGGGTCGGGGGAGGTTTTTACCTTTTGGGACCATCTGGACGTGCTGCGCTCGTCGCTGATTCGCATGGGGGTGGCTGTAGTGGTCTTCGCTGCGGCAGCCTTCCTCCTGAAAGACGAGTTGTTTGCGGTGGTCTTGGCACCACGAAGTAGCGACTTCGTGACGTACAGGCTACTGGGCGTAGCGCCTTTCGCCATCCGGCTGATGAACACCGGACTGACCGAGCAGTTCATGATACACATGCGGACGGCCATCTATGCCGGTCTGCTGACGGCGTCGCCCTATATACTCTACGAGCTGTTTCGCTTTGTGTCGCCCGCGCTCTATCAGAACGAACGGCATTACGCCGTATGGATAGTCGGTGCCGCCTACGTGATGTTCCTGACGGGCACGCTGGTCAACTATTTCGTAGTATTCCCGCTGACCGTCCGCTTCTTAGGCACCTATCAGGTCAGCCCCGACGTTGCCAACATGCTGACGCTGCAGTCGTATGTCGATACACTGTTGGGCATGAGCCTGGTGATGGGCGTGGTGTTCGAACTGCCCGTGGTTTGCGGACTGTTAGGGCGTATGGGACTGATTAGCAATACACTGATGGCAGAATACCGCCGACATGCCGTGGTAGCTATCCTCGTCGTGGCAGCCATCATCACACCAACCACCGACGTCTTCACCCTGCTTGTCGTGGCGCTGCCCATCTATCTGCTCTATGAGCTGAGCATACAAATAGTAAGAATAACTAAACGCAACAAATAAAGAACAACTTTATGACACTAAGGACTATCAGGATTATTCTGGCCTCCGTGATGTTTCTGGGCATCACGTGGCTCTTCTTAGACTTTACGGGAACGGCCCACACCTTCCTCGCATGGATGGCAAAGGTGCAGCTGCTGGAAGCCGTACTGGCCATCAACGTGGTCGTCATCGCGACCCTCGTCGTACTGACGCTCATCTTCGGACGTATCTACTGTTCGGTCATCTGCCCCTTGGGCATCATGCAGGACATCTTCGGATGGCTGGGCAAGAAGGCCAGGAAGAACCGCTACACCTACTCCAAGGCTATGACAGGCCTGCGCTGCGGCGTCTTCACAGCCTTCCTGATCTGCCTGCTGCTGGGTGTTGGCTCCCTGGTGCAGCTGCTGGCCCCCTACTCTGCCTTCGGGCGCATCGCCACCAACCTGCTTCAGCCCGTCTACCTGGCCGGCAACAACGTGCTGGCCACTGTCGCTGAACACTACGACAGCTATGCCTTCTACCATTCGGAGGTATGGCTTCGCTCAGCCATCTCGCTGGGGATTGCCGCCCTGACGCTGGTGGTGCTGGCAGTGCTGGCGTGGAGAAATGGCCGCACGTATTGTAACACCATCTGCCCCGTAGGCACTATCCTGTCAGTTTTCGCCAAGTTCTCGTGGCTGAAGATCCGCTTCAACGTCGCCAAGTGCAAGAACTGCTCACTGTGCACGAAGAACTGCAAGGCCTCGTGCATCGATTTCAAGACGCACACCGTCGACCCCACGCGTTGCGTGGTCTGCGGCGACTGCATCGAGAGCTGCAGGTTCGGGGCATTGAGATATTCCTGGAAATCGGAGCCCTCAGCCCTCAAATCAGGTTTCAGGTTTCAGGTTTCAGGTTTCAAGGTGCAAGGTTCATCAGCCCTCAGCCCTCAGCCCTCAGCCCTTAGAACGAAGCAACCGTACCAGTGCGCGTCGACG
>DFGF01000033.1 GCA_002371715.1 Prevotella sp. UBA3757
CCTTCATAGGTCTGGCCGTGCCCCACGTGACGCGCATGCTGCTTGTCACCGACAATCACCGCACGCTGCTGCCAGCCACCATCCTGATGGGGTCGGTCACGGCCCTGGTGTGCAACCTCATCACGGTGCTCCCCGGCGAGTCCGGCGTCCTGCCGCTCAATGCCGTCACCCCCCTGCTCGGTGCACCAGTCATTATCTACGTCATCCTAAAAAAGACTTAAACCCTTTTTTAGAACTGAGAAGTGAGAACTGAGAGTACGCATGTCCATTCGCCGTCGCTGGCCGTTGCCACGAGCTTGAGTCCCAACGACTCGGCTTTCTCTGTGAGCATGGGCACGTCCTGCTGGTAGAATCCGCTCATGATGAGCATGGCACCGGGCTTCATCTTGGCGGCAAAGCGTGGCATGTCCTGAAGCAGGATGTTGCGGTTGATGTTGGCCATGACCACGTCAAATTGTCCGGCGATGCCGTCGAGTAGGGTAGCGTCGCCACAGAGTGCCTCAAGCCGGTCGTCCACATGGTTGATGACGGCATTGTGGCGGGTATTGTCGGTGCTCCATTCGTCAATGTCGTAGGCCGTACAGCTGTCAGCCCCCAGCTTCAGGGCGCAGATGCCCAGGATGCCGGTGCCACTGCCACAGTCCAGCACGCGGCGGCCCTTGAGGTCCATGCCCATCAGCATGCGGCAAATCATGCGCGTGGTCTCGTGGGTCCCGGTACCGAAGGCCATGTGGGCGTCAATCTCAATCATGATGGCTGATGGCTGATGGCTGATGGCTGATGGCTGATGGCTGATGGCTGATGGCTGATGGCTGATGGTTGATGGCTGATGGCTGATGGCTGATGGCTGATGGCTGATGTCCGTGGGCAGGTGGCGCCCGTCGTGAATCACGAGTACGCGCTCATCCATCATCCCTCTTCCATCTTCCATCTTCCATCTTACCACTATCGGCTCAAAGCCCTCCTGCTCCCACTGCTCGTTCCAGTCGCGGTCCTCGGCCTGTTCGATGGTGTAACTGATGGAGACGCCACTGATGGGAAACGTGGCGATGGCCTCGCGGAGTGCCTCCTCGTCCAGCAACTGCTGCTGGGCATAGCCCTTCAGTCCGCTTTCGGTTTCCTCGAATGTCTCCATACCGGCCTCGGCGGTCAGTGCTGCCAGCAGGTCCTGAGCGTCCTGTGTGCAGGGCTCAATGCGCATATTTATCTCGTAGTACTTCATAGAATAATGTTAAAAAACGATGCAAAGTTACAAAAAATAGGGAAAATCCTACGATGTATTAGGGTTTTTCCGTACTTTTGCATCTGAAAATGCCGTAACTTTGCAGCGAAGACCCCGAAAAGGGTCCGGGAAGTAAATACTACGGACAGTAAAAAACAGAATGGTATGAGAAGAAAGGAATTATTCAGCAAGCTTCAGGCAGTGGGCAGAATGACTTTACCCGTATGCCTCTTTGCCTTTTTACCGTCGGGCATGTTGGCCCAGGACGATGATATGTATTTCGTGCCAACAAAGGAGAACGTGGCCAAGGCTACCAAGAACTATGGCATGCCCGAGCACACGTACTATTCGGGCAGCAACCGCTCGGTGGACGAATACAACCGCCGGCTGGACAGCTATGCGTACCCCATCGACTCGACGGGCAACGACATCATCGACTTCTCGGCCGTGCGCGGCGTCTACCCAGACTCGGCCTACGCACAGCCCTCTGACGGCGATGACTACACGCTGACGCGCCGCATGACGCGGTTCGACGGCTATACGCCCTCCGAGGCCTATTGGGACGGCTACCGTGCCGGACGCTGGGCATCGCCGTGGTACAGCTGGTACGACTACGACCCCTGGTACTGGGATTCCTGGTACTGGCACGACCCGTTCTACTACTCCTCCTGGTACGGCTGGGGCTATCCCTACCGCTACTCCGGCTGGTATTCGCCCTATTACTATGGCTACTACCGTCCCGTCGTCTACTACGGTGGCGGCGGACGCTACCGTGGGGTCAGCGGACGGTCGTGGAGCCGTGCAGGCATCACCCACCACAAGAGCTCGTCGGCACAGCGCGGCACTAACCTGGGCGGCTATCGCAGCACCACCAGCGGTTCGCGCACCTATACGCCGACGCGCACCACAACCACCAACAGCGGCAACCTGGGCGGCTACCGCAGCAGCAGTAGCAGCAGCGGCTCGTTCGGCGGAGGCGGCGGCGTAAGCCGCAGCAGCGGAGGCTTCTCCGGCGGCGGTGGCGGCGGACGGTCAACCGGCGGAGGACGCTCCTATGGCGGACGGCGCTAAGCTATGGCGGACGTCGCTAAGCTATGGTGGACGTCGCTAATCATAAATTTCAAATTTCAAACATCAAACTTCAAACTGACATGAGGATATATACAATGGCAGCAGTGGGGCTGATGGCCCTGGCTGCACACGCACAGGAGACGCCGGCTACCGGCGACGCATACATGGCCGGACAACTGGCCACTGAGGACCTGAACGGTACGGCCCGCTACGTGGGCATGGGCGGTGCCATGGATGCACTTGGAGCCGATCTCTCGGTTATGAGCACCAACCCGGCGGGCATCGGCCTGTTCCGGCGGAGCCAGATAGCCGCCTCGTTCGGCATGAACGCCCAGGAGGACGGCAAGTCGTTTGCCGACGGCTCGAAGGCTAACGCCTCGTTCGACCAGATAGGTTTCGTCTACTCGTCGCAGACGGGCCGCCAGAGCTACGTCAACTTCGGCTTCAACTTCCACAAGAGCCGCAACTTCGACTACGTGCTCTCGGCTGTCAACGCGCTGAACGGCTCGTCGGCTGCCAACCAGACGGCCTACAAGTTCATAAACGGCACCATCGACAACAACTATCTGACGGAGACGCAGCTGGACAACCTGTACTACAACAACCTGCTGTCTGATGCTAAGGGCAACATCTACGACGTCGAGGGCCTCGACTACGAGTTCGACCGTGCCCATACGGGCTACATCGGCGAGTACGACATCAATCTGTCCGGCAACGTCAACAATCGCTTCTACTGGGGTCTGACGGTAGGTATTCACTCCGTCCACTACCACGGCTACAGCGAATACTTCGAGCGGTTGAACAGCACGTTTGCCCCCGAGGTGCTTATCAGCGACGACCTGAAGCTGACGGGTACGGGCTACTCCGTCAAGGGCGGCATCATCGTGCGCCCCTTCGAGGAGTCGGCCTTCCGCATCGGTGCCGCCGTCTCGTCGCCCACGTTCTACAAGCTCACCACCACCAACTACACCACCATCGGCAGCAACGTCGACCGCAGCGAGGCCGGCGAGGACTTCCGCTTCAATACGCCGTGGAAGTTCAGCCTCTCAGCCGGACACACCATCGGGCGCAACCTGGCTCTGGGCTTCGTCTACGAGTACTCTGACTTCTCGGCCTGCGACATGCGCACCATCGACGGCTACACCCATGACTACTGGGACGACACCGACTACTCGCGCAGCTCCAGCGACCAGGCCATGAAGCGCCAGATTGAGCGTACGCTGCGTGGCGTGTCGACGCTGAAGCTGGGTGCCGAGTTCAAGCCCTTCCCCGAGCTGTCGCTGCGTGCGGGCTACAACTACGTGTCGCCCGTCTATCAGGAGTCCGGCGTGCGCGACCAGACCGTGCCGTCGCCCGGCGTCTACTACGCCTCATCGGCCGACTACACCAACTGGAAGGCCACCAACCGCCTGACGCTGGGCTGCGGTACCAACATCGACAAGTTCCGCATCGACCTGGCCTACCAGTACCAGATGCGCGACGGTGACTTCTATCCGTTCATGAAGTACTCCTCGGCCGAGGTTGACCTCTACGACGAGAACGGCAATGCTACAGGCAACATCGTGACGCTGGAGAACAGCTGCCAGCCCGTCAAGGTCAAGGACAACCGCCACCAGTTCGTCTGCACCCTGAGCTACACGTTCTGACCCGTTACTGTAGTACTTTAGAGTAAGCGCAAAACGTTATGGAACACAGCAATTTCGTTTATTACGTAGCCCTGCTGCTCATCGTCATCATTGGCTTTCTGGTGGTCAAGAAGGTAGCCTCGTGCATGATCAAGAGCGTCGTCACCATTGCCCTCATTGCCGCCGCTGTGGCCATTTACTGGTTCTACCTCAGGTGACGTGAGTGTGGAAGACAAAGGAACTTATTACTTACAATACGCATTGCACCCCGGCTGAATGTCGTTCAGTCGGGGTGCTGCAATTATGAGATTACGGCTCGTCGTTGACGAGATTACGGCTCATCGTTGACGAGATTACGGCTCGTCGTTAACGAGATTACGGCTCGTTGCTGACGAGATTACGGCTCGTTGCTGATGAATAAAAAACGGGCGGAATATTTGCACATTATCCTTTTTCTTTGTACTTTTGCATCCGAATATGAAAAAATCACTCACAGTCATGATACTCGGCGTGCTGCTGGCAGCAGCATGCGGACAAAGTTACGAGGAAACCAAGCGCATAGCCCACGAAAACCGGCGGGCCGCCATGCGCCGCGACTCGGCAGCCCTGAAGGTGGCCGTGCTGCCTACGCTGGACTGCCTGCCACTGTTTGTGGCCGAACACTACCAGCTGTTTGACACCATACACGGCGGCGTGCGCCTGAAGCGCTTTACGGCCCAGATGGACTGCGACACGGCCATGGAGCGGGGCAGGGTAGAGGGCATGGTGACCGACCTGGTGCGCGCCGTGGGCATGCAGCAGCGCGGCGTAAAGCTGCGCTATGTGACAGTGACCAACGCCTACTGGCAGCTGGTCACCAACCGCAACGCCCGCATACGCCAGCTGAAGCAGCTGGACGACAAGATGGTGGCCATGACGCGATATTCGGCTACTGACCTGCTGACCGACCGCGTGGTTGACTCGGTGAAGCTGAAGGAGGAGCGCGTCTTCAAGGTGCAGGTCAACGACGTGACGGTGCGCATGCAGATGCTGCAGAACAACGCCATGGACGCCCTCTGGATGACGGAACCGCAGGCCACCATGGCACGGCAGTTGAAGAACCCGGTCATCTACGACTCGCGGACGACGAAGATGCAGCTGGGCGTCATAGCCTTCCGCGAACGGGAGATGCGCCACCCGGAGAGGGCCACGCAGCTGTCGCTGTTTGTGAAAGCCTACAACCAGGCCTGCGACTCTATTAACCAACATGGATTCCGATACTATAGCGACCTGATAGCGCGCTGCTGTGGGGTTCCGAAGGAGGTGGCCGACTCGCTGCCCGATGTCAGCCGGAATCCGTACGTCACCAACCAGGGACCACGTCAGACGGACGTGACGGCCGTGGAAAAGTGGTTGGGCGTGAGGGCCGTGAAGCCTGAGAAGCGGGCTTCGAAAGTGACAAGCAACCAACAGAAGAAGAAAAGGAGGAACAAGAAGTAATGGGAGTCATCGACACATCGCTGGAGCGCGTCTACATGCGCCTGACTGAGGGTAATGCCGGACTGGCCATTGCCGAATTGGAAACCTATCTGGCGGCATGGCCCAACCAGCAGTCGCACGACAAGCTGGAGACGCTGAAGTCGGAATACGGTCTGATGGCCGACTACTGGATCAAGGGCGTCGAAGACCCTGAGCGCGACGCGCAGTACCAGCGGCTGCTGCAGCGCTGCTACGTGCTGATGGGCAATATAGCCATCTACCGCCACCTGAGCACCACCTCATTCCTGCAACAGCTGCACCGCTCGGCCCGCCAGTCGGGACGCCCCGTCAGCCTGGAGGCCGTCCGCCGGGAGATGGAGGGATTCGTCAGCGACGTGGCCATGCTGGAACTGGAACCCGAACACGTGCGGAAGGACAAGAGCGAAGCACTCTACAAGGCCCACCAGCAGCAGACGAAGCAGCTGTTCAACTTCCTCATGACATCGAACATCTGGACGGACAACACCGGGCTGCAGATGGAGCAGTTGCTGACGTCGCCCACCGTAGACAGCAATGACCAGCAGTTGCTGGTGTCGGCCGTCACGCTGTCGCTGATGAACCGGTTCGACATCGTGAAGTTCCGCACGCTGACAGCCGTCTACCGCCGTTCGGCTGACGAACAGGTACGCCAGCGTGCACTGATAGGATGGGTGCTGGCCATAGACGACGACATGCAGAACATCTATCCCGAGCAGCGCACGCTGGTAGAAGAACTGCTGAAGTCTAAGCGCACGTGCGCCGAACTGACCGAACTCGCGATACAGATGATATACTCGCTGGACGCCGAGAAGGACACCGACACGCTGAACCACGAAATCGTGCCGGACATCATGAAAAACCAGAACTTCCGCGTGACCAGAAACGGCATCGAGGAGGTGGACGACGACCCGCTGGAGGACGTGCTCAATCCCGAAGCCTCCGAGCAGCGCATGGAGCGCCTGGAGCGGTCGTTCAAGCGCATGTTCGACATGCAGCGCCGGGGAGCAGACATCTTCTACGGCGGATTCTCGCAGACCAAGCGTTTCCCGTTCTTCTACGACGTGTCAAACTGGTTCGTGCCCTTCTATCCGCAGCATCCGGACATAGCCCGCTTTGCGGACAGCATGGCCGGCAACAAGTTTCTGGAGTCGATGCTGGCCAAGGGGCCGTTCTGCAACAGCGACAAATACTCGCTGCTCATTGCTTTCCAGCAGGTCATGCGACAACTGCCCGAGACGATGCTGCAGGCCATGAAGCGCGGCGAGGCCGTCATGGGCTATGCCGAGCCCGATGAGAACCAGCAGACGCCGGCCTACATTCGCCGCAACTACCTGATGGACATGTACCGCTTCTTCCGCCTGTTTCCCAACCGCAAGGCCCTGGTAAGCCCCTTCGAGGGCGGTCACGGGCAGCTGGCGCCCTGTTTCTTCTTCTGCAGCGGCGTGATGGCCGGCACGCCCATCGACCAGCACAAGCCTGAGGTGGTCAGGGTCCTGATGAAGCACCAGCACGGCGACGTGGCCGAGCGGCTGCTCGACACGTTTCCCGAATCCATGCGCGACGCACAGTACTACCTGTGGACAGGCAACTACGACGCAGCCCTCCGGCTGGAGCCTGACAACGAGCGCGCCCTGCTGGGCAAGGCGCGCCGACTGTTTGCCGACAGTCAGTATGACGAGGCCTACGACATCTACGACCGGCTGACGCTGATGCATCCAGACAGGGTGAACTACCAGCTGAACAAGGCCGTCTGTCAGGTCAACCAGGAGGAGTATGACGAAGCACTGAAACTGCTCTACCAACTGAACTACGAGCACGAGGAGGACGTTAACATCCGGCGCGTGTTGGCCTGGACACTGACGTGCGACGGCAAGCTGGAGCAGGCCGACCGACTGTATAGCCAGCTGACGGCCGACGAGGGTGCCTCAAGCGAGGACTACCTGAACAAGGGTTACTGCAAGTGGCTGATGGGACACATCAGCGAGGCCGAAGCCTGCTTCGACCGATACTTCACACTGGGGGGCGACTACAACGAGATTACCAACAACGCCGCGTGGCTGAACCGTCGGGGCATCACGCCGACGGACATCCGCATGATGATGGCGCTCATGGCCGGTCACGACTCGTTTCACAAGGCCGAGCAGCGCGCCCAGTCATAGACAGGAAGATTACTGTTTTTTCTCTCCCCGATACTTAAAGGAAGGGCTGCAGCAGGTGGGCAAACCATCCGCGGAACTTCTGCCAGCCGGTGCGGAACTCGTCCCACGTCTGGTCTGTCAGCTGGAAGGACTGCTGCTTGTCGCACCAGAACATATCGTCAAGTTCGCGCGTCGTGTTGCGGTCAACAATCACTGCATTTTCCTCAAAGTCGCACTTCAGGCTGCGCGCATCGAGATTGGTGCTGCCCACGGTGCAGTAGCGCCCGTCGACCATCATGATCTTCGAGTGGTGGAAGCC
>DFGF01000068.1 GCA_002371715.1 Prevotella sp. UBA3757
AGGCTTACTTATGAGTATGGTTAGAGTGAGAGAAGCTGATGTTAAAAATGATAGAGATAGTGACAGAGAATACAGAGATAAAAGAGACAAAGAAGACAGAGATAACTCGCTGTCTGCGAAATATATAGGAAATAATGAAGCTACAAAAAGAGACAATGATGGAGGCGAAGAAGCCAAAGATAGGACAAATATAGTTCGTATTCCCTATAAGCAGTTGTCGAATGTTCAAAAGGACATCATCCAGTTTTGTAGTATCCCAAGAACGGCCAAGGAAATTATGGATCACATAGGCTATTACAACAACTCAAAGAATATGACCACGTATGTTAGACCATTGTTGGAGATGGGATATTTAGAGATGACTGAACCCGACAAGCCCAAAAGTAAGAATCAGAAGTATCGGAAACTTAGAAAGTAATAAATGGAAGCGTATGATATTCGGTAAGAAAATAAAAGAACTCAGAGAAGAGCACGGGATGGTGCAGCGAAAACTGGCGGCTGCACTGGATATAGACACGCCTATGTATAGCAAGATTGAAACCTTTGACCGTTGGTCAAGGTAGGCTGCACCTCGGCAATACCAAAGAAAAACGCGTTTTCCTTTGGTATTTCGCTCGGTTTGCACTACCTTTGCACGCGAATAATAATAATAAGGTATGAAAAATTTGAAGTTGTGGCTGCCCGACATCCTGGCAGTAGTGCTGTTTGCAGTCATCTCGTTTGCTTATTTCTTTCCTGCTGACATAGAGGGCCGCATCCTCTATCGGCACGATTCGTCGGCCGGACGCGGTGCCGGCCAGGAGGCCTCGGAGTATCAGCAGCGCACCGGCAAGGTGACGCGCTGGACCAATGCACTGTTTGGCGGCATGCCAACCTATCAGACGGCTCCGTCGTACAACAGCATGACGGTGCTGTCGAAGGCCGAGAAGGCCTACCACCTCTGGTTGCCAGAGAATGTGTGGTACGTCTTTGCCTACCTGTTGGGATTCTATATCATGCTCAGAGCCTTTGACTTCCGTCAGTACCTGGCCATGCTGGGTGCAGTGGTCTGGGCATTCTCGAGCTATTTCTTCATCATCATTGCGGCAGGCCACATCTGGAAAGTCATGGCACTGGCCTTCCTGCCACCGATGATTGGCGGCGTGATACTGGCCTACAGGGGCAAGTACCTATGGGGGCTGGTGGTGACGTCGTTCTTCGCCGCCCTGGAGATTATGGCCAACCACGTGCAGATGACCTACTATTACCTCTCGGTCATCCTGCTCATGGCCCTGGCATTCATCATTGACGGCCTGCGCCGCAAGGCCTATGCCCACCTGCTGAAGGCCACCGGCGTCTGTCTGGCTGCGGCACTGATAGCCATCGGCCTGAACCTCTCGAACCTCTACCATACGTGGGAGTACGGTCAGGAGACCATGCGCGGCAAGAGCGAGCTGGTGAAGGCCAACAGTGCCAACCAGACACCCAGCGGACTGGACCGCGACTACATCACGCAGTGGAGCTACGGCATTGACGAGACGTGGACGCTGCTGGTGCCCAACACAAAGGGTGGCGCCTCGGTGCCCCTGGCCGAGAACAAGACCGCCATGGCCAAGGCCGACCCCAACTACGTGGGCATCTACCAGCAGTTAGGACAGTACTGGGGCAACCAGCCCATGACGGCCGGACCGGTGTATGTCGGTGCCTTTGTGCTGATGCTCTTTGTGCTGGGCTTGTTCATCGTCAGGGGGCCGCTGAAGTGGGCATTGCTCATAGCCACCATCCTGTCGGTGCTGCTGTCGTGGGGCCGCAACTTCATGCCGTTCACCGACTTCTTCATCGACTACGTACCCATGTATGCCAAGTTCCGCACGGTGGCCTCCATCCTGGTGGTGGCTGAGTTCACCATCCCCTTGCTGGCCATGCTGGCACTGAAGGAGATTGTCACCGGTGCCATCGATGTCAAGAGCAAGAAGTTCCGTACCTCGCTCATAGCCTCGTTCCTGCTGACGGGCGGCATCGCCCTGCTGTTCTGGCTGATGCCGAAGGCCTTCTTCTCTGACTTTGTCAGCCAGAGCGAGATGCAGGCCATGAGCCAGATACCCGCCGACCAGCTGACGCCGCTGCTCGCCAACCTGACGGAGATGCGCATGGCCATGTTCACGTCCGACGCCCTGCGCTCGTTCTGGATCATCCTTATCGGTACGGCCCTGCTGCTGGCTTTCTGCTTCAGGAAACTGCGTGCCGAATGGATGGTTGCCGGCATGCTGCTGCTCTGCCTGACAGACATGTGGCAGGTCAACAAGCGCTACCTGAACGACGGCATGTTCGTGTCGAAGTCGATGCGCGAGGCTCCCATTGAGAAGTCGGAAGCCATCGACCATATCCTGCAGGACAAGTCGCTGGACTATCGCGTGCTGAACCTGGCCACCTCGACATTCAACGAGAACGAGACATCCTACTACCTGAAAAGCATCGGTGGCTACCATGCCGCCAAGCTGCGCCGCTACCAGGAACTCATCGATGCCCACATCCAGCCGGAGATGTCCGGCGTGTTTGACGCTGTCAGCCGCTCTGCCGGCGACATGACGCAAGTGAATGGCGACTCGATATTCCCCGTGCTCAACATGCTCAACACGAAATACTTCATCCTGCCACTGCAGGGTGGCCGGACGGTACCCCTGGAGAATCCCTATACCTATGGCAATGCGTGGTTTGTCGACAAGTTGCACTACGTCGATAATGCCAACGACGAGCTGGACATGACCGGCAAGCTGCCCCTGCGCCATGAGGCCGTGGCCGACCGCAGGTTCAGCCAGCAGCTGGGCGAGGCCGTCGCTCAGGATACGAATAGCGTGGTGCGCCTGACGGCCTACGAACCCAACCAGCTGACCTATGAGGTCAACTCAGGCAAGGGCGGCGTCGTGGTTTTCTCGGAAATCTACTATCCCGGCTGGACGGCTACGGTGGATGGCGTCGAGCAGGAGCTGGGCCGCGTCGACTACGTGTTGCGTGCCCTGCAGGTGAAGCCCGGCCGCCACGAGGTGGTGCTGAGCTTCTTCCCCAAGACCATCGACCGCACGGAGACCGTGGCCTATATCAGCTACGGCGTGCTGTTGCTGATTATTCTGCTGCTGATATGGAAATATGTACGTAAGCGTAATGACCGTACCAGCCAACCACAGCCAGACACAACAGCGGAAGCATAAACGACAGATTGGTGCTGGGCAGTCCGAACAGGCTCACACCACTATCAATGATCATGGCCTGAATGGGCGGGAATACCGAACCGCCCAGGATGGCCATGATGAGTCCTGCACTGGCTATCTTGGCATGCTCGCGGACACCGTTCAGCGACAAGGCAAAGATGGTGGGGAACATCAGTGACAGGCAGCCGCTGACCAGAATCAGACAGTAGAGACCGTTGCGGTCGGTGAAGATGATGGCACCCAGCAGGGCTGCCATGCCCACGATGGCCAGTACTGACAGCATGCGCGACGGCGAGAACCATCGCATGAGCCACGTACACAGGAAGCGGCTTGCGGCAAAGCATACCAGGGCGGCGATGTTGTACTTCTGGGCCACCACCATGGCTTCGTAGTCCGTCATGCCCTCGTCCACGAACAGGCGCATGCCATACTGGATGATGTACGTCCAACAGGCCACCTGTGCCCCCACATAGCAGAACTGGGCCACGACGCCCATGCGGTACATGCCGTGGTGCATCAGCGCGCGCAGGGTGTCGACGACGGGATACCGCTGCATGTCCTTGTCGTTCAGCGGAAATCGCACGATGGCTATGATGACCAGGAGAATCATGACCACCGCAGCAATATATATGTATGGCTGAATCAGGATGCCCAGGTCGTAGTTTTTCAGGATATTGAACTGTTGGAGCGGCATGGCATCGCGGATGTTGGCTTTCAGCGGATTCAGACCTTTGTGGACTGCCATGGCCACAATCATGCCAACCACCGTACCCAGGGCGTTGAACGACTGGACGGCATTCAGCCGCTGGACGGCATTCCGCTCGTTGCCCATCAGGCAGACGTAGGGGTTGCACGTCGTCTCCAGAAACGACAGGCCGCAGGTCAGGATGAAGTAGGCTGCCAGGAAGGCGTAGAACTCGCCCACCATGCGTGCCGGCAGGAACAGCAGTGAACCGATGGCGTACAGTGCCAGTCCGACGATGATGCCCTTCTTGAACGAGTAGCGCTGTATGAAGAGTGCCGCCGGTATGGCCATGCAGAAGTAGCCCAGGTTGAAGGCAATGGTGACGAACGATGCCTCGGTGGTGCCGATGCGGAAAATGCGCGAAAAGGCGTTGACCATCGGGGTTGTGACGTTGTTGGCAAAGCCCCAAAGGGCAAAGCAGATGGTAATCAGTACGAATACCACGAGGAAGTTCTTCTCCTGCTGTGTTGTTGTGTCAATCTTTCCTAATATCTTCATGGTTAGTAAGTTTTTGTATATTTGCTTGCAAAGATACGAAAAAGTTTTGTAACTTTGCACTCAAATACATGAAAAGAATGAAAAAACTACTCTCTTTACCACCAAATCTGGTGGAGTGCTTCCACGAAGTGACCGGACTGCCGCGTGATGAATACTTCTGTACGTGCGACCCGATAGGCCACCGGTTAGGGTCGGGGGGCGGTACGACGTGGCTCCTCGACCAGGCCAAAGACTGGCTGGGTGGCGAGCGGTGCATCGTGCTGCATGCCGGCGGCCAGAGCAAGCGGCTGCCCTCCTACGCCGTCAGTGGCAAGGTGCTGACACCTATTCCCGTGTTCCGCTGGGAGCGCGGCCAGCGCCTGTCGCAGACGCTGCTCGACCTGCAGTTGCCGCTCTATGAGCGAATGATGGCGCAGGCGCCGCGCCGGCTGACCACGATGATTGTCAGCGGCGACGTCTACATCCGTGCCGCCGAGCGCATCGGCGACATCCCCGATGCCGACGTGGTGTGCTACGGCCTATGGCTCGACGCCTCGATAGCCCGTAACCATGGCGTGTTCGTCAGCGACCGCCGCACGCCCGGCGTGCTGAAGCAGATGCTGCAGAAGCCGTCGCCCGAACGGCTGCAGGCGTTGCTGCGTGACCACTACTACCTGACGGACATCGGCATCTGGATGCTGAGCGACAAGGCCGTCCGCCTGCTCGCCCAGCGCAGCACCTCCGAGGCGTCGCCCCTGCCCTCGTATTTGAAAGCATACGACCTCTATTCGGAGTTCGGCTGTGCGCTTGGCACCGACCCGACCATTGACGACCCCGAACTCAGGGCCCTGACGGTGGCCATTGTCCCGCTGCCAGGCGGCGCGTTCTACCACTTCGGCACGTCGCGCGAGATGATCAGTTCGACGCTGGCCGTCCAGAACATCGTCAACGACCAGCGCGACATCATGCACAACGACCGCAAGCCCCATCCCAGCATTTTTACGCAGAACACCGTCGCGCACTACCGGTTTACGGAAGAGAACTACAATATCTGGATAGAGAACAGCTACATCGGGCCGCGCTGGCGGCTGACCCACGACAATGTGGTGACGGGCGTGCCCGAGAACGACTGGGACATCACGCTGGGGCCCGGTGAGTGCATAGACGTGACGCCCGTGGGCGAGACCGACTACGAGGTGCGCCGCTACCATATTGACGATGCCGTGAACAGCAACGAGCTGGCCGAGCGGGCCAACCTGCGGCGGCTGTTTGCGCAGCGCCGCCAGTTCCGTAGCCAGAACTGGCCGGCACTGGCCAAGAACTGGCAGCACTCGGTGTTCTACCAGCTCGACCTGGACGATGCGGCCCGCGAATACGGCGAGATGGGCATCCCGATGCCCGATGCCATCGCGGCCGATGCCCCGCTGATGACGCGCATCCACGACGCCATGTTCCGTGGCGACGACCAGAAGGCCTTTGCCCTGTTGCGCGAGGGCATCCTGTCGCCCCTCACCACGCAGCTGTCGCCGCACGCGTCGCCGCGCCTCTCGGCCTATCCCGACCAGATTGTGTGGAGCCGTTCGCCCGTGCGCATCGACCTGGCAGGCGGGTGGACCGATACGCCGCCCTACTGCCTGATGGAGGGTGGCTCAGTGGTCAACATCGCCATCGAACTGAACGGTCAGCCGCCGTTGCAGGCGTATGTCAAGTCATGCCGCGAGCCGCACATCGTGCTGCGCAGCATTGACCTGGGAGCCATGGAGGTCATTGACACCTACGAGCAGCTGTCACAATATAATAAGGTAGGGTCGCCGTTCTCCATACCGAAGGCCGCCCTGGCCCTGGCGGGTTTCCTGCCCGATTTCTGCGGCGAGAGCTACCCCTCGCTGCGGACCCAGCTGGAAAGCTTCGGCAGCGGCATAGAGCTGACGCTGCTGTCGGCCGTACCCGCCGGCAGTGGTCTGGGCACAAGCAGCATCCTGGCAGCCACGGTGCTTGGTGCCGTCAGCGACTTCTGTTCGCTGGCGTGGGACAAGACCGAGATAGGCTACCGCACGCTGGTGCTCGAGCAGTTGCTGACGACCGGCGGCGGCTGGCAGGACCAGTTTGGTGGCGTGCTGGGTGGTGTCAAACTGCTGCAGACGCAGCGCGGTTTCGACCAGAACCCGCAGGTGCGCTGGTTGCCCGACGGTCTGTTTACCCAGCCGGAGTACGCCGGATGCCACCTGCTGTACTACACCGGCATCACGCGCACGGCCAAGACCATACTGGCCGAAATCGTGCGCCGCATGTTTCTGAATCATGGCGGCGAATTGCGCCAGCTGCGCGCGATGAAGGCCCACGCCATAGACATGTACGAGGCCATCCAGCGCCAGGACTTCGAGAGCTACGGCCGGTTGGTGCGCCAGACGTGGCACCAGAACCAGCAGATAGACAGCGGCACCAATCCGGAGGGCGTGCAGCGCATCACGTCGCTCGTCGACGACCTCTGCCTGGGCTACAAGTTGCCCGGTGCCGGTGGTGGCGGCTACCTGTACATGGTGGCCAAGGACCCGGAGGCAGCCGCCCGCATCAAGCAGATTATCAATCAGGCCCAGCCCAATCCCAACGCCCGCTTCGTGGATATGAAACTCTCAAAGACGGGGCTGCAGGTGTCGCGCAGCTGACGTGGGTGATTGAGAAATTGAGGGATTGAGAGATTGAGAAATTGAGACCTGAAGATGGAGTTCAGAACTGTTGTTGACATACCGAAGCCAGGCTTCGAAATCCGGCCCTGCGAGGAGCTGCTCTTCGTCGGCTCATGCTTTGCCGACGGCATCGGCCAGCGGTTCAGGGACGAGGGGTTCCCGGTGACCGTCAACCCCTACGGCACGATGTATAACCCCGCCTCCGTGCTGCACACCATTGAGCGTTGTCAGAGGGTGCCTCGCATCGTGTTTCTGACGCTGGGCACGAACCATGTCTACCGGCTGAAGGCCACTGGCGAAATCGTGGACAACTGCCAGAAGCGGCCCCAAAGCCTGTTTCAGGAGGAAACGCTGACGGTCGACGACTGTTGCGGCTACCTGGAGCAGGCCGTCCAGACGCTGCGGATGCGCAATCCCGACGTGCATGTGGTGCTGACGGTCAGCCCGATACGCTACCGGAAATACGGTTACCACGAGAGCCAACTGTCAAAGGCCACCCTGCTGTTGGCAGTCGACAGACTGACCGGGCATTCTGGGTGCTCTGAGTATTCTGAGTGCTCTGAGTATTCTGAGTATTCTGATTATTCCGATTATTCTGATTATTCCGAGTATTCCGATTATTCTGAGCATATCCATTATTTCCCGGCTTACGAGCTGGTTCTTGACGAGCTGCGTGACTACCGCTTCTATGCTCCCGACATGCTGCACCCCTCGCAGCAGGCTGTTGACTACGTCTGGGAACGGCTGGTCGAGGCGTGTTTCTCGGCTGAGGCCAAAACGTTCCTGGACGAATGGCGCCCGCTGAAACAGGCGCTGGCCCACAGGCCGTTCAATCCCGAATCGGCAGAATATCGGGCCTTTATGGATAAAACAATGTTAAAAGTCGCTGAATTACGGAAAAAATATCGTACCTTCGCACTATGAACTATTCAATAGAGAAAATTACGACGCTCATAGGAGCGCGGCGCATCGGCCAGACCGATGCGCAGATAGGGTGGCTGCTCACTGACAGCCGCTCGCTGTGTTTCCCCGAGGAGACACTGTTCTTTGCCCTGAAAACGCAGCGTAACGACGGCCATCGCTATGTGGCCGACCTCTACCGCCGTGGCGTGCGCAACTTCGTGGTCGAGAATAATTCTCAATTCTCAACCTTCAACTCTCAATTCTCTGATGCCAACTTCCTGGTTGTGCCGTCGCCTTTGGCTGCCCTGCAGCGGTTGGCCGAGCGCCATCGCGACGAATTTGACATACCGATCGTCGGACTGACAGGCAGTAATGGCAAGACGATGGTGAAGGAGTGGCTTTACCAGTTGCTGCAGCCGCAGTTTGCCGTCACCCGCTCGCCCAAGAGTTTCAACAGTCAGATAGGTGTACCACTCTCCATCTGGCTGCTCAACGAGCAGACGGAGGTCGGCATCTTCGAGGCCGGCATCAGTCAGATGGGCGAGATGGAGGCCCTGCGCGACATGATTCAGCCCACCATCGGTGTGCTGACGTCCATCGGCCCTGCCCATCAGGAGAATTTCCGCTCGTTGGAGGAGAAGTGCATGGAGAAGATGCGGCTCTTCAGCGGTGCCAGGGTGCTGGCCTATAATAGCGACGACGACGTCGTCTCGCGCTGCATCCGCCGCAGCGGTTTCAAGGGCGAGAAGATAGGGTGGAGCAGGAACAACAGTTCGGCACCGCTCTATATCGAGGATGTGACCACCGGCCAGTCCCCATCACCCAACCCCCATCACCCATCACCTGTCACCTCCGTCACCTATATATATAAAGGAACGCGAGGAAGCTACAGTCTGCCGTTCTTCGACGAGGCTTCGCTGCAGTGCTCCTTCGCCTGCGCGGCGGTAGCATTGTATCTGGGCGTGGCGCAAGACCAGTTGGCCGAACGGATGCAACGCCTGGAGCCTGTGGCCATGCGCCTGGAGGTCAAAGAGGGGCAGCACGGCTGTACGCTCATCAACGACTCGTACAATTCTGATGTCAATTCACTGGACATCGCCCTCGACTTCATGCAGCGCAGGGCCTCGGCGGTGTCGTCGCAGCGTCCGACGCTCATCCTGAGTGACATCTTCCAGAGCGGCATGACCGACGAGGCACTCTATCAGGAGGTCAACAGCCTCTGCGAGCAGCGCGGCGTGGGGCGGCTGATTGGCATCGGACCGCGCATCACGGCGCAGCGTTCAGCGTTCAGTGTCGAGTGTTCAGCGTTTTTCCCCACCACCGACGACTTCCTGCAGAGTCCGCTGCTGCAACAGCTGCATGACGAGATAGTACTCATCAAGGGTGCCCGCCCCTTCGGCTTCGACCGCATCACCGAGCGCCTGGAGCAGAAGGTGCACGAGACGATACTGGAGGTCAACCTCAATGCCGTGGTCAGCAATCTGAACTACTACCGCTCGTTCCTCAGGCCGGAGACCAAGCTGGTATGTATGGTGAAGGCCGATGCCTACGGAGCCGGTGCCGTGGAGGTGGCCAAGACGCTGCAGGAGCACCGCGTAGACTATCTGGCCGTGGCCGTGGCCGACGAGGGCGTCACCCTGCGGCGCAACGGCATCACGCAGAACATCATGATCATGAATCCCGAGATGACGGCCTTCAAGACCATGTTCGACTACGACCTGGAGCCCGAGGTGTACTCCTTCCGGCTGATGGATGCGCTGATACATGCCGCCGAGCAGCAGGGTATTACGGGATGGCCCGTCCACATCAAACTCGATACGGGCATGCACCGCCTGGGCTTCGACCCGGAGAAGGACATCGAGCAGGTCATCCGGCGACTGAAAAGCCAGAATGCCATCATTCCGCGTTCGGTATTCTCACATTTCGTGGGTTCCGACAGCGACGACTTCGACAACTTCTCGACCCTGCAGTTCCAGCGCTTCGAGGCTGGCAGCCGGAAGTTGCAGGCCGCCTTCAGCCACAAGATACTGCGCCACATGGACAATTCGGCGGCCATCGAGCACTTCCCCGAGCGGCAGATGGACATGTGTCGGCTGGGGCTGGGCCTCTATGGCGTCGACCCGCGCGACAATCGCATACTCTCCACCGTCTCAACGCTGAAGACCACCATCCTGCAACTGCGCCGCGTGCCCAAGGACGAGACCGTGGGCTACTCGCGCAAGGGCGTGCTGACGCGCGACAGCCTGATAGCGGCCATCCCCATCGGCTATGCCGACGGGCTGAACCGCCACTTAGGACGTGGGGCGGGCTACTGCCTGGTTCGCGGACAGAAAGCCCCCTACGTCGGCAACATCTGTATGGACGTGGCCATGATTGACGTGACCGACGTTCCTGACGTCCGTGAGGGCGACAGCGTCGAGATTTTCGGCGAACATTTGCCCGTCACCGTGCTGAGCGACGTGCTGCAGACCATACCCTACGAAGTGATGACCAGCGTGTCGAATCGGGTCAAGAAAGTGTACTTCCAGGACTGAACAGGACTGAATGTAAACGATTTAGTAAGAAAAAAGAGCGAAAGTTGCATAACTTTCGCTCTTTTTTTATTATCTTTGCACCCAAATAGACTAAAACAAACAAAAAAATATCGATATTTCAAACACAATGGAACAAGTATTCAGTTACATTATCAGTCTGGGCGCATCAGTCATGATGCCCATCCTGTTTACTATTATCGGCCTCTGTATCGGCCTGAAGTTCGGACGCTCGCTGAAGTCGGGCCTCTATGTGGGTGTGGGTTTTGTAGGCCTGGGTATAGTCACAGCACTGCTGACCACCAACTTCGGCGGTCCGCTGTCAGAAATCTCAAAGCTCTACGACCTGCAGCTCAAGGTGTTCGACATGGGGTGGCCTGCTGCCGCTGCCGTGGCCTATAACACGGCTGTGGGCGCGCTGATCATCCCCATCTGCCTGGGTGTCAATTTCCTGCTGCTTATTACCGGTTGCACGCGGACGGTCAACATCGACCTGTGGAACTACTGGCACTTCGCCTTCATCGGTGCCGTGGCCTATTTCGTCATGGACCAGTCGCTGGCCTGGGGCTATTTCGCTGCCATCGTGTGCTACATCGTCACGCTGGTTATGGCAGACCTGACGGCCGACAAGTTCCAGGAGTACTATCCCGAGTGGCAGGGCATCTCGATACCACAGCCTTTCTGCCAGAGCTTCGTGCCCTTTGCCCTCGTCATCGGCAAGGCGCTGGACATGATTCCCGGTTTCGACAAGCTTAACATCGATGCCGAGGGTATGAAGAAGAAGTTCGGCGTCATGGGTGAACCGCTCATCCTGGGTGTCATCGTGGGCGCCCTGATTGGTGTGCTGGCCCAGCTCGACATCAAGAAGGTGCTGTTCCTTGGTGTGACCATGGGTGCCGTCATGGAGCTGATTCCGCGCATCACGTCGCTCTTCATTGAGGGTCTGAAGCCCATTGCCGAGAAGACGCAGGAGGTGGTGAAGCAGAAGTTTAACGGCAAGAAGGTGTATATCGGCATGTCGCCTGCCGTGGTCATCGGTCATCCCACCACGCTGGTCGTCTCGCTGCTGCTCATTCCTGTCGCTCTGGGGTTGGCCGTCGTGCTGCCTGGCAACCAGTTCCTGCCGCTGGCCTCGCTGGCCGGTATGTTCTACCTGTTCCCCATGGTGCTGCCGTTTACTAAGGGTAACGTGGTGAAGACCTTCATCATCGGACTCGTCGCCCTGGCCATCGGCCTCTATTTCGTCACAGATATGGCCCCCGCCTTTACGCAGGCTGCCCATACCGTGTTCGAGCAGACTGGCGACAAAGCCGCCGACATTCCTGCCGGCTTCGACGGTGGTGCCCTCGACTTTGCCTCGTCGCTCTTCGGTTGGGTCATCTACAAGTGTGTGGCCTACCTGAAGTGGATTGGTGCCGGCGTGCTGACCGTCATCACCATAGCCATGGTGGTGTGGAACCGCATGCGTATCGCTGCCGAGAACAAGAAGAATGCGTAATAACAATAAACAAACAATATGATGAAAAAAACGTTTTTGATTTCAATGCTTATGTGTAGTATGACCAATGGCTTTGGCCAGCAGAATGTAAACTTCCAGACGGCTTGCCATCCGGAGGATGTGAAACACTATGACACCAAGACCCTGCGCGAGCGTTTCGTGATGGAGAAGGTGATGGCTCCCGACGAGATTAACCTGACGTACTCCATGTACGACCGTTTCATCTACGGCGGTGCCATGCCTGTTACGAAAGACTTGAAGCTGGAGACGCATCCTCAGCTGCGTGCCCCCTATTTCATGCGCAACCGTGAGTTGGGTATCATCAATACCGGTGGCGACGGTGTGGTCATCGTTGACGGTCAGGAGTATCCCCTTGGCTATAGCGAGGCCCTCTACATCGGACGTGGCTGGCTGGGCAAGGACAAGAACGGCAAGGACATCGACTCGAATAAGGAAGTCATCTTCCGTTCGAAGGACGCCTCGAAACCTGCTAAGTTCTACCTGAACTCGGCTACCGCCCATAAGCACTACAAGACGCAGTGGGTGACGCTCGACGGCCGAAAGAACGGTAAGGTGCAGTCGCTGAAGGCTGTCGTCATCGGCACGAAGGAGAAACCACTGGGCACCAAGGCTGAGTCGAACCTGCGTACCATCAACCAGCTCATCGTCAATACCGCCCTTGAGGAAGGCCCCTGCCAGTTGCAGATGGGCTTGACCCAGCTGCAGGAGGGGTCTGTATGGAACACCATGCCGCCCCACACCCATGGTCGCCGTATCGAGGCTTATTACTATTTCAACGTGCCTGAGACGCAGACCGTCTGTCACGTCATGGGTCAGCCCCAGGAGAGCCGCGTCGTCTGGCTGCACAACGAGCAGGCCATCATGTCGCCCGAATGGAGCATCCATGCTGCCTCGGCCACTTACTACTATACCTTCATCTGGGGTATGGCCGGCGAGAACCTGGATTACAACGACAAGGACAACATCCCCGTCATTGACCTCAAGTGATTTACAATTTAACGATTTACAATTTACAATTTATTGTCAAATTTCAAAAATCTGATGATTGATTGCATATTGTGAGTCGTTTGGTAAATTGTTAATTCTAAGAATAGCAAAATCAATAGTAAATAGTAAATTCTAAAATTGTAAATAAACACTATGTCTGCAGTACAAACTACCAAGATGTCCAATTTCCGTTGGGTCATCTGTGCGTTGCTCTTCCTGGCAACTACGATTAACTACATGGACCGTCAGGTCTTGTCACTTACATGGAAGGACTTCATCGCTCCCGAGTTCCACTGGACCGATGGCGACTATGGTACCATCACCGGTATGTTCTCGCTGTTCTATGCCATTGCCAACCTCTTTGCCGGTAAGTTCATCGACTGGATGGGCACTAAGAAGGGTTACCTGATTGCCATCTTCGTGTGGTCGCTGGGTGCCGTGCTCCACGCCGGTTGCGGCTGGGTGGCTATGACCATTGAGGGCTATGACTCTATTGAGGCACTGCGCATGGTTGAGGCTGGCTCTGATGCCGCCGTAGCCATTGCCACCATCTCCGTATGGCTCTTCCTCTCGTGCCGTCTGATTCTGGCTGTTGGTGAGGCCGGTAACTTCCCTGCCGCCATCAAGGCCACGGCTGAGTACTTCCCCAAGAAGGACCGTGCCTTCTCTACCTCTATCTTCAACAGCGGTGCCTCCGTGGGTGCACTGGCAGCCCCTGCCACCATTCCCCTGCTGGCCCGTGCCTGGGGTTGGGAAATGGCCTTCATCATCATCGGTGCCTTAGGTTTCATCTGGATGGGCCTGTGGATGTGGCTCTACGAGAAGCCCCGTCAGAATACGCGCGTCAACCAGGCCGAGCTGAACTACATTGAGCAGGACAACGACATCGCCGAGTCGCAGGACCGTAGTGCCCAGAAGGAGGAGAAGACCATACCGTTCTTCAAGTGCTTCACCTATAAGCAGACGTGGTCGTTCCTGGTCGGTAAGTTTATGACCGACGGCGTGTGGTGGTTCTTCCTGTTCTGGGCACCTGCCTACTTCTCTGACCAGTATGGCTACACGTCCGACTCGGCCATGGGTATCGCCCTGATCTTCACGCTCTATGCCATTGTGACCATCCTCTCGATTGGTGGTGGCTATCTGCCCACGTATTTCGTCGACAAGAAGGGCATGAACCCCTACCTGGGCCGCATGCGTGCCATGTTCATCTTCGCCTGCTTCCCCGTTCTGGGCCTGTTCGCACAGCCTCTGGGAGCCTACAGTGCCTGGTGGCCTGCCATTCTGATTGGTCTGCTGGGTGCCGGCCATCAGGCTTGGAGTGCCAACCTGTTCTCGACCATCGGCGACATGTTCCCCAAGTCTACCATCGGTACCATCGTCGGTCTGGGAACCATGGCTGGCGGTATCGGTTCGATGAGCATCAACCTCGGTTCCGGTAAGTTCTTCGACTGGGCTGCTGAGCAGGGTGCCGCTTTCACATTCTTCGGATTTGAGGGCAAGCCTGCTGCCTACATGGTGGTGTTCTGCATCTGTGCCGTGGCCTACCTCATTGGCTGGTGCATCATGAAGGCGCTTGTGCCGAAGTACAAGCCCATCGAGCTTGAGGACTAATCACCCCTAAGACCATATATTTCCCGATAGGCCCGCAAGGGCTTATCGGGAATTTTTCTTGCAATCTTGCAAGGTTTTGTCTTTTGGAATAATTATTGTCTTAACAAAAAAACTATACAATATGGTCTTGCTGGAGAATGGGGTCCCTATCTGTTCAGCGTGCTAAAAATAATTCCCAGGCCAGGGAAAATTTCCTCTCTTGGCATGGCGCAAAATAGACTCGCGGAAGGCGTGAGCACTACTGCGAGTCTGAAGGAAATTGTTGTTTTGAAATATCTTAACAGTATACGTGCGGACTATCGTTTCCTGGTGGTCAGCCGGAATTCCTGCGACTGTGACGTGATCTCCTTGTTGGCCTGGAAAACGCCGATGCGAACCACGGCCTCACCGTCCTTCAGCCGGTTGTCGGCCTTGAGCATGGCGGTATAACGGATGCCCTCCTTGGGCAGGATGCGCTCGACGGTGATGTTCTCAGATATCAGGATGTGCTTGTTGCCAGTCAACTCGGTGACGCTGGGCTGCACGTTGTAGACGGGCTTGTCCGAGCGGTTGTAGACCTCGAAGACCACGCGGGCCTCTTCGCCACGGGTGAGGACGCCGTCGTTGTTGGCATCTATCAGTCGTGGATTGCGAATCTTGAGGTCCTGGCTGGCATCGGGAATGACAAACCCCTCGCCAAAGCCGTAGATGCGGTCGTCTACCTCGCCGTTATTGGCGTAGTCGGGCTGGTTGGCGGGCATGTCGGCAGGCATGTCGCGGTCTCTGCCCGTCCATTGCTCGTAGCGCTTTTGTTCAGCATTGTCAGCAGCAGCCCCGATGGCTGCGCCGACGATGGCACCGCCAGCCATGCCTATCAGCGAACCGGTATGGCTGCCACGCCATCCGCCACTGATGCCGCCAATGTTAGAACCTATCATCGAACCGAAGGTTGCACCGACGTATGCACCCGTGCCGGTGTATGTTCCGCAACTGCTGAGGAGCAAGGCGGCACTTGCCATCAAAAACAAAAACTGATTCTTCTTCATACCTTCCTTTTTTTAGTTTACGTTGCAAAGGTATGAAAAACTTTGTAAAGTACGGCATGGAAAACCCCGAAAAGTGCATAGGGAAAACCCTAAAGGTGAGTTGGTGAAGACACTTTCGCTTGAAAAAGTCAGAAAAAAGAGTTTTTTCTTTGCTTTTTCCTCACTAATTCGTACCTTTGCAGGCGATAAACGTTTATAGAATCAGGATTTATGGATAACAAAGAGACCTTGGTGGGACTGTTGGCCCGCCAGATGGCCGAAGTCAGTGTGCATACAGCCAATGCCATGACGGCCGATGAGCTGGCCGGCATGCTGCAGCGTATGTTTGGTGTGCTGACGGCCGACGAGCGGCAACGGATGGAAGTTGTAGCCGAAGCCTTTCTGCACGGCGTTGCCACGAACCGTAGGCCCGACGTGACGGAGGTGCGACCGAAGGAACTGGAGTGCGACGTCGTCCGGTTTCAAAACAATAAGGATAAGTGGGTGGCTCTGGTAGGTCTGCTTGACGGTTATCCCTATGAGATTTTTACCGGTCTGCAGGACGACGAGGAAGGCATCATGCTGCCTAAGTCGGTGACGAAGGGCAAAATTATCAAGCAGGTGGCTCCTGACGGGTCGAAGCGCTATGACTTCCAGTTCGAAAATACGCGTGGCTATAAGATTACCGTCGAGGGCTTGAGCGAGAGGTTTAATCCCGAATACTGGAATTATGCTAAACTGATTTCCGGTGTGTTGCGTTACCGCATGCCTCTGGAGCACGTCATCAAACTGGTGAGCTCGCTGCAGTTAGGCTCTGAGAGCATCAATACGTGGAAAGTCGGCGTGGAGCGCGCCCTGAAGAAGTATCTGGGCGAGATGGACGATGCGGAGAACAGTTCGAATAAAGAATGAAGAGCGGATTAGGAGGTGAGGATAGCAGCGGGCAACATATTTCTGGAGCAGATGCGGTTCTATGCCTATCACGGTGTGATGGAACAGGAAAGGCTGGTTGGAGGCTACTATCTGGTGACCCTTACCGCCGAAGCCGACCTGACGGCTGCCGTCCAGTCTGACGATGTGGCAGATACCGTCAACTATGCGTCGCTCTACGCACTCGTAGAGCGTGAGATGGACATTCCGTCGAGACTTCTGGAACACGTTGCAGGTCGGATAGGCCGGCGCGCCCTGGAAGAATTTGACAGGATAACGGCGCTGACCGTCAGAGTAGTCAAGGAGAACCCGCCGATGGGGGCAGACAGCCGGGGGGCTGGCGTGGAGGTAAAATTTAAAAGGTAAAAAGGTAAAAAAGTAAAAAGGTTAATAATAAATAAAGGTGTAACAGATACAACGATGAAACTCAGGAATATACGATTAAATAGGATGGTCAAAGCATGTCTATTGCTTTTACCTTTTTACCTTTTTATCCTTTTACCATTACACGCAGCCAAGAAAAAGACATTTACGCTCGTGATTGATGCCGGACATGGCGGTCACGACGCGGGAGCCATCGGTTCACTGACCAAGGAGAAGACCATCAACCTGAACGTGGCATTGGCCTTTGGACGGCTGGTGGAGCGTAACTGTAAGGACGTGAGAGTCGTCTACACCCGCAAGACCGATGTGTTTGTGCCCCTGCATACCCGTGCCGACATTGCCAACAAGGCCAAGGCCGACCTCTTCATCAGCATCCATACCAATGCGCTGCCTAAGAGGCGCATCTCGCGCGGTCTGGAAACCTATACGCTGGGCATGCACCGCGCTTCCGATAATCTCGATGTCGCTAAGCGCGAGAATTCGGTCATCCTGATTGAGAAAGACTACAAACAGCGTTATCAGGGTTTCGACCCTAATTCCTCGGAAAGCTATATCATGTTCGAGTTTATTCAGGATCGCAACATGGCACAGAGCGTAGAGCTGGCCAAACTGGTGCAGAAGCGAACCTGCCAGACGGCAGGCCGTCAGAACAAGGGCGTGAAGCAAGCTGGATTCCTCGTGCTGCGCGAGACGTCGATGCCCAGCTGTCTGATTGAGCTCGGTTTTATCTCGACACCCGATGAAGAACGCTTCCTGCACTCGTCGAGTGGGGTGGAGATGCTGGGACGGGGCATCTACCAGGCTTTTGTCGACTACTACAAAAGTCACGACGTAAAAGGCAGCAAACAGGATGTCGTTGTCGAGAATGCCGATACCAAAGCCACCAAGGCGGAGGCAACTGAGAAGCCTAAGACGGAGGATACCAAGCCTGCTGCAGAAGTTGTCAAGAAGGTTACGGCTGTCAAGAAGGATACGGCTGTCAGGCAGCCGGCTCCTGCGCCTACGCTTTTAGCCCAACTGTCACCGATGCCTGCTGAACCAGCACCGGCACCCGAGCAGCCTGCCACCCAGGAAACCAAGTCTGTGTCAGTGCCTGACCAGGACTCGCTGGTCGCCCCACAGGCGGAAGCTCCCGTCTTTAAGTTGCAGATTCTGGCCTCGGCCACAAAGTTGAGGCGTACTGACCCCCAGCTGAAGGGCCAGAAGCAGGCCGACTGCTTCCAGGAGGGTGGATTGTATAAATATACGCTGGGCAGTTCCGAGAACTATCAGGAGATATATCAGCTGCGTAAGGCCCAGCTGGCCCGTTTTCCCCAGTCGTTCATCATTGCCTTCAAGGGCGGCGTGAAAATGGACGTCCGGCAGGCTATCAGGGAATATAGAAGTAGAAAAGTTAAAAGATAAATACATAAAAATAATAGAGTGCAATATGAAATTTACCAAGGAAATCAAGATTGCCTTAGTGGCCATTCTGGCCATCGTCGTGCTGTTTTTCGGTCTGCAGTTCCTGAAGGGACTGACCATCTTCTCGAATGACGATTCCTACTACGTGACGTTCAACGATGTCAGCGGTCTGTCGCCCTCGTCGCCTATCTATGCCAATGGCTATAAGGTTGGCGTGGTGAAGGACATCATCTATGACTACAGCCCGGAGGGTAAGATTGTAGCCGTCATGGGGCTTGACAAGAACATGAGGCTGCCCCAGGGCTCACATGCCGAGATTGCCAGCGACCTGCTGGGCAATATCAAGGTCAACCTGGTGCTGGGCGATGACCCGCTGCACATGCTGGCAGCAGGCGACACCATCAGCGGTGGGGCAGAATTGGGCATGATGAGCAAGCTGGGCAGCATGATGCCCGCCGTAGAGGCTATACTCCCCAAGCTCGATTCCATCATGAGCAGCCTGAACGTGCTGCTGGCCGACCCCGCCCTGCGTAACACCCTGCACAACGTGGAGGGCATGACCGGCAACCTCAATGCCACCAGTCAGGAACTCCGGAGCCTCTCGGCCTCGCTGAACCGCGACGTGCCCGGCATGATGCACAAGGCCAACGGCGTGCTCGACAATACGCAACAGCTGACAAAGAACCTCTCGGCTGTCGACGTGGCGGCTATGACGGCCAGCGTCAACAAGACCCTGGAGAATGTGGAGCAGATGACCCGTAAGCTGAACTCGAACGAGGGCACCCTGGGACTCCTCATGCGTGATGCCTCGCTCTATAACAACCTGACGGCAACGGCTGCTTCAGCGGACTCGCTGCTCATCGATTTGAAAGCCCATCCGAAGCGTTACGTACACTTCTCCATTTTTGGGAAAAGTGATAAACAAAAATAATCGCAATTTTTAATTTGTCTAAATAGGTTGGCGTGGCCGACATTCCACTGCCGGGGCTTGGCAATTGCTTGATAATACTGCACTTTACGGCCATCTGATTTATCTTCCTGCACAGGGGTTGTACCTTGTGCAGGATTCTGTTTAAAGTGTCAAGTATCAGACACTTACAATTTTCAAAATGCCTGAGCGATAAAATCTTTTCAAAACTGTGGTAAGGTTCGGAATATGAAGAGATTACGCGCTCCCTTATGTTATGTGGCTAAAAATGCGGATTTGTTTTTTTGAAAAAAAAGTGCGAACTTTGCACTCGAAAATAACGAGACCATCATCTAGTCTTAAGTAAAAAAAATAAATAAAAAGTAAGTAACGCCGCATGGGAAATAGTCCAAAGGCGCTTTGGGACAACTGCCTTAGTCTGATTAAGGAAAACGTCACGGAGCAGCAATTCAGAACGTGGTTCGCGCCAATCGTCTTCGAGAGTTACAACGAAGACACGCGGACTTTACTCGTACAGGTACCGAGTATGTACGTGTACGAGTATCTGGAGCAGTATTATGTCGGCCTGCTGAGCAAGGCGCTGACCCGCTGTTTCGGTCAGAGCATCCAGCTGACTTACCGTATCGTGACTGACAAGCAGCATGGCTTGTCGCAGGATGTAGAGGCTGAGGCTCCTGTCAATATCGACTTCCCGCAGCCCGTCGTGGGTGGCAATAAGGCTCCTGACATCCTCGATGCTGCCGTGCCGCAGGACCTCAATCCCCAGCTCGACATCCATAAGACGTTCCAGAACTTTATCGAGGGCGACTCCAATAAGTTGCCGCGTACCGTTGGTGTCTCGATAGCCGAGCATCCGGGTAAGTCTACCTTCAACCCCTTCTTTGTCTACGGACCGTCGGGGTGTGGCAAGACGCACCTTATTAATGCCATTGGCGTGCGTTGCAAGGAGATGTACCCTGCAAAGCGGGTCCTCTACGTGTCGGCTCGCCTCTTCCAGGTGCAGTTTACCGATGCCGTCCGCCAAAACAAGGTCAACGAGTTTATTCAGTTCTATCAGACCATCGACGTGCTGATAGTCGACGACATACAGGAGTGGGCAACAGCCACGAAGACGCTTGACACTTTCTTCCATATTTTCGACCACCTGTTCCGTCTGGGCAAACAGATTATTCTGGCCTCCGACCGGCCGCCCGTTGACCTGCAGGGCGTCAAGGATCGTCTGCTGACGCGTTTTGCCTGTGGACTGATTGCCGAACTGGAGCAGCCTAATGTCCAGTTGTGCATCGACATACTGAAGGCCAAGTGTCGTCGGGACGGACTGAATATCCCTGCTGACGTCATCCAGTTCATCGCTGAGACTGCCAATGGCAGCGTGCGCGACTTGGAGGGTGTGGTCAACCAGTTGTTGGCCTATTCCATCGTCTACAACTCGAATGTCGACATGCGTTTGGCCGAGCGCGTCATCAAGCGTGCCGTCAAGATAGACAACAAGCCGCTAACCATCGACGACATCCTCGAGAAAGTATGCACTCACTACAATGTGCCCCAGCAGCAGGTTTTCAGTCGCAGCCGTAAGCGCGACTATGTGCTGGTACGTCAGGTTTCCATGTATCTGGCTCAGAAGTACACGAAGATGCCAGCTTCGCGTATTGGTCAGCTCATTGGCGGCCGTGACCATTCCACCGTCATCCACAGCTGCTCGACCATCGAACAGCGCCTGAAGGTCGACAAGGCATTCCTTTCTGAACTCAACAGCATTGAGAACTCCTTCAAACTTAAGAAGTAGCTCTTGCCTTTTCTGCTCTTTTGTGGTGTTACTTCGGTAGCATGGCCACGGCCTTGAACATGAATTGTGCCGCCGATGGCTGTCACCCAACAGCCCGCATGTTACGGGCAAGCTGGGCGGTGCTGCTGGCACCAACAAGTACGCTGGTGACGCCTTGTTGCTGTAGAATCCAGCGCAGGGCGCGCTCGGCCAGTGTGCGCCCTTCGGCCAGTGCCTCGGCGTTCCACGCCTGAAGCTGCTGGAGCAGCTGGGGTGTCAGCATCTCGTGTTTCAGGAAATGCTCGCGCGTCATGCGCGACCCCTCAGGAATGCCGTTGAGGTAGCGGTCGGTCAGCAGCCCCTGGGCCAGTGGCGAGAAGGAGATGAAACCTACTCCCGACTCGTGGCAGAGCTGCAGGATGCCCTCGTCCATGGGGGCGCGGTCGAGCATGTTGAGGCGTCCCTGGTAGATGAGCAGGGGCACGTCGCGCTCCTTGAGATACTGGATGGCAAAGCGCGTGGCGTCGAGCGGCCATCGTGAGATGCCGACGTAGAGGGCCTTGCCCGTGCGGACGATGTCGACGAGGGCCTGCAGGGTCTCCTCCAATGGCGTGTCGGGGTCGTAGCGGTGGGAATAGAAGAGGTCGACATAGTCGAGACGCATGCGGCGCAGCGACTGGTCGAGCGAGGCCATGAGATACTTGCGTGAGCCCCAGTTGCCATAGGGGCCGTCCCACATGTCGTAGCCGGCCTTGGTCGAGATGAACAGTTCGTCGCGGTAGGGCCGGAAGTCCTCGTCCATGACGCGCCCTAACGTCTGCTCGGCCGAACCGTACGGCGGGCCGTAGTTGTTGGCCAGGTCGAGGTGAGTGATGCCGTGGTCGAAGGCATAGCGCAGGATTTCCCTGGAGCGCTGGTAGTCGTCGATGCCTCCGAAGTTGTGCCACAGTCCGAGACTGATTTTTGGCAGCAGTACGCCCGAACGTCCGCAGCGCTGGTAGAGCGTTGCGGACTGTTCGTAGCGTGTGGGGCTTGCTGTATAATGATTCATGATGTTTGTGGAGTGTTTGGAATTATAGTTTCTTGATGAGTCTGACCGCTGAGTTGAGTCCGCTTTTTACGGGTTCCCACTGGTCGTAAGTGGTCTTCTTGTAGTTGATGTCGACCACGTTGATTTCCTCCATCTTGCGCCACTTCACCCCCCGGCGGTCCAGGTCGGCAATACGGTTGGCTGGCAGGTTGGTGACCTCAATGCGGATTTCGTTCTTGCCGGCCTTCAGGTCACCGGCCTTGACGTCGAGCACGTATGGCACGCTCCAGGCGCAGCCTACGAACTGGCCGTTGATGTAGACGCGGGCCGACTCGCGGACGTCACCCAGGTCAATCTGCCAGGACTGTGCGTCCTTCAGGTCGCGCTTTTTCAGTTTCAGCAGGGTGGTATAGACGCCAGTACCCATGGTCACGCGCACGCTGTCGTCGTCGAGCGTCTCCCAGGTCTGGAGTTGCTGGAGGTTGAAGGTCTTTGTCACCTTCGGTGCCTCCTCAGTGAATGCCAGCTGCCAGGGGCCGTTGAGCGGGTAGTCCTGTTGGGCGGAGGGTTGCGACAATGTTGCAGCAGACGGGGACAGGGCCGCTGTATTGGACGGCGTCGCTGTATTAAACGTCTGGACGATGATGCTCTGACCGGAACGTAGGGCCAGGTGCAGTTTGCCTGCCGTAATGGTGGCGGGAGTGATGTCGCCATTGAGCGGGTTGAAGAGTGTGGCGCTCTGGAAGGGTACGGCCAGGGGAACGTCTGCCTCAATGTCACGTGGCGTGAGGTTGGCTATGAAGTAATGATAGCCCGTGTCGTTGCGGCGCCGGATGGCCTTCAGCCCGAGGCGCGTCTTCATGGCTTCCGGCTGGGCAGCACGTGCAAGCGCCTTTGCGTCGACGTTGTAGAAGACGGGTGCGCCCTGAGCCTTCAGGGCTGCAATGTGGTCTTTCACCGTCTGGGGCATGCGGCCCGAACCGGGGATGATGAGCCCCCGGTAGCGCGTGCCGGCAGCGGTCATGAGCGTGCCGTCCTTGTAGCGGACGCCCATGAGCAGTCGCTCGGAGATGTAGTCGCAGTCGAATCCGGCACGGTCAATGTCGAGTATCGTTTGGATGAACTCCGGCGCCAGCTTGCCCATGGCGTGGATTGAGAACTGCATGAGCAGCTTCTTGGGATTCTTTTGCCACATATCGCGTACGGGTAGCAATACGAGGAAGTCGTTGTCGGGCTGTCCCCACTGCAGGAAAGACTGGCTGCGCTCCACGTACTGCATGAAGTAGGGGGCATCGCGCCAGATGCTGTTTGTCGGTGACATGTCGATGGACGCATAGAACTTCCAGCCCGGCCAGGGGTCGTCCTTGGGCGAATAGCAGGTGCCGTGGAAGTACATGTGGTTGACGCCGGCACAGAACATCAGGTCGAGGTCGGGCTTCAGCTGCGACAGCGACGTGCGGAAGTGCTCGGTGAGCCAGGTGAAGGTCTCGCTCGACGTGTAGGGCTTGCCACAGACGTGGGCGGCCGACGGGGCGTACTTGAACATCGAGTAGTCAGAGTCGTTCTTGCGCGTCTTGCCTGGGTCGGTGCGCAGGCCCTTGATGCCGAAGTCGGAGAGTCCGAAGCCCTCAATCTCCGGGATGTCGACGGCGGCGTAGCAGTCGATGAGGTTGGCAGGTGACCCGTGGGCCTGGTTGCGCGTGGTGGCGCCGTGCGAGTGTGCCCAGGCTGTCCACTGCTGGGTGAAGTTCTCAAGCAGCAGGTCGCCGAGTGTCTCACGGTAGTCAGCCACGATGTTGGCGTCTGCGGCAATAAGCTGGGGCAGATGCGCCTCGAGTTTGTAGCCGCGGCGTTTCTCGAACTCCTGGAAGAGGGTGGGAGTCCAGGTGGCCTCGCTTACTTCGTAGCTGTCGTTGAAGAAGGTACGCGGATAGGGCGTGCCGGTGCGCTCGAAGGCTTCTTCGATGTGTTTCAGGTAGTTGGCAACGGCCTTTCGGTCGAAGTGGTCAATGACCAAGCCCTCGCCGCCGGGTGCGGCACGCTTCACCTTCATGACACCATATTTAATATATACGGCAATGGCCTTCGTGGCCTCCTTCGACTGCAGGTCAACCATCTGTCCGTCCTTGTCGTAGGCCACGATGCGGTCCAGGCGGCTGTTGACGGCATCCTTGCCCGACAGCGAGAAGTCCGGAGTCGTGCCCGGTGTGACGTCCCGCTCGACGAAGATGACCCTGCTGGCGCTCTCCTCCAGTGGCACCCACGGTCCGCCGAAGGGCCATCCTGTGCCTGTGGCCATGTCGAGCTCTATGCCGTTCTGCCGGCACTGCTCGCGGGTGTATCGCAGCATTTCCATCCACTTGTCGGAGAGGTAGGGAATGTTGTTCGCCTGGTTACCCTGGACGCCATATAGCGGCGTAATCTCGAGCGAGCCTATGCCGTGGTCGGCATATTGCTTCAGGTTCCACTTCAGGTTCTCCTTGTCGACGGCCGAGCCCAGCCACCACCAGCGCGCGCCAGCCTTGGCCTCGTTGGTGACCGGTGGCCAGGACTGGGCCTCTGTGGTTGCGGCAAAGCCGCAACATACACAGAACAAAAGGAAGATTCGTTTCATCGTGATTTGCATTGAGGTTGGTAATTTCTCATTCTCTCATTTCCTTATTTTCTCAGTAGCTTGTAGTATTCTGAGAGGCCGAGGAGGTAGCAGCCGGTGCCATAGTCCTCGAAGTCGGGTACTGAGGTGAAGGTGACGGGCTGGCCTGCCGAGGGGTCTTTACCCGTGCCCTGGTTCCAACCCAGGAAACCGTCGCTGTGCAGGCAGGACTGGAGGGCCTGCCATGCCTTGTCGCATGCGGGGCGATACTTGTCGGCTTTGAGGTACCCTTTCTGGATGCCCCAGGCCATGCCGTAGAGGAAGAGGGCGGTACCCGTCATTTCTGGGGTGGGGTATTCGCAGTCGCTGACCAGCGAGGCGTGCCAGAATCCGTCGGCGTGCTGACAGTTCAGCAGTCCCTCGGACATGAGCAGGAAGTCCTTCTTCAGTTGCTTGTAAGCCTTGTCCTTGGCTGGCAGCTCGTTCATGGAGCGCACCAGTGCGGCATATACCCAGCCGTTGCCACGGCTCCAATAGCAGTCCTTGCCGTCCTTCTCCTTGTAAGGCGGCACGTAGTCGGCATCGCGCCACCACAGTCCGCTCTTCGTGTTGAACAGTCCGCCGCCGCAGGTGTTACGGCTCCAGAGATACATCTTCAGGGCGTGGTCGCGGTATTTCGTGTCGCCTGTCAGCTTGTATATCTGCATGTAGAGCGGCATGGCCATCTGAATGGCGTCAATCCATGTCCACCAGCCGTACAGTTCGCCGTTGGCTTTCTTGTCGTTGGGCGTCACCATCTGGTGGTCCAGGTTGGCGATGACGACGCTGAGCACGTCGCGATAGTCCCTCTTGGTGTAGGGCACCAGTTCGACATACGTCTGTCCGCAGCACTGGTCGTCGGCATCGCACGTGTTCACGCCGTTGCGGGGTGTCCACTTGTGGAAGTCGGCCCAGCGCATGGCGTAGTCGATGTAGCGCTGCTGCGGGTCGACGGCGTTGAGCGCCATGAGTCCCTCGTAGTAGACGGCACGCGTCCAGAGTGACGAGGGGCGGATGCGCTTGACATTGGTAGGCAGGGTGGGGTCGGCGTACTTCGTCATGAAGTAGTCGTTGGTCTTGCGGGCGGCGTCGAGGACGATGGAGGGTTGGGCGTTGAGGGCTGTGACAAAGCCACAGCACACGCAGAACATAATCAGAAATCGTTTCATAGTGCTATAATCCTTTTATTTAGTTTCAAGTTTTGTTGTTATGCTTTTGAAGGTGTTTGGCTTCGTTGTCAGGGTAATCTTTGACGGTTGGCGCCCGCTGCGCAGGATGACCATGGCCTGGCCCTGCCAGAGCCGTATGTGATTGGCGGTCGACAGTTCGTCGCTGCTGATGTCGCCATTGCTGACAGCCACGATGCTGGCATCGCCGTCAACCTCGAATGTCAGCTCGTCGTCATACGACAGCGTGCGGCGGCCCTTGCTGTCGACGGCCGTCACGCGGACGTGCTGCAAGTCCTTGCCGTCGGCCCGCCACTGCTGGTTGTCGGGTTCTATCAGCAGTTTGACGGGTTTGCCGGTCGTCTCGATGGCGTGGCGTGCCACTGGCTTGCCGTTACGGTAGGCCACAGCCTCCAGTTTCCCCTTCTTGTAGTCAATCTCACCCCAGCGAATCTGGTTGCGCAGTTTGGCGTTGCTGACGGTGTTGGCCTTGCGGCCCAGACTCTTGCCGTTGAGCAGCAGTTCCACCTCGTCGCCATTGGTGTAGACGATGATGTTGGCTTTGGAGCCTTCCTTGCGGTTCCAGTTTTCAGTCATACGGTCGCCAGCCATCTTGACGCCGTTCCATTCTGAGGCGTTCTCGCTTTCGAGGATGGCCAGATGGACGACGGGTTCGTCGGGCTTGAAGAACGACCGCATATAGTAGGACTTGGGTTTGGGGTCGAGCGAGATGTAGAAGACACCCTGTGCCCACCCCTTCTGAGGCCATCCGAAGCTCTCGCCCAGGTAGTCGATGGCACCCCAGTAAGCCAGTCCGATGACCTTGTCAAGCTCCATCTCGAAGAAGTTCTGGCCCATCGCCTGAGTCGATGCCTCGCTCTGGTAGAACGTCATCCAGGGGAAGCGTCGCCCGTCACCGGGGAAGTACATATACCTATAGTTATAGGCCTGGATGTCGGTCTGCATAGCCAGGTCACAGGGCAGTGAGTCGGTCTCCCAGTTGCGGTAGCGCGGGTGCATGGCTACGGTGACCTTGCGGGTCGAGTCGTAGCGCTCCAGCACGGGCTTCATCATCTTGTAGCACGTCACGCCCCAGTCGTTGAAGGGCTGGTTGGGGTCCTGCTGCAGCTCGTTGCCGAGGCTCCACAGGACGACGCTGGGCGAGTTGCGGTCGCGCTTGACCCATTCCTGCACGTCGTAGGCCCAGTGGTTCATGAACGGTGCACGGCTGCCGGTGTGCTGTCTGGTCCATTTGTCGTAGAGTTCGTCGACCACCAGGATGCCGTACTTGTCGCACAGCTCTATGAAACTGCGGCTGTAGGGGTTGTGGCTGGTACGGATATGGTTCATGCCAAACTCCTTCATCAGCAGGATGCGCTTCTCGATGGCGCGCGGATAGGCTGCTGCGCCCAGTGCGCCGAGCGTGTGGTGGTTGGCATAGCCCTTGAGCAGCACCTTCTTGCCGTTGACCTTCAGTCCGAACGACGGTCCGAACTCGATGGTGCGGATGCCGAAGTGCTCCGAATACGTGTCGCAGACCTTGCCGTCCTTGGTCATCAGCGTGACCTCGGCGCGGTAGAGGTTCGGCTGCTCGGTGTCCCAGAGTTGCGGGGCCTTTACCTCCACCTCCTTCATCCTGACTTCCTGCGTGCGCGAGGCGGACCGGCGGGTGAAGTTCTCCTTCGACTCGTAGATGCAGATGCCGTTGGGGTCGTAGAGTTTCAGCAGCATGCTGACATCCTTCTGGCGGCTGTTGTTGGTATATTCTACGCCGACGGTGACGAAGCGGTTCTCGCGTGTGGTGATATAAAGCGGATGGCGCTCCAGATAGAGGTCTGCCGATGTCGTGATGAGGTTGACGTCGCGGAACAGGCCACCGCCGGTGTACCAGCGCGATGCCCGTTCGTTCTGTGTCTCGGCCTTGACGACCAGCACGTTGTCGCCAGCCTTCACCAGTTTGGTGACGTCAATCTGGAATCCCACATAGCCGTAGTCTGTTCCGCCAATGCGCTTGCCGTTCAGGTAGACGTCAGCCGTCAGCATGATGCCCTCGAAGTCAAGCAGCAGCCGCTTGCCCTTCAGCTGTTCCGGGCTGATATTTAAAATCTTTTTATACCAGCCGGTACCGATTTCCTTGAATCCGCGCGCCGACAGGCGGCTCTTGATGTTGGCCGCTGCGTCGGTGTTGTCGGCTTTCTCGTCGGCAGCGGGTGGCACCCACGGCTGTGAAATCTGAAAGTCGTGGGGTACGCTGATGGTTTCCGTGTTGGTGAACAGTGAGTCGCGGCTGAATTGCCAGTCGAAGTTCAGGGTCTCGACTTGGCGTTGTTGTGCGTGAGCGGCGGAACACACGAACAGTGCTGCCGATAGCAGTGGGATGATTCGTTTCATAGCTTGATTAGTTTGTAATGTTTGGGCAAAGGTAATAAAAAAAATGAAAAGAGCACAATGTTTTTCAGATTTTTTCGTACCTTTGCCGCATTAACATACTATATTGCTTAAAAACTATTGGTGATGACAAGACTTTTATTCGTGTTTCTTTTCTGTGTGTGTGGCTTATTGGGACATGCCGCAAATGTCTATAGCGTGATGGACTATGGCGCCAAGGGCGATGGCAAAACGCTGGACTCGCCAGCCATTAACCGTGCCATCGAAGCGGCGGCAGCCAATGGTGGAGGGCGCATCGAGCTACCTGCAGGCTGCTACCTTTGTGGCAGTATCCGGCTAAAGGACAATATCGAGTTACATCTGATGGCCGGTGCCAAGATTGTGGCGGCTCCGGCCAGCATGAAGGCCTATGACGCCAGCGAGGTGTTTGGTGGCCCGGAATACCAGGATGGTGGGCATACGTATTTCCATAATTCCCTTATCTGGGCCGAGGGTCGTCATCACGTCGCCATCACGGGGCAGGGCATGATAGACGGCGTGGGCCTCACCAAAAAGGATACCGAGAAGGCCGGTCAGGTCCAGGGTGGCTCAATAGGTACCGGCGATAAGGCCATTGCCCTGAAGCTATGCCGCAACGTGACCATCCGCGATGTCACCATCTACCGTGGCGGCCACTTTGCCATCATCGTGACGGGCTGTGACATTGGTACGATTGACAACGTCACCATCGATACCAATCGCGATGGCATTGACATTGACTGCTGCAAGTATTTTACGGTGAGCAATACGAAGGTGAATACGCCCAGCGACGATGCCATAGTCCTGAAGAGTTCGTATGCCCTGAAGCGTCCGGTGCTCTGCGAACATATCACGATTACCAACTGCATCGTGACCGGCTACAAGCTGGGTACTTTTCTGGACGGGAGCTATGTGCCAGAGAAGGTAAACTGGGTGTGCGGGCGCATCAAGCTTGGCACCGAGTCGAACGGCGGTTACCGCAATATCACCATCTCCAACTGCACCTGCATGTGGTCGAGCGGCCTGGCGTTCGAGGAGGTCGACCAGGGCATGATGGAGAACATCACCGTGTCGAACATCTCGATGTCGCATGTTCATCATTATCCCATCTACATCACTACGGGGTGTCGCAACCGTGGGCCGAAGGAGAGTACGACCGTCTCCACAGCTCGCGACATATATATAAATAATGTGGTGGCCGACGACTGTGATTCGCTGGCAGGCATCATCGTGACCGGCATGCCCGGTACACCCATCAGGAATGTCTCGCTCTGCAATATCCGCATCCAGTATCGCGGTGGCGGACAGAAGGTCAGCAAGCCCTACCGGGAGCAGGGCACCAACTACCCCGAACCGCGCTGGGCCGGGCCGACGCCGGCCTACGGGCTCTATGCCCGACATGTAGACGGCCTGACGCTGCGCAATGTGCGCTTTGAACTGATGCGCCCCGACGAGCGCCCTGACATGATTCTGGAAGATGTAACAAATCACGATATACAACAATGAGAAAGCTATTGTTAATGATGACGCTCCTGTGTGGAGGCGTCGCCTATGGGCAGAAAGTCGATACCTTGCTGAACAAGGTGAGTGCTGAACCTTTCAATTTCTCCGTGGCAGTGCCTGACGGCAACTACCGCGTGACGGTCACCGTTGGCCACAAGAAGAAGGCGGGCCAGACCGTGGTGCGTGCCGAGAGCCGCCGCCACTATGCTGACATGGTGACTACGAAGAAGGGCAAATACGAGACTGTAACTTTTGTAGTCAACAAGAAGAACCCGCAGATTGACGCCAAGACGCGTGTGCGGCTGAAGCCCCGCGAGCTGACCTACAACAACTGGGACGACTCGCTGAACCTGTCGTTCTGCGGACCGATGCCCGCCGTGCAGCGCATCCAGGTGGAACCCGTCAGTGACGTGACGACGGTGTTCCTCTGCGGCAACTCCACCGTGGTCGACCAAGAGAACGAGCCGTGGGCTTCGTGGGGACAGATGATAACCCGCTGGTTTGGGCCTGATGTGGCCTTTGCCAACTATGCCGAGAGCGGACTGTCCTGCACGACATTCCTCGGACAGGGCCGGCTGGACAAAATTCTGACCCAGCTGAAGCAGGGCGACTACGTCATCGTGGAGTTCGGCCATAACGACGAAAAGGAGAAGAAGGCCGGCGACGGTGCGTGGTATTCCTATTCGCGCAACCTGAAGATCTTTGCCGACCGTGTAAAAGCTGCCGGTGGCCACATCATCTTCTGCACGCCTACGGCCCGCCGCTCCTTCAAGAATGGGCGCAACCAGAACACCCATGGTGACTATCCGGAGGCCATGAAGACGGTGGCCCGTCGTGAGCAGGTGCCTGTCATCGACCTCACCAGTATGTCAACCACTTTCTATGAGGCGCTGGGCGACGAGGGTTCGAAGAAGTCGCTGGTCCATTATCCTGCCAACACCTTTGCCAACCAGCCCAAGCCCCTGGCCGACAACACCCATTTCAATCCCTACGGTGCATGGGAGATAGCCAAGATGGTGGTGATGGGGCTGAAGCAGATGGGCTCGCCCCTGGTGCAGCATCTGCGCGCCGACTGGCAGGACTTCGACCCACAGCATCCCGACAGCCCTGACACCTTTGTCTGGCACATGTCGGCAGGCTCGAACATCACGAAGCCCGATGGAAATTGAACGTTGAACAACTGAAAGACTCTCCCCCAGCCCCTCCCTGTGAGGGAGGGGAGTGATTACTCTCAGGATGCCTATACTGCGGCAGGACATATTACTCCCCTCCCTCGCAGGGAGGGGCTGGGGGAGAGTCCTTTTTTTAACATTGAACATTATGAAGCGATTTGGATTTAAAATGTATTTGAAGCCTGGCTGCGAACAGGAGTACGAACGCCGCCACGCTGCTATCTGGCCCGAACTGGTTGAGATGATTCATGAGGCCGGTGTTAAGAACTACAGCATCTTCTGGGACCGCGACACCAACCTGCTGTTTGCTTACCAGGAGTGTGAGGGCGAGGGCTCGTCGCAGGACACGACGGACGTTGACCCCATTACCCAGCGCTGGTGGGACATGATGGCCGACATCATGGACACCAATCCCGACCATTCGCCGGTGACCATCCCCCTGCAGGAAGTGTTTCATTTAGACTGATTGCCCCGATGATGCGTCTCTTCATACTCGTGGCTCTTGTGACGTGCCACGCGCTGGTGCTCCCCTCCCGTGCCCAGCAGACCATCTCGCTGGCCGGCGCGTGGGATTTGTCGCTCGGTGACAGCACAGCTTATAACGACTACGTCATGTTGCCTGGTTCGATGCTCACCAACGGTAAGGGAGACATCGTGACCGCCGAGACCCGCTGGACGGGTTCGCTCTACGACTCGTCGTTCTACTTCAACCCCTACATGGAGAAGTACCGGAAGGCCGGTAAGATGAAGTTCCCCTTCTTTCTGACCCCGGAGCGCCACTATACCGGGCGAGCCTGGTATCGGCGCAAGCTGTACGTGCCTGCCGACATGAAGGACCGCCGCGTGACGCTCTTCCTGGAACGACCGCACATTGAGACCACCGTCTATGTCAATGGCCGCGAGGTGGGTCACGACATGTCGCTGTCCACGCCCCACTGCTACGACGTCACCAAGTATCTGCACTACGGCGCGGGCAACACCATTGCCATCTGCGTCTACAATGGCATCGAGAATGTCTGTGTCGGCCAGGACTCCCATAGCGTCACCGACCAGACGCAAGGCAACTGGAACGGCATCGTCGGGCGTATCGAACTGCAGCTGCAGCCCAAGAAGCTGAACATCCGGCAGGTACGCGTCATTCCCGATGCGACCAGGCGCTCGGTGCACGTCAGCGTCCAGCTGGAGAACCACGTCGACGGTGTTCGTTTTCTGCCAAAACGCAACTATTTCGTCCATGTCAACGTCCGCTCCATCAAGGGGGACCACATCGGCAAGTCCGTGTCGGCCGAAGTCACGGAGGCTTTTGGGACAAAAAAGGAGTTTGACCTCTTTCTGGGCAACCATGCTCCCTTGTGGGACGAGTTCTCGCCCAACCTCTATCTGCTGACTGTCGAGGCTGGCGACGACGTCTATGAGACCACCTTCGGCCTGCGCCAGCTGCGCATTGACGGCCCTCAGATGTTCGTCAATGACCGTCCGCTCTTTCTGCGCGGAACCGTCGAGAACTGTTGTTTTCCAGAGACGGGCTATCCACCAATGGACGTTGACGAGTGGTTGCGCGTCTTCCGCAAGTGTAAGGCCTACGGACTGAACCATGTCCGTTTCCACTCCTACTGTCCGCCGGAGGCCGCCTTTGCCGCTGCCGACCGCGTTGGCATCTACCTGCAGCCCGAAGGTCCGTCGTGGCCCAACCACGGTGTCCGCCTGCGCCGGGGCCAGAAGGTTGACCAGTACCTGATGGACGAGACCCGTCGCATCATCGATACGTACGGTCATCATCCCTCGTTCTGCATGATGGCCGTCGGCAACGAGCCTGCCGGCGACTGGGTCAGCTATTGCAACGAGTGGGTGAAGGCCATGAAGGAATACGATGCCACCAAGCTCTATGCCGGTGCCAGCGTCGGTGGTGGCTGGGCCTGGGACGACGGTTCTGAATACCATGTCAAGGCCGGGGCCCGCGGACTGGACTGGGATCGCCGTGCGCCGGGTTCTGACGACGACTATTACCAGCAGCTGCTCTTTCCCCGCAACTACAAGTCGAAAGAACCGAACCGTTCGCCCATCGTGGCCCACGAGCAGGGCCAGTGGTGTGCCTTCCCCGACCTGAAGGAAATACCACAGTATAGTGGCGTCTACAAGGCTCGTAACTTTGAGATATTCCGTGACCTGCTGGCCGACAACGGCATGGCACAGCAGGCTGAGAATTTCCTGATGGCCAGCGGACGGCTGCAGACCCTCTGCTATAAGTACGAGACCGAGCGCAACCTGCGCACCAGGGACTATGCCGGATTCCAGTATCTGGGGCTCAACGACTACAGCGGACAGGGCACGGCCCTTGTCGGCCCGCTCAACGTCCATTGGCGCGAGAAGGGCTATTGCACGGCTCAGGAATGGCGGCAGTTCTGTGCACCACTGGTCGCCCTGGCCCGATTCCCGAAGTTCGTCTATACCAACGACGAACGCCTCGTTGTGCCTGTTGAGGTCTATAATGCCTTCCAGACTGGCGTGAAGGACGCCAAGGTCACCTATGCGGTCACCGGCGACTCGACGACCATCGTCGAGGGCGCGTTGTTCAGCGGCATGATACCCATTGGCAAGAATATTGCTTTGGGCACGGTCAGCCTCCCGCTGTCTGGGTTTGTGAAGCCTGCCAAGCTCACGCTCCGCATCCTGATGAACGGCCTGGCCTGGAACCAGTGGGACTTTTGGGTCTATCCTGCCACGCTGCCCGATACGGACAAAGACCTCCCCAAAGGCATCTACGAGACCGATTCGCTCGATGACCGTGCGCTGAAAGTGCTGAAGAAGGGAGGTACCGTCTTGCTCTGTGCCGGCGGCAAGATTCGCTATGGCCGCGATGTCGTCCACACCTTCCTGCCCGTGTTCTGGAACACCAGTTGGTTTAAGATGCGCCCGCCACACACGACTGGTGCCTATATCCAGGCCAGCCACCCCGTGTTCCGCGATTTCCCGACTGACGACTGGCAGAACCTGAACTGGTGGGAACTCGTCAACCACACGCAGGTCATGAATCTCGCAGAATTTCCCAAGGCCTATCAGCCCATCGTGCAGCCCATTGACACGTGGCATGTGTCGCGCAAGTTGGGCATGCTCGTCGAGGCCCGCGTGCTCAGTGGCCGTCTGCTGATGACGACGCTGCCTGTCAGCATGCGTCAGGTAGCCGACGGACGGAAACCCGTGGCTCGTCAGTTGCGCTACTCCATCCTGCGCTATCTGCAGTCCGATGATTTCCAACCCACGCTGACGCTCTCGCCCGACGTCATTCAGCACCTCTTTGAGCGCGAGGCGCCACGTGTAGATATGTTTACCAACGAATCGCCCGACGAACTGAAACCGAAGATTGGCGGATAAATCTTAGCGTCATACCGGCCAAAATGCCTGGTATGACGCACTTTTTGCAATAATAGCACATAGTTTTGCAAATATAGGAAGCTTCGTAACCGGAAACTTCCTATATTTGCAAAATCTTTATGTCGTCTACAAATTAAACATCTATAAGCTTATGAAGAAATCAGAGAATGCAATGCCACACGCTGGCACGATGACCGCGAACCATGTTGCCTTTTGGCAGGCATGGCTCCTGTTGATGGCGGGCATCTTCCTGCCCCTGTCAGCGCAGGCCGACCAGGTGACGGTGGCCGACGCCAACGGCAACGAGCTTCGCTACACGTTCGACGGCGACGGCCCGGCCACGTTTACGAGAGTTGACAAGTACAGCAGCGATGAGGCCAAGGCGGGCCACATCATCATTGCCGACCGCGTGACTGACAGTAACGGCACCAGCCACGACGTGCGCTACATCAGCGGGTCCGTGGGCAACCGCAGCAACCTGGTGAGCATCGTGTTCGGACAGAACATCGTCAGTACGGGCGGTCCTGAGGGTACGAACAACGATGCCTTCTATAGTTGCCGCAAGCTGGTGAGCGTGACGCTGAACGCGAACCTCGAACTGTTAGGAAGCTATACGTTCCAGGACTGCTACAGTCTGGCGCATGTCAACCTGGGCGACTGCACCAAGCTGACGACCATCAGGAACAATGCCTTCGAGGACTGCGACCTCGTGCGCCAGCTGACGCTGCCCGCCTCGGTCACCACCATTGAACGGGGTGCCTTCTATGGCATTGACTCGCTGCGCACCTTCACCTTTGCCGACGGTTCGCCCGTCACGACGATTCCCCAGGAGTGTTTCGGCGCCTGCGTTTCGTTGGAGACGCTGACGTTGCCCGAGGCCGTTGAGACCGTCGAGGGCAGTGCTTTCAGCAATTGCCGGGCGTTGACGGAGGTGACGTTTGGCAGCCGCCTCACCACTTTCGCTAACGACTGGTACATATTCTATAACTGCCATCAGTTGCAGCGCATAGTGCTGCCCGGTGCCAACTATCCGTTTACGGGGGGACTGTGGCTGCCGTCCAACATCGTCCTTTACGTGCATCCCGACTTGGTGGACACCTACCGCACCAGCGACTACACCAAGGACAGGCGCATCATGGCCATTGGTGCTACCACCGACGTTGCCGTCACCACAACCGAGGGTGGCCAGTTAGGCAGCAAGATTGAGGCACTGGCCAATCCCATGTACGTCCAGCGGCTCACCGTCAGCGGTCCGCTCAACGGCACCGACATCGACTACCTGCACGGTTTCCTGCCGCTGCTCGAGGTGCTCGACCTCTCCTCGGTGCACATCGTTGAGGGTGGCGAGAAGTACCATCTCTGGTCGGTCAGCGACAACGGCACGGCTACGGTTTACAGTGATTACGACTATTACCGCTATGCCGTCGAGAACGACGTGGTGGGCAGCTACATGTTCCACAACATGCCCATGCTGCGCAGCCTCCAGTTGCCCAGGGCCACCACCGCCATTGGCGACTATGCCATGGCTGACGACCGCCGTCTGGCCACCATCGGCCTCGGCAATGCCGTCACCACCATTGGCCGCAATGCTTTCTGCCGCACGGGCCTCACGTCGCTGGTGGTTCCCGCCGGCGTGACGCGCCTGGAGGCTGAGACCTTCTACGACTGCAACGAGCTGCTGAAGGTCACGCTGCCCGACGCTATTACCTTCGTCGGCACCAGCTGCTTCAGCGAGTGCGACCTTCTCGAGGATGTCAACATCCCGGCCAGCGTTGAGACCATCGCCGAGTATGCCTTCTACAACAACGCCAGCCGAACGACACCCATCGTCCTGCCTGCCACGCTGAAGACCGTTGGCAACCATGCCTTTATGTATAATAAGGTGGTCAGGCGCATCACGTTCAGCGAAGGTCTGGAGACCATCGGCAACTATGCCTTCAGCAATTGCAACGCCGTGGAGAGCCTGACGCTGCCCGAGAGCGTCACCCAGATAGAGTACAATGCCTTCGAGGGCTGCGACAGCATCACCGAGTTCCGCTTCCCTCAGAGCATCAAGGAGGTGCCTGACGGCGTGCTCTACCACTGCGACAAGCTGCAGAAGGTGGTGCTGGCCGAGGGTACGACCCGTCTGGGCCATTCCGCTTTCAGTTATTGTCCGCAGCTTGCCGACATCAATATCGCGACGATGAACACGCTGACCTTCACCGGCCGCTACGTGTTCGAGAATACCGGCTTCACCACCATCACGCTGCCCAACAGCATCACCGAGATGGACTACTGCACGTTCCAGGGCTGTAAACAGCTCTCCAGTGTCAACGTGCCTACGGGCATCGACTATGTGCCCTACGACTTCTGTGAGGATTGCCCTGAACTGCTCAGCGTCACGCTGCACGACGGCATCCGCGTCGTCCGTCACGATGCCTTCTACGGCTGCCGTAAGTTGCGCACCATCGACCTGAACGACCAGATTACCGACATCGAGTATAACGCTTTTTGCAACTGTGACAGCCTCCGGCTCAGCAAGTTGCCCGCTGCTTTGACGTTCATAGGTGGCAGTGCCTTCAGTCATACCAAGTCCATGACGGGTGCGATAGAAATCCCGGCTGGTGTCAAGCAGATTGATTACGATGCTTTTGCCCGCTCGGGCATCACCGCCGTCACCCTGCCCGAAGGTATTACTACGTGGGGAACAGGCCTCTTCGCCTCTTGCGACAGCCTGCGCAGCGTGCGGTTGCCTAGGGACATCAAGCGCATCACCGACTATATGTTTGAAAACTGCAAGTCGCTGCGCCAGATTCAGATTCCCGACAGCGTCAGTGCGGTGGGTTATTCTGCCTTCAGATATTCTGGGCTGGAAGCCATCCAGTTGCCCGATTCGCTGGCCACCATTGCTTTCTATGCTTTTTATGACACTCAGTTGCGCGAGTTCCGTGTCCCCGACGGTGTCCATAAACATCCAGGCGATTGGGCTTGGGCATACTGCAAGCGCCTGAAGACCATCTATCTGGGCAAGAATCAGGACTATACGCAAGGTTCGGTTACCTCATTGGTGTATGGTTGCGACTCGCTGCAACTGATACGCATGTATGCCGGTACGCCTCCCAACTACGATAGTAATTATTTGTCATTCGTTCACAGGTGCGTGCTCGAGGTGCCTGAGGATGCCGTCGAGCTGTATAAGGCTGCCGACACGTGGAAGGAGTTCAAGGAGATACGTGGTTTCTTCCAGGGCGACGTGCTCAACGACCTCGACTTTGCCGTGCTGCAGAAACTCTACCGCGAGCTGGACGGTGCCAACTGGAAGCATCCCTGGGACCTCACCAACAACCACCGCTCCATGGGCAAGTGGCATGGCGTGCTGACCGTCGGCGACTACATCACCGAGATCGACCTGACGGGCCAGGGCCTTGAGGGCGAGCTGTGCGACTCGCTGTTCCTGCTGCCGCGCATCGAGAAGCTCAATCTGAGCAACAACCACGTCCGTGCCAACCTCACCACGCTGCTGGCCAACCGCGAGGCCTGCACCACGCTCACCGAGGTCAACATGCAGGGCAACGAACTCACCGGCGACATCTATCCCTTTGCCACCAAGTTGCCCAACCTCACGCGGCTCGACCTGAGTTACAACCAGCTGACCGAGGTCTCGCAGCCCATTCCGAACGAGAAACTGCCCAACGACCGGTTTGCCCGCGGTTTCCAGTTTGTCGACTACCAGACCAAGCAGGTCGTGGCCAATGCCCCCGTTACTGACATCACGCCGGGCATTCCCGCTGCTATCGAACTGAATACCGTCCAGACCTACCGCCATGAGTATGGCGACTACGGCTACCAGTGCAGCGACCTCTACCGTCACTATCTCAACAAGAATGGCGACTGGACGACCAGCGACTGGGAACTCACCAAGGACTCCGAGGGTCTCTGGGTGCTCAATTCCAGCTACAGTTCGCGTGCCCTCCGTGCGCCGAAGGGCGTGCCCGTCATGTACACGCATGGTGACCCCTGGTGGAGTCACCTCTCGTTCATTGTCCGCTTCGACTGGACTGACGGCGATGCCAATGCCGACCAGACTGTCGACGTCACCGACCTGCAGAGCGTCATCCACTACGCCCTGCACGACGGCAAGCCCGACGGCCAGCTCTTCAACTTCACCGCTGCTGACACCAATGGCGACGATTTCGTTAACGTCAGCGACATTGTGGGCAGTGTCGACTATGTACTGGCTGCCACGCTGACCGAACCCGCCAACACACCTTATTATAATCATAGGGCACCGGCCAGCCGGCCCAACGTGCTCTCGACCGATGGCAGCACCGTCGTGCTGACCCTTTCCGATGCCGTTGCCGCCCTGCAGTTCACCGTCACGGGAACCACTGCCCAGCAGCTGCGCGTCAGCGAGGCCCTGCAGAGCCAGTTCTCCGTGGCTATGCGTCAGGTGGCCGGTGGTGTCCGTATCGTGGCCTATTCGGCTGAGGGCCGCTGTCTGGCCCCCGGTGTCCACCAGCTCCTGAGCGGACTGCCCGCCGGGGCCGCCATTACTGACGTGCGGCTGTCTGACAGCCAGGCCCGCTATCTGGACGTCGATTACCAGGGTGCGCTGACCGGCATCCGTACGCTGTCCGACGGCGACGCGCTGCCCGATGGCGTGCTGTTCGACCTGAATGGTCGTCGCGTCGGCCCGTGGCAGTCGCTGCCCGACGGCATCTATATCTACAACGGTAAGAAGATCAAGAAAATAACGAAGTAACACAACGACTATGAAATACATCCGATTCCAACTGTTGGCCATCATGGCCTGTCTGGCAACGCTGCTTCAGGCACAGACGAACGTGCTGCGTGTCGATTCAGTGAAATATCCCGCCGGCAAGACCGTCAGCCTGCCCGTCGTCATGGAGAACCAGAGCGACATCACCGGTGTGCAGTTCGATATCTCCATACCCTTCGAACTCACGGCCCGCGAGGACGGCACGCTGCCCGTCACGCTCTCGGCCCAGCGTGCGCCCTACCACAAGGTGGTGGCCACCCGTCATGGTGGCCGGTGGCAGACGGCATCACTGCATGGCGGTGTCAACTATTATGCCGACTATCGCGTTATCGTCTACAGCGACAAGAACGACCTGCTGCTCGACAACGGCGGCACGCTGCTGACCATCGACATGCCGCTGCCCGCCGATGCCGTCAACGGCACGACGTACCCCATCTACCTGGTCGATGGCAGCGTGACGCTCACCGACCGCCAGCAGCAGAACGTGCTGAGCAGTCAGCAGAGTGCCGCCGTCACCATCGAGGAAATTCCACGTCCCGACCTGCTGCCCACGGATGTCAGCTTCGACCCCGCAGCGGTCAATCCCGAGGGCGAACTGACCGTCCGCTGGACGGTGAAGAACATCGGGCAGGTGGCTACTGAGGCCGGATGGAGCGAGCAGGTGGCCCTGGTGGCCCTGTCGGGTCATGCCGAGAAGTCCGTTGCCACCGTCTATTACGACCAGACGCTGGCCGCCGGTGCTGCCGTCAGCCGCGAGGCCAAGGTCACGCTGCCCGCCCTGCTGGGCATTGACGGACTGGCCAAGGTGCAGGTCACCGTCGTTCCTAACGACAAGACTGGCGAGCACCCGTCGCTGCGCGACAACAACGTGGCCTCCAGCGCGACCAACCTGACCGTCGGCAAGCAGCTGACGCTCGAACTGTCACCCCTGCGCACCGTCGAGGGCAGCAGTCAGCGCATCATGGGCAAGCTGAGCCGCTCGGGCCGCTGGCAGGACGTCCGTACGTTCAGCCTGACAGCCAATGATTCGCGTCTGCAACTGCCTGCCAGCGTCACCATTCCTGCCAATCAGTCGGGCGTGGTGTTCTACGCCACTGTTATTGGCAACGAGGTGCTCGATGCCGACAGCGTGGCCACCATCACCGCCACGGGCGACGGCTACGACCCCGTGACGGCACGGCTCACCATCGAGGACGACGAGTTGCCGGCCTTGACGCTGACGGCTTCGAAGACCGACATCGTGGAGGGCGAGACCTTCCAGCTTACCGTGGCCATTGCCCGTGCCTCGGCCACCGATGTCACCGTCCGGCTGACCAGTGAGGACTCGAAGCGCTTCCAGTATGCGCAGCAGGTGGTGATACCTGCGGGCCAGACCTCAGTGACGCTGGATGTCACGGCCGTGCAGAACGACGTGCCCAACCTCATGCTGGCCAACAAGTTCACGGTCTCTGCCGCGCGTTACGAGCGGGGCGAGGTTATCGTCGTGCTGAAGGACGACGACATGCCCGTGCTGACGCTGACGCTGACACCCAACGTGGTCAGCGAGCAGGCCGGACCCACCGCCGTTGCCGCCGTGCTGACGCGCACCGGTCGGACTGACAACAAGATTACCGTCCGACTCTCCGACGACTCGAACGGTGGATTATACTACACCCACAAGTCCATTGAGATGGCCAAGGGCGTGGAAACCGTCTACTTCAACCTCGGCCCCGTCGACAATACCGTTAAGGAGGGCGACCGCACCTACACGCTGACAGCCGGTGTCTGGGTGTCGTCGTGTAACTGTGCCTCGGCCGGTGAACAGGCCGGCAACGTCGCGGCCACGCTCACCGTGCTCGACAACGATGGCGCGTCGCTCTCAGTGGCCTCCCAGCAGAGCACCGTCAAGGAGGGTGGCACCACCGTGCTCACCGTCACGCGCAACACCGTGTCGGACATCAGCCAGCCGCTGGCCGTGACCATCTCCAGCGATTACGACAGCCAGCTCACCTATGACCACCAGGTCACCATCCCTGCCGGTCTGACCACTGTCGATGTTACCGTCCAGAGCAAGGCGAATGACGTCAGCGGCGACTCCCATACCGTCGTCTTCACCGTCTCGGCCGAAGGTTTCGGCTCCGGCACGTGCTTCCTGCTCGTCACCGACCAGACGCTGCCCGATGCCCGCATCAGCAGTCTGACGTCAAACGTCCAAAAGGCCATTGTGGGCAGTCCCATCACCCTCAATGTCGAAGTGGTCAACGACGGTGTCTATCCGTTGCCCATGCAGACGCCCGTCACGCTCTACATCAAGGGTACGTCGGCAGCCATTGCCACACTCTACACCTCCGCAGACATTCCAGCCGGAGGCAGCGGGACACTCACACGTGCGGTGACGCTGCCCGACAATGTCGGCGACCGTGTCTTCTATGCCATTGTTAACGAGACGCGCAGCGTTGCCGAGTTGCTCTACACCAACAATACTTCTGAGGAACTGACCGTTACCGCCATTTCTCCCTTCACGGCGGCTGTCCAGACCGACAAGGCCGTCTATCGTCAGGGCGACCTGGTGATCATCAGCGGACAGATCAGCGGCGACCGCACGGCCAACGCCCAGATTGACGTCTACATGGTCAATGCCGGCGCACGCGACGTCAAGCCGGTGACGACCGATGCCAACGGCCGTTTCACCCTTGAATGGCAACTCTTCCCCCTGCAGTCGGGCCACTTCACGGTTGGAGCCTGCTTCAAGGGCGACCCCACTACTGAGAAACTGGCCGCTTTCGATGTCTATGGCTTGAAGCGTACTGATAGCGGATACATCACCTGCGACGTGACCATCGGCGAACCTAAGACTGGTGTCATCCGTCTGGAGAATGCCGGTACGCTGGCCCTGAGCGGTGTCAAGGCTGAGGTGCTCGACGCTCCCGACGGCTGTCAGCCTCAGTTCACGATTGCCCCGTCCATTGGCGGCAACGAAAAGGTAGACATGGCCTACCAGATAGCGGCCACCGAGGCAACGCCGGGTAAGGACTGGGTGCCCTTCAAGGTGCGTGTCACCTCGGCCGAGGGTGCCAGCCTCGAGATTCCTGTCTACTACTATGCCCGCACGGCTACTGCCAACCTGGTGGTTGAGAAGCAGAACCTCGTCACCACGATGAACAAGGACAACGGGCGCGACTACAGCTTCACTGTCAGCAACAACGGTAAGGGCAACACTGGCAAGATTACCCTTGCATTGCCCGAATGGATGAAGGCCCTGACGGGTGCCGCCATGCCCGGCCTGAACCAGAACGACACCGCTACCGTCGTGCTGCGACTGATGCCTACCGCCGACATGCAGCTCAACGTGCCCGTCACCGGACGTATCGGCATCAACTGCGAGAACGGCAACGGCACCTACATCAACTTCAACGTCACGCCCGTCTCCGACCAGACCGGTACGCTGGTCATCGATGTCACCGACGAGTTTACCTATTATACTGAGGAGCAGCCGCACGTCAGCGGAGCTGAGATCGTGTTGAAGAATCCCGTCACCGGCGCACTCATAGCACAGGGTAAGACCGGCGACGACGGCCTCTACTCCTTCACCTTGCCCGAGGGCTACTATCAGGTCAACGTCACAGCCGACAAGCACGAGTCCTATCGCAACAATATCCTGGTCGACCCGGGCACCACCACTACCAAGGTCGTCGTCCTCAGCTATCAGACCATCACCGTCAGTTGGGATGTCGAGGAGACCGAGGTCGAGGACGAGTACAACATCACGACCACCGTGGAGTATGAGACCAACGTGCCTGCCCCCGTGGTGGAAGTCATCGAGCCCGACGAACTCGAACTGGCTCAGATGGGTGCTGGCGAGAGCCAGATTTACCATGCCATCCTGACCAACAAGGGTCTGATTACGGCTAATAGTACCGCTTACAAGGTTCCTGAGCGCTTCAGGGGCTACAAGTGGGAACCGCTTGTCCAGGCTTCCGATTTGAATCTGTCGCCCCAGCAGAGCTATGTCATCCCGGTGAAGATCACGCGCATGTCCTACCGCAAGGATACCCACGACGTGAGCGGTATCACGCAGTCTGACATTGAGTTTACCTGGGACTACGGCACCAATGTCGACGCCCCGGTGGTCGATGTGGCCGAGCCGGAGGGCATGGATCTTGGCGGTCTCACCATCGGCGACAGCCACACCTACGAGGTGAAGATTACCAATAAGGGCAATGTGCCCGTCTACGATGTCGTCTATAGCATACCGTCGCGTACCGACGACCTCCAGTGGGAGATTACCCAGAAGTTCGACGACCAGTCGCTGGCCCCCGACGAGAGCATCTACATTCCCGTCAAGGTCCGTCGCATCGATCCTTCCGATCCCGGTTCCGGTGACCCCGGCTCCGGCTCAGGTTCCGGCCCAGGTTCCGGCTCCGGCACTTCCAAGAGTTCCGACAGCCAGGCTCCCTGTAGGGTCACTTCGCTGACCGACTGGCGATTTGAGTGCGGTCCCGACGGTAAATACGGCTGGTTCCCCCATACCATCAAGGTTGACCTGCCCTGTCCGAAGGACAATGGCGGCGGCTGGTACACCGTCTATGGCAATGGCCTCGGCTCACCAGGCGGTGGCGGTGGCGGCGGCTACGGCGCGTCGTCATACAGTGGCGGTGTCTCGGTCGACAAGGACTGCGACCCTTGCACCAATACCTATCTGCAGAAGTGGGCCGAGTGCGGCATTTCCTTCATTCCCAAGGCGGGATGCATCTATGGCGCGTATGCCTGCAATAGAGACAAGGGTACTCACAACAACTGGCGCTACTATACCACATGTGGCCTGACGGCTGTCGGCTGTATGACTGAGTTCTGTGCTGAGGGTGCCGTGCTTGCACTGCCCGCAACGCTCGGTGGTAGCATCGTGCCTGCCGTGGCCTGCAGTGCTGTGGGTGCCGGCATCAACGTCATCAACTGTCTGATCAGTCTCACCGAACCGTGTGACGATAAGCATGCCTGGTGGCAGTCCTTCGTACCCTTCTCGTGGAAAGGCCCGGCCTTCACGCCGCGTCGTGCTGCTCCTGCTGCCGAGCCCAGCTGGCTGACCAGCTATCGTCTGGCTGCTGAGATTCCTGCTCAGGAGATATGGGCTTTCAATGCCTATGAACTGGAGATTTTCGGCGACACCGCTTGGGTTGAGAAGACCACCGACGAGGAAATCTTCGCCGTGCTGAAGGCTGCTACCGCTCATGAGGGCACCGTCACGGTCGACCAGCTCCTGCCCGTCAAGCCGCAGGGCATCAGCGAGGCCCAGCTGGCCAAGTTCGTGGAGCGTCTGAACAACTCTACCGCCTTCGAACAGAGTGGTGGCGAGTCGGACAACCGCATCCATTATGAGAACTTCGAGAAGTATCTTGATCTGATTGAGAAGGCCGAGGAAGCTTCCCGCGCCATGGGCTATAAGGACACCGACGAGATGTGGATTGCCGAGTCTGTCAAGTTCAAGGAGAATGCCGACAACAAGGGCAACTCCGTCTGCTCCACCATTACGCTGCAGATCAATCAGACGATGACCATGACCCGCCAGGCCTTCCGTGGCACGCTGACCGTCTACAACGGCAACAAGAACCAGGCCATGAAGGATATCAAGCTGACGCTCAACGTCACCAACACCCGGACGCTTGAGACCGCCACGGCCCGCGAGTTCGAGATGCACACCGAGTCGCTCGTAGGTTTCCGTGGCGAACTGCCGATGGATGCCGGTTGGCAATTGGGTACCGACAGCACCGGTACGGCTACCATCCTCTTCATCCCGTCGAAGTATGCTGCTCCCGACGAGCCTGTCGACTATTCGTTTGGCGGCACACTGAGCTATATCGACCCGTACACCGACCTGCTGGTGACCCGCGAACTCTATCCCGTCACGCTCACCGTCAAGCCGTCGCCCGAACTGGACCTGACGTACTTCATGCAGCGCGACATCCTGGGCGACGACGCACTGACCGACGAGGTGGAACCCATGGAGCCTGCTGAGTTTGCCGTCATCATCAACAACAAGGGCAACGGCGATGCCACCAACGTGCGCATGGTCACCAACCAGCCCGAAATCGTCGACAACCAGAAGGGACTGCTCATCGACTTCGAGTTCCTGTCGTCGCAACTCAACGGACAGGACAAGGTGATGGCCCTCGGACAGGCTATACCCACCGACTTCGGCACCATCCCCGCTCACACGCAGGCCTACGCCCAGTGGTGGCTGCAGTCTACGCTGTTGGGTCACTTCGTCAAGTACAATGTTGAGGCCACCCACGTCACCAGCTATGGCAACGAGAACCTCTCGCTGCTCGACCAGGTGACCATCCACGAACTCATCCGCGGCTTCACGCCATCTGTCAACTCTCAACTGTCACCTGTCACCTCTCAACTGTCACCTGTCACCTCTCTCCGCGCCTTCCTGGTCAACGACGTGACTGATGCCGCCGACATGCCCGACGCCATCTACTTCACCGATGCCACGCAGGACGCCGTCTACGAACTGGCCAGTGCCGCCATCGACAAGCGGAGCGATACCGAGTACCACCTGACCCTCGTGCCCACGCAGGCCGGTTGGGCCTACGGCTCGCTGATGGACCCGACAGTGGGGCGTCAGCAGCTGGTCAGCATCCGCCGCCAGAGCGACGGTGCCGAGCTGAACGTCGACAACATGTGGCAGACCAGTCGCACGCTGCGCGACGGTCGCGAGCCCCTCAGCGAGTGCCGCCTGCACTTCGTGGCTAACATGCCGCTCACGGGCGAGACTTACATCCTGACCTTCGCGCCCAAGCCCGACGTCGAGCTGGCTGTCCAGGAGTACGTCGGTGTGCCGCGTGAGGGCACCGTGGCCGCTGAGCCTGTCCGTCAGCTCACCGTGCGCTTCAACAAGGCCATCGATGCCGCTACCTTCACCACCGACGACGTCACCCTGCAGTGCCAGGGCCGACGGCTCGACACCTCGGCCATGACCATCACCCGACAGTCGGACACCGACTACCTGCTGGGTCTCGACGCCCTGACCACCGCTGACGGCTACTACGTGCTGACCGTCCAGACGGCCGCCATCACCGACCATGAGGGCTTCCAGGGTGCCGTGGGTCGTCAGGCCACGTGGGTTCAGTTCCAGGGCGGCAAGGTCAGCCTGGCCGTCAAGGCAATGCCCGCCGAGGGCGGCACTGTGCAGCCTGCCTCCGGGCAGTTTGATTTCGGCCAGTCCGTCCGCCTCGTGGCCACGCCTGCCGAGGGCTACGACTTCAAGTGCTGGATGGAGGGCGACAAGGTGCTGAACGACTCTGCCTCCTTCGCCTATACCGCTCAGGGCAGCACTGAGCTGACAGCCGTCTTCACGCCCCACTACTATGATGTCACCGTCACCTGCAACGAGCAGGGCGGCACCATCGAGGGTGGCGGCACCGGCCGCTATGCCTACGGTTCTGAACTCTCCCTGACTGCCGTGCCCGCCCCGGGTTGGCAGTTCGACGGCTGGCTGCTTGACGGCAAGCCTGTCACCGCGTCCGACGCGTCCACCGCGTCCGCCGCCCGTCATTCGTCGTTCAACGTTCAACGTTCAACGTTCAACGTCCAACGTTCAACGTTCAATGTCACCGTTACCTCCTCTGTCACCATCCAGGCCGTGTTCACCGAGCAGCCCATGGGCCTGCTCAGTGGTCGTGTCACCCGCGATGAGGATGACGTGCCTGTGGGTGGCGCCCGCATCACCCTGCGCAGCGGCGACGTCACATACGCTGCCACCACCGACGCCTACGGCTACTACCAGCTGAAGGTCGACGACAAGAGCCTGACCTACGACCTGCTCTGCCAGGCCGACGGCTATATATGGAGTCCCACCGAACAGGTCTGGTTCGACGAGGCCGCACAGACCCGTAACTTCTCGTTGCTGCGTGGTGCCACCATCGTGATGCCTCAGCAGGGTGCAGGCAGCTTCTCGTCACCCGTGGCTGTCCAGGTCGCTACCGAGACTGCCAAGGTCTGGTATCTGGCTAAGTACGACAAGCAGAGCTTCATCGTCGAGCAGCTCACCGAGGGCTACATACCTGCTGGCGAGGGTGTCATCCTCTCCGGTGTGGCCGGTCAGCGCATCGACATGGCTGAGGCCACGTCGGTTGCCTCCAACCGTGCGCCGGCCATTGCGGGCAACATGCTCATCGGCACGCCCACGGCACCCTACGTCGTTGACGACGAGGGCATCTATCAGGTTCGCGAAGGCTCCGATGGCGCTGTCCGCTTCACCCTCTCTGCCCGGGGCGAGGTCGTGCCCAAGGGCAAGGCCTACTGCCAGTACGTGCTCAGTGGCCAACCCGCCGAGGTGCCCGTCATCTGGAGCGAGGAGACGCTGGTCAAGGCCGTCCTCGACGCTGCCGGCCATCCCGATGCCCCGCACTACGACCTCCAGGGCCGCCGCATCTACAAGCAGGATGCCGATGCCACCGGCAAGCGCATCCACATCGTCAATGGCCGTAAGGTCGTGGTTAAGTGAGCGAAGAACTCGTAGGCACTGAGCCAGAATGTCGGGCTGGAATGTCATTGAGGCAGTGGCGTTTCAGCCCGATTTCTGATTATTTCCCGATTCCGTCGTGGCAAATTTGTCATTTTTTCGCGCCGTCAGTTATGAAATCTCGAAAATTATATGTAACTTTGCGGGCGGATGGTGTAAACGTATGGCGTAAGGACAGGTACGTGCCATAAATTAGAAACGACAAATAACAGGAAAGGACAAGGACATGATGAAAACCAGATATGACGGCTATCATTTCTCTGAAAAGTCGGAGGACATCTATAATCCATATAGTGTCCTAAGTGCCTTTGCTAATCAGAAAATCTCCAATTGACGCCCTCATGCAGATCAACAACAAAGGCTATGCCATCCCCTATGTGACTGAAGGCCGCAAAGTCGTGAAGGTCGGTGTCCAGTTCAATATTGAGACGCGGACCATCAGCGATTGGGAAATAGAGTCGGACAACGCGTAGATAACCCCAAAAAGGCCGAAGGCCTGTCCAAGGACCTTAACATTGTCAATGGCCGCAAGATCGTTAACGACGAGCCGCAAGGTCGTTGCCGACGAGCCGTAATCTCGTTAACGACGAGCCGTAATCTCGTTAACGACGAGCCGTAATCTCGTTAACGACGAGCCATAATCCCGTTGATTCATGGCATTGTCCTGTTTCCTGGGAAGAACAACGGTGCCCATTTGTTTTTTTTACGACTTTTCTTGGACGTTCCAAAAAAAGTTCGTATATTTGCAGCCAGAGTGGGAAGGACCCGCTCTGGCAGAAGAAGCGTTATGCACCAAACTTGCGGATGGAAACCCAGGAAATTTTCTGAGCAAGAGCTGATAATAGCAGGAGGGCACGACGGCTGGCGCATTCATGCGTGGGGCTATATCTCCAATTTCTATTATCAGGTTATCCTAGGACCTCCATCCGGAACTGGCACAAACAGTCCCCGCTTCTGTTATGCGTGGAGGTGAAAATCGAAACTATAATATATAATAAGGTATATGAGAAAACTACTAAGAACGGTATCAACAACAGCCAAGCACCGCTGTCTCTTGCCACTGTCGTTGCTGGCAGTTATGCTTTGTATACTGGCGGGCTGTAGCGATCAAGATGTCGTTTCTGTACCAACAGGTATGCAGCCGTTGCTGTTGAGCGGACAGATAGAGCAGGAGAATATCACCCGTGCCAACGACTTCGGATTTGTCGGCGGCGACCGCATGGGCATCTATGTGGTAGACCGCGTGAACGGCGAGGCGGGCACGCTGGGAGCCACGGGCAATCGTGCCAGCAACGTTCTCTACACCCTTGACGGTGACAGCTATCGCTGGACATCGCCCACCAGCATCTATTGGCGTGACCAACAGACAGCTGTTGATGTCTATGGCTACTATCCGGGCATGAATTATATCGAGAACCCCATGGCTTATCAGTTTAGTGTACAGACCAACCAGAATACCGAGGCTGGCAACGGCGAACTCAGTGGCTACGAGCAAAGCGACCTACTGTGGGGCAAGGCCGCCAACGTTGCATACACCACAGAACAAATCGTCGTCAAGTACCATCATATCCTGGCTGGTGTGCATGTGGCGCTGGTCAAGGGTGAGGGCATTAGCGATGCGGAGTGGCAAAAACTCGAGAAAATCGTGCTCATAGACAATACCGTCACTGAGTCAACGGTCAATCTCGCCACAGGTGTGGTAGCCCTACAGGGAACAGCCGTTGTCCCCATCCGCATGTCACCGCAGGCGGGCGACCAGTACCGTGCTGTTGTCATACCCCAGCAGGTGGCCGCAGGCAAGCATTTGGTTAGTGTCACCCTTGATGGCCAGACTTACAGCCACTCGCTGTCGTCAGCCATGCAGTATCTGGCAGGCAAACTGCATCGTTTCACACTTACCGTCAACAGGCGTGACGCCGCTGGCGACTATGAACTGTCGCTGGCCTACGATGGCATCACGCCGTGGACGAATGACGAGTCGAGCCACCAGTTTTCGGCTTTGGCCTATGTCACCGTGCATTGTCCGGAAATGGGTAAGCTTAAAGAGAGTATCGCCCAGGCAGGATATGATTATCAAACAATCCAGAACATGAAGGTGACGGGCGAACTGACAGAGTCGGACTTCTACATGATGCGCGACGAAATGCCAGAGTTGCATCATCTGAACCTCAAAGATGCCAAGTTGAAACATATCTGCTATTATAACGGCTGGCTAGTCCATGGCAGCCATGACTACGATTTGTTCATGGATGACATGATGCCTACCAATGCGTTCTATGGCAATCAGAGCATTCGCTCGCTCACGCTGCCATCTGCACTGAAGCGCCTGGGCGGCAATTGTTTCCGCGAAATGAGGCTGATGTATAGCACATTAGAGATACCGGAAGGGGTGACGTATATTGATGGTGATGCTTTCAGCTATAACGAATATAACGGTGTGGAGTTGTTGCTCCCCATAACACTTGACAGCATCTGCGGCTCGTTCCGTGATTGCGGATACAAGTGTGAACTGAAACTCAGCGACAACATCTCATACATCGGAGAGGGATCATTTTCCGGTCAGAACGGCTGTCCCAATTTCTATGGTGTATTCCATCTGCCGTCAAAAATCAAAACGCTGGCACCAGGCATGTTCGCAGGATTAGGCCGTACGGGCAATTTCACCGGCACCATCGAGTTGCCACAGGGAATCACCGAGACACCAGACTACAATTATTGGGGCAGTTGGGGGCCAAGCCTCTCTAATCGTATCGAGCTTATCCTGCCTTCGACGATGAAGCGCGTGGGCGACCTCTCGCTTGGTGCATACGTCACGAAGCTACAGCTCAACGAGGGGCTGGAAGAGATTGGCTATGGCAACTTCAATGGCAATGCACCCTTCCCCCTGCATTTGCCCAGCACGTTGCGCTCCATTGACCATGACTGTTTTGTCAGTTCCCTCTATGAGGGCGAACTGACCATTCCCGAACAGTGTCTTTACATCGGTCATGGATGTTTCCGTGGAAACGAGTTTACGAAGATTAATCTTCCTTCGCGTTTAGAGGAAATACAGGCCGACTGTTTCCGCGATAACCGCTTACTGACCCAGATAACAATCCCCAAGTACGTAGACTACATAGGACAGGGAGCCTTTGACGGCTGTGATGCGCTTCAGACGGTTATCTGTCTGGCTCAGGATCCGCCTGAACTCGGAGGTGATATTTTCCAAGGAACGTTTTTTGACAAGTGTGTGTTACAGGTGCCCGAGGCATCGGTAGAACGGTATCGCCACACTGCTGGTTGGAATCAGTTCAAAAGTATCACTGCTTATCATGAACTGGCCTTTAACGTGGCTGAGATATTGGCACTTGACAAGGGCAACACAACGAAAGGCGTGATTCGCGCCGAAGGCGACTGGGAGATTAGCAGCAAGCCCGACTGGGTAACTGTAACTCCTGCTTCTGGCCATGGCAAGGAAGAACTGACCATCACGGTCAGTCCGTACAATGCGACAGGCGAGCGAAGCGGCCAGATTGTGTTCAAACTTGCAGGAAAGGACTACACCACCTATACTGATGTGCGTCAGGTGACGGTAGACGGCGTGAAGGAAGACCAGAAGTTTACCCTGCAGACAGCATCAGCAGGAGCCCCTCGCGTGATACCTATATTTATTGTTGGCGAAGGCTATGATGCCTTTGACGTTGCCAGCGGACAGTACATGCAAGACATGCAGCAGACAATGGACCATCTGTTCTCGTGCGAACCCTACAAGACCTACAAGGACTACTTTACTGTTTCCACGGCCATTGCCGTCTCACCCGAGCATGGTATCAATGGTCGCGTACGCTTCCAGCCCGAGAACTGGTGGACCAGCAAGGACGACCTCGTCTGGCAATATGCCAAGGAGCACGGTGAGGGCATCACCGACGCGCGTCACGGTGAGACCACCGTCATCGTGGTGCAGAACACCAACTATCTGGGTGGAAATACCACCAATCTGAGCGACGACGGCTTTACCATCAGCTATCTGGGTAAGAGCACCGATACCTATCCCTATTCGCAGCGTGAATACGTCTTGCGCGAGGTGGGCGGCGTAGCCTTCGGTCATCTTGGCGTAGAACAGGTGAGCCACTTCACCTTCCTGAAATCATGTACCTGCCCGGGGTGTAACGCTATGTGCAACTATCGGAATGCCAAGAAGAATGGGTGGTATGATAATATCTCACTGTCGGGCAAGATGAGTGAGGTGCCTTGGAAAGACCTTATCTTTGACAGCCGTTATGCTCAGTATGTAGACATCTACGAAGGCGGCTACAACCACGCCCGCGGCGTCTACCGTTCAGAGCATATGAGCATTATGGGCGACTCGTTCCTACCTTATTTCAACACCATCAGCCGTATGTCGATTGTTAAGCGCATCATGCAGTATAGCGGCAGCACGTTCACGTTCGATGCCTTTAAAAGTAAAGACAAAATAGAGATACCTGAGTGATATGAAGAAAAGACCATTATTTTTATTATTAATAGCCTCGCTGCTCACCGCCTGCCATGAGGATATCGCAACGGGACAGTCGGCCAAGCAGGGAGAACCGCTCGACCTCTCGGCAACGGTCAGCCAGGAGTATGTGACACGTGCCAGCGACGGCGGTTTTGCCAACGGCGACCAGATAGGTGTATTCATCGCTAACTACACCACCTCCGATGGCACCCAGTGGCGGGCATCAACGCTACAACTCACTGGCAACCATGCTGACAACGTGCGCTTCACCTATAATGAGAGCGAAGGCAAGTGGACGGCCAGTTATCAGCTCTATTGGAAAGACAAACAGACGCCTGTCGATGCCTACGGCTACTACCCGTTTGACGGCGAACTAAGCAGCATAGAAGCCTACCCCTTTGTCGTGCAGAAGCGGCAGGATGCCAGGCTGCAGACTGGTCGACAGCTTTCGGGCTATGAGGCCAGCGACTTCCTGTGGGCCAAGGCAGAAAACAAACTTCCACATCAGGGTCCCATCATGCTGAATCATCATCACCTGATGGCTGGCATCAAGGTGGTGCTGACCGAAGGTGAAGGCTTTGATGAAGGTGAATGGGAGAAGATAGAGAAGAAGGTGCAGGTCGAGGGTACCAAGCTGCAGAGCACTATTAACCTGCAGACCGGGACTGTCAGCATCGTTGCCAGTTCTTCTGTAGAATCCATCGTTCCCCAACAGAGCAGCGATACCTACCGTGCCGTTGTCGTTCCTCAAACAGTGGCAGCAGAGCAGACCCTTTTCTCCTTCACCATCGACGGGAAGAGCAGTACATTTGCCCGTAGTGGGTCCGTGTCCTATCTCTCAGGCAAACTCCACCAGTTTACATTTAGTGTCAACAAGTTGTTAGAACCAGGCGACTATGAGCTTAAACTGACCGATGAAACCATTACGGACTGGGAGAACGACAGCAAGAGCCACAATGGCGAGGCACGTGAGTACGTCATGGTGCATGTCGGCGAACAACAGTTTTTAGGCGACGTCATCGAAAGCCTTGGACTTGACCCTTCGAAAATCGTCAATCTGAAAATAACAGGCTATTTAGGTAAGTCGATTGCCTGGTATGACGAATGGACAGGACAGCCCCACTACCTGCCTGGCTCAAGGCATTTTGAATATATGCGCAATAACATGCCCAATCTGGAGGCACTTAATCTGAGGGAGATTGTCAATATCAACGGACCAGCTGAAGACTATGCTCATAGTTGGAAACAATCAGCAGGTATTGAAAAAGTTCAAAGCAATCCCTACGAACAAGATGTTTCCAATTACGACCACACACTGCCTTATTGCGCTTTTGAGAATATGGCATCATTGCGTTATTTCGTATGGCCAGAAAAGGGATTAGAAGCCATTGGTAGCATGGCGTTTGCTGGGTCGGGACTGAGCGGGTCACTGATACTGCCCGAAGGAGTGATTTATATAGGTGGATCAGTATTCTCTGCTTATGGCCATAAGGCATGTAGTTTGACGGGCGATGTTTACATTCCGTCAACGGTTGAATATATTGGAGGAAGCGCTTTCGGCTCTAACGACGGAAATGTCAATATGTGCTTCTTCACAAACGAACTCATCTTGCCTGCCAAGATGAAGTATTTGGGAAGTAATGCCTTTGGCGGTTGTCCTTACATGACAGGCACCATTCGTGTACCTGACGGCATCACCGAGCTGAACAATGCCTGGCCTGACCAGATTAAAGGTCCAGTTGTTATTCCGCAGGGTGTCAAGAAAATCAATGGCATACCACGCGGTGCCACCCACGTCAAGATACCCGAAGGCGTGGAAACCATTGGATCCCGTGCATTTGAGATGACGAAACTGCTCAGATGTGACGTTCAGCTTCCCTCAACGGTCAAGACGATAGGCGACAATGCTTTCGTGAACTCAGCCTTGACACACATCACACTGCCCGAAGGACTGGAACTGATAGAAGGGGCTACCTTCTATAATTGTGAGAACCTGCAGGACACGGTTGTCATTCCCTCTACTGTCACACAGATACGAGCTGATGCTTTTGCCTACTGTAAGCAGCTTACAGCCATCATCCTGCCTGCTGGTCTGCAGGGCATACAGGATGAAGCCTTTGCCAACTGCTACTCGCTCGACTACATCGAGTGCTTGGCCAGTGAGCCTCCAGCCATTGAGGAAAACACCTTCAGCGGCGTAGAGAAGGATAACTTCACAGTGGTAGTGCCTGAAGGTGCTGTGGAGGCATATAAGAATGCGCCCCACTGGAAAGAGTTCAAACGCATCTCGGCATACCGCAACTTCGTTTGCCGCCCCATGAAGGCCAAACTGCTGAATAAGAGTAATGTGCGCGACGTGGTGCTCAATGCCGACGGTAACTGGAGTGTCACCAGCTGTCCTACGTGGGCACACGTCAGCCAGACCTCCGGATCAAAGAAGACAGAACTGAAGGTGGCCATTGACGCTATGGCGCATGGAAGTGGCGACCGCACGGGCGAGATTGTTTTCACCCTCAACCGCAAGGACGATGAAGGCAACCCCATCACCTGCAAGTACACCATTGAGCAATATGACTATGAGATTGACGAGGATGCCGTCCTGACGCTGCAGACGCATTCAAAAGGCAACGGCATCAATATCCTCTTCGTGGGTGATGGCTACGATGCCGAGGATATAGCCCACGGCACCTATCGCACCGACATGGAGCAGGAAATGGCATATTTCTTTGGCGTGGAGCCATACAAGACCTATCGCCCATACTTCAATGTCTCGGCAGCTATGGCTATGAGCTACGAGAGCGGAGCGGTCGACTCGCCCGACAAGTGGCGCAACACGAAGTTCAACATCACCTGGGGTGCCGGCAATAACGGTCGCTTGGCCGTGCCGTTTGACGACATTGCCACCTACGTTCTCACCGGTATTACCAACAGTCCCGTGACAGCTGCCAATGTCGGCAATTCGCTCATTATCTGCGTGCCCAACAGCGATGCCTACGAAGGTCTGACTGCTATGTATGGCGACGGTTCGGCCATTGCCGTATGTCCGATGAGTAAGCTGGACTATCCTAACGATGCCCGCGGACTCATTCAGCACGAGGCCGGTGGTCACGGATGGGCGAAACTTGACGACGAGTATGTTTACCACCGCGACAATATCCATACCTGTCCCTGTCTATGCTGCTCTCACGTGGATGGCATACAGTCGATGCACGCCATGGGGTGGGGACGTAACCTTTCACTCTCAGGCAAATATAGCGACGTGCCATGGAGTCACCTCATCAACCATTCGCAATATCGCGACATCGTAGATATTTATGAGGGTGGCCATATGCACGCACGCGGTGTCTATCGCTCAGAGGTAAACTCCGTCATGAACAACAACGTGCCCTATTTCAGTTCGTGGTCGCGCCAGATTATTGTGGAGCGCATCAAGAAGGTTGCCGGCGAGAAGTTCTCGTTCGAAGAGTTCGTAGCAAACGACAGTCGTCAGCAGGGCGATAAGTTCCTGGCAGCACGAAGGAGTACTCCTGTCTTCAACGAGCAACCAGTCTATAGCGAGCACCACCATCCAGTCATTAAACCAGGTCGTATGACCGACTATGTGAAGAAAGGAGGCAAAAGATGAAAAGTTACACCATATTATATTATTTAGCCCTACCGCTGTTGCTGCTTGCGTCCTGCGCTGAGGAGATAACCGACAGCACCACCGCTGACAAGAAGAACGCGCAACCCATCCGTCTGGTCTCGGCCTATCCGGGTGTCGTTACCCGTGCCACGATTGATGGTGGCTTTTCAGTGGGCGACGAGATGGGAGTCTTTGTCGTAGACCGTAATGCCGAAGGAGAAGTCGGCGAAATGGCGCTGCGGGGCAATCGTGCCTCGAACATGCGTTTCACGTTGAACGACGATGGAACATGGGCATCACCGACACAACTTTATTGGAGTGAGAAAGGCAATAGTGCTGATTTCTATGGTTACTATCCGTTCGACGGTAACCTGTCGTCAGTCACTGCCTATCCATTCACCATTGCTGAGAAGCAGGACGAAACGCTACGTTCCAGTGGTATGAGTGGCTATATAGCCAGTGACCTGTTGTGGGCCCGTCAGCAGAATGTGAAACCTACTGCGGAGACCGTCACGCTACAGTACCGTCACCTGATGGCCGGCATCACCCTTCGTTTAGAGATGGGTACGGGCTTCACAGCCGAAGAGTGGGCGCAATTGGAGAAAAAAGTGTTCCTGTGTAACACCATTCTTAGCGGTACCGTCAACCTTCAGGAAGGTACAGTCCAGGCAGGCGATTCCGACGCAGGCCTTATCACGCCTCTCCCTCACGGAGGCGCAGCCTCCTATCGTGCCGTTGTTTTTCCACAGACTGTAGCTGCTGGTAAGGCGTTAGTTTCTGTGATGATAGATGGACGCGACTATTTCCTGAAGAAGAACGAACCGATGGTCTACCTTTCGGGTAAGATGCACCAGTTTACCGTCACCGTCAACCGTTCAACGGCTACGGGCGATTACACCTTGTCACTCGACGACGAGAGCATCACACCGTGGGTTGACGACCCAGACCTGCACGAAGGTCTGGTACGCCAGTATCTGGTGGTGGGACTGTCAGAAGCGGGCACGCTGGCCGCCAAACTTGCCGAGATGGGCAAGAATCCAGCCGACCTGTTGGCCTTAAAAATTGTGGGACCAGTAAACGGCAGTGACTATCAGACCATCAACCTGATGAAGAAGCTGACGCATCTGAACCTCATCAAGGCTATCCCTGAGGGAGAACGTCTCTATGGCATCGAATGGATTCCATTGGAAAAAGTGTTCTTCCCGGAAAAGGGCCTGAAATATCTTGACGGCTTCAACGAGACCCATTTGCGCGGTTCGCTGGTCATTCCTGAGGGTGTTGAGGAAGTGGGCGGTTTCTGGGGGAACGACTTTTCCGGTACATTGACGCTGCCGTCAACGCTTAAAGTTATGAGGATGCTCATCGACCCGTTCAAGGGCGATATTGCTATTCCTGACCAGATAGAGGTGTGGGAACCCACAGGATTCGGAGGTACCAAGTTGACAGGTACGCTGAACCTACCTTCTACGTTGAAGAAACTGAAGTATGTACCTTCTGGCTTGACAGGTACTATCAGTATTCCGCAGGGATGTGAACTGACTGATATTGGTACTTTTTCGGGTTCTCAATGTACAGCTCTTATTCTGCCGGAAGGTATGACAGACATTCTGCATACAACGTTCTTGAATTCAGAAATTCGGGGCGAGGTCCTTCTACCTTCCACGATTACACATATAGGACCAAGTGCTTTTGCGGGTTCAAAGATTTCAAAAATTACATTTCCTGATGCATTAAGACAGATGGACGATGGTGGTTATAACTTTGAAGGTATTTTTGCTGACTGCTCTCGTCTTTCCGGAACCATCAGATTACCCAAGAACGTTGCTCGCATACCAAAGGGATGTTTTCTCCATTGTAGTATGTTGGAAGGGCTGGTAATTCCAGCAGGAACAGCAATCCTTGATGAATTATGTTTTGCAGGATGCAACAATCTGAACTCCATCGTCTGTGAAGGCGAGGAGCCACCCTTTGTGGTAGACGGCGCTTTCGAAGGCGTGCCGAAAGACAACTTCACCGTTGAGGTGCCTGCGGGCTGTGTGGAGAAATATCGCAATGCCATAGGATGGAGCGAGTTCAAGCGTATTGCGGAATACAGCAACTTCGTATGCCGTCCTGCTCAGGCTCAGGCCTTGAACACGGCCCATAGTGAACAGTTGACACTTAACGCCGATGGCAACTGGACTGTAGCAAGCAAGCCCGACTGGGTGACGCTCTCGGCCACCACCGGCACAGGTAAGACACCGATTACGCTGACTTTCCAGCCGCTGGCAAAAGGTGCTGGAAACCGAACAGGAGAAGTGGTATTTCAGATGGTCCATGAGGGAAAGACCGTCAGTACTGCCTGTACTGTCAGCCAGTTCGACTATCAATACGATGAGGACTACTGCCACACACTGCAGACCCACAGCAAGGGACGCGGCATCGACATCGTCTTTGTGGGCGACGGTTGGGATGGTGCCTCTATCAGCGACGGTTCGTATCTCAACTTGATAAAATACCAGGCGGAGTGCTTCTTTGCCATCGAGCCATACCGCTCCATGCGCGAATACTTCAACGTATATGTCACCTTCCCCCTGTCGCAGGAGAAAGGGGTGAACACGATGAGCCACTATGTGAACAATCGCTTCGGCACCCTGCAGGGCTGGTCGTCGCTCATTCAGGGCTCACAGGCAGATTGCACTTCTACCCAGTTGATAATGGAAACCTATGAGGTGGAACAGTATGTTGCCAGCAAGACTCCCGTAGAACAGGACAACCTGTGGCGCACACTGGTCATTGCCGTGCCGAACACTACCGATTACGAGGGTAATACCGTGTTCAACATTGGCGGAATGGCTATCTCCATCTGTCCTCCTTCAGAGCAGGCTTATCCGCGTGATACCCGTGGTACCATTCAGCATGAAGCAGGCGGACATGGCTTTGGCAAGCTGGGCGACGAGAACATCAGCCGCAATGCCTTTGCTACCTATTCTGTGAAGTCGCAGATTGACGATATGCACAGTCGTGGCTGGTACGATAATCTGGCCACTACGGGTAAGTTACACGACGTGCCTTGGGCAGAATTCATCTTTGATGCTGCCTATAGTGACTATGTCGATGTCTACGAGGGCGGCTATGGCTATACGCGCGGTATTTATCGCCCCGAGGCTAACTCTTGCATGAACTATGGCATACCTTATTATAATACACCTTCACGCCTGTCCATCTATAAACGCATCAAGCAGTATGCTGGTGAGAGCTGGACGATGGAGGAGTTTCGAGCCCAGGATACCTTCGAATGGGGACCGACGGAAGTCACGCGTTCAGCGGCGCATCAGACTGACAACCTGACGCCGATAACCAGTGGTAATCATCATGCTCCTACGCTTGTCCGTTTCCGTGAGACAAGTGACAAGGTTCGTGCAATTCGGGAAAGACTAAAGAATGAAAGAAATAAAAGATGAATGATATGAAGAAAATTGGACTATTAGCTGTCGCAGTACTGATGATGGCTGCGTGCAGCAATGACGAGACAAGTGAACAGGGCTATAAGGCTGACAATGGAGAGATGCTGTTCCAATTCGTTTATCCGGGCGTGACGCGTGCCACGGACACGAATTTTGAAAACACCGACAAGATTGGTGTCTATGTGACGGCAAAGGATGAGCCGTTGCAGATTGGCGGCAATGAGGTGAACAACGAGCTGTTTACCTATAACGGGTCGTCGTGGACGTCAAGCCGCAAAGTATATTGGAACACGGGCAGCCACGACGTGTACGCCTATTATCCTTATTCAAAAACGGTGAACGACATCAGCGATTACGCGTTCCAAGTACAGGCCGACCAGAGCACGGCGGCGGGCTATACGGCCAGCGATTTCCTGTGGGCAGGCAAAAAAGGCGTAGCGGCTTCGGCCTCGCCCGTCACCATGACCTTTGCCCATAAGCTGTCGAACGTGGTGGTGAAACTGGAGAAGGGGGAGAACTATACAGGCGACATTCCTGCTTCGACGGAGGTGTATGTTCACTCGACGGTGACAAAAGCGGTTATTGACCTCTCTACAGGCGATGCCGCCAAGGATAATTATGCAGGTACAGGGTCGGTGCGCTGTCGTCAGAAGTCGGCCACTGAGTATGTCGCTTGCGTGGTGCCGCAGAACATCACGACGCGCCGCCCGCTGGTGGAGGTTATCAGTGGCGGGGTGAGCTACTTGATGGAGGGTAAGATTTCGCTGAAGCCCGGCATGCGCCATACCATCACCGTGACGCTGGATAAGAATCCTGAGCAGACCAAGATTGACATCGGTGGCAGCATCGAGGGATGGTAATTTCTTAAGTGAAGAATGAAGAATGAAGAGTGAAGAATGCAACGCCATACTCTCAAAAAGAGAATTTGCTACCGCCATGAATAAGGCGATAATTGGTTGCTGGCTTTTGGCCATAGGACTTACGGCATGCAGCAGTGATGATGCCGGAAGCTCGCAGGAATCTGACGTGCCGCCAGTGGAGAACCGTCAGACCGTAGATATTGTGACGCGCTCTGAGGGTGATGGCATCAGCGGAAGTGGTTTGAAGGCTGGCCTTTATATGGTGAACTATGCCGACGAACAGCAGATGCCGCTGCTGGCAAGCGGCAACTATGTCAACAATCTGCTGATGAACCATAGTGATGGGGCATGGCAGCCGACTACGCCCATCTACTGGCAGAACAGCAATGTGAATGCCGACTTCTATGCCTATGCTCCTTATGCCGCAGAGGTGAGTGATGCCAGGGCTATGATGTTTCGTGTAGCTACTGACCAGACGTCAGATGATGCGTATAATAAAAGCGACCTGCTTTGGGGAGCTGTCCAGGGGCAGTCGCCATTGGCCGGAAAATTCAACCTGATGTTGAACCATGTGCTGAGCAGTTTGACGATTGTTGTGGTCCCTGGTGCTGGATTCAGTGAAGGTGAACTGACTACTAATGATGTTTCTGTTAGCATCGGAGGAAGCAAGACACTTGGGACAATAGACCTGCAAACCGGCATAGTTACTGCTACCGGTGAAGTGGCTGACGTTAAATGCCGAAGCAATAGCGACCTGACTTATTCTGCTATTCTGCTGCCTCAACAGATAGCATTCGCTAATTTGGTGAAGGTTGACTGGAACGGCAATAGCTATACACTTCAGAATTCCTTCAAACTGGAAGCTAAGAAGCAATACCGGCTGACAATCAAATTAAACAAAACGCAGGGTGGACTGGACATTGGTATCAGTGGCTGGGATATCATCGACGAGGACTTTGGTGGTACTGTCGGATAATAACAACGAATTTCACGAACGAAACGAATTAGCAAATGAAACGAATAATATGGGTTTTAATGTTCTTGTGCTTTGCTATGGTTGTTCCTGTCATGGCACAGACAGACGTGGAAGTGACCGATAGCACATCAGGCGAATGGGGTGGTGGACAGGGCGGCGACCTTGACCCTAACCATCCCGCTATCAAGATTACTGCCAAGAGCTACACCCGCGTCTATGGTGAAGCCAATCCGACGTTCGAGTTTACCTCTGAGGGTGCAACGCTTGTTGGTGTGCCTGAAATCACCTGCGAGGCCACGGCCACATCGCCCGTTGGCACTTACCCGATTGTCATCAAGAAGGGTACGGTGACGAACTACAACGACACGTATGTCAATGGCACGCTGACCATCACCAAGGCCCCGCTGTCTGTCAAGGCAGGTACATACACCAAGAAACAAGGTGAGGAGAATCCTGCATTTACATTAAGCTACGATGGCTGGAAAAACAACGAAACTGAGGCTGTACTGACAAAGAAGCCTGTGGCAACGACGACTGCCACGAAGGAGAGCGCACCAGGCGAATATCCCGTAACAGTCAGCGGTGGCGAGGCTCAGAACTATGAGCTGTCGTACACCCCTGGCAAGCTGATTGTGACGGACGCCGATGCCGTGGTCGTGACTGCGAAGAGCTATACCCGCGTCTATGGCGATGCCAATCCAACTTTTGAGTACGAAGTCAGCGGTACAACGCTCATGGGTGTTCCTGAAATCACCTGCGAAGCCACTCCCACTTCGCCCGTCGGCACTTACCCAATTATTATTAAGAAGGGTACGGTGACGAACTACAACGACACGTATGTCAACGGCGTGCTGACCATCACCAAGGCTCCGCTGACTGTCAAGGCAGGGACATACACCAAGAAGCAGGGCGAGGATAATCCAGCATTTACGCTGACTTACGACGGCTGGAAGAACAGTGAGACCGAGGCCGTACTGACGAAGAAACCGATGGCCACGACGACAGCCACGAAGGAGAGTGCACCTGGCGAGTATCCTGTAACAGTCAGCGGTGGCGAGGCTCAGAACTATGAGCTGTCGTACACCCATGGCAAGCTGATTGTGACGGACGCCGATGCCGTGGTCGTGACGGCTAAGAGTTATATCCGTGTCTATGGCGATGCCAATCCGACATTTGAATACGAAGTGAGTGGCACAGCGTTAGTCGGTGTGCCAGAGATTACCTGCGAGGCCACTGCAACGTCGCCCGTCGGTACTTACCCGATTGTCATCAAGAAGGGCTCGGTGACGAACTACAACGACACGTATGTCAACGGCACACTGACCATCACCAAGGCTCCGCTGGCAGTCAAGGCCGGCACATACACGAAGAAGCAGGGTGAGGAGAATCCTGCGTTTACGCTGACGTACGACGGTTGGAAAAACAACGAGACGGAGGCTGTACTGACGAAGAAGCCGACGGCAACGACGACAGCCACGAAGGAGAGTGCCCCGGGCGAATATCCCGTGACGATTTCTGGTGGCGAGGCTCAGAACTACGAGCTGTCGTACACTCCTGGCAAGCTCATCGTGACGGATGCCGATGCCGTGGTGATTACCGCCAAGAGCTACACCCGCGTCTATGGCGATGCCAATCCGGCATTTGAATACGAAGTCAGCGGTACAACGCTCGTGGGTGTTCCTGAGATTACTTGTGAGGCCACGGCCACATCGCCCGTCGGCACCTATCCGATTGTCATCAAGAAAGGTACGGTGACGAACTACAACGACACCTACGTCAATGGCACGCTGACCATTACCAAGGCTCCGCTGGCAGTCAAGGCTGGTACTTATACTAAGAAGCAGGGTGAGGAGAATCCTGCATTTACGCTAACGTACGATGGCTGGAAGAACAACGAGACCGAGGCTGTACTAACCAAGAAGCCCGTGGCAACGACGACGGCTACGAAGGAGAGCGCACCGGGCGAATATCCTGTGACGGTCAGCGGTGGCGAGGCTCAGAACTATGAGCTGTCGTACACCAACGGTAAACTGATTGTGACGGATGCTGATGCCGTGGTTGTGACCGCTAAGAGTTACACCCGCGTCTATGGCGATGCCAATCCAACGTTCGAGTTTACCTCTGAGGGTGCAACGTTAGTTGGTTCGCCCGAGATAACCTGCGAGGCCACGGCAACGTCGCCCGTCGGTACTTACCCGATTGTCATCAAGAAAGGTAGCGTGACGAACTACAACGACACGTATGTCAACGGCGTGCTGACCATCACCAAGGCTCCGCTGACTGTCAAGGCAGGGACATACACCAAGAAGCAGGGTGATGATAATCCAGCATTTACGCTGACGTACGATGGCTGGAAGAACAATGAGACCGAGGCCGTACTGACGAAAAAGCCTGTGGCCACGACGACTGCCACAAAGGAAAGCGCACCAGGCGAGTATCCCGTAACCGTCAGCGGTGGCGAGGCCCAGAACTATGAGTTGTCGTACACTAATGGCAAGCTGATAGTAACCGATGCCGATGCCGTGGTTGTGACCGCTAAGAGTTACACCCGCGTCTATGGCGATGCCAATCCAACGTTCGAGTTTACCTCTGAGGGTGCAACGTTAGTTGGTTCGCCCGAGATAACCTGCGAGGCCACGGCAACGTCGCCCGTCGGTACTTACCCGATAGTCATCAAGAAAGGTAGCGTGACGAACTACAACGACACGTATGTCAATGGCACACTGACCATCACCAAGGCTCCGCTGTCAGTCAAGGCCGGCACATACACCAAGAAGCAGGGCGAGGATAATCCAGCATTTACGCTGACTTACGATGGCTGGAAGAACAGTGAGACCGAGGCCGTACTGACGAAGAAACCGATGGCCACGACGACAGCCACGAAGGAGAGCGCACCTGGCGAATATCCCGTAACAGTCGGCGGTGGCGAGGCCCAGAACTATGAGCTGTCGTACACCCATGGCAAGCTGATTGTGACGGACGCCGATGCCGTGGTCGTGACCGCCAAGAGCTACACCCGCGTCTATGGCGATGCCAATCCGACATTTGAGTTTACCTCTGAGGGTGCAACGCTCGTGGGCGTTCCTGAAATCACCTGTGAGGCCACTGCCACGTCGCCCGTCGGCACTTACCCGATCATCATCAAGAAGGGCACGGTGACGAACTACAACGACACGTATGTCAATGGCACACTGACCATTACCAAGGCCCCGCTGGCAGTCAAGGCCGGCACATACACCAAGAAGCAGGGCGAGGATAATCCAGCATTTACGCTGACGTACGATGGCTGGAAGAACGGTGAGACCGAGGCCGTACTGACGAAGAAACCGATGGCCACGACGACAGCCACGAAGGAGAGTGCGCCTGGCGAGTATCCCGTAACAGTCAGCGGTGGCGAGGCCCAGAACTATGAGCTGTCGTACACCCATGGCAAGCTGATTGTGACGGACGCCGATGCCGTGGTCGTGACCGCGAAGAGCTATACCCGCGTCTATGGCGATGCCAACCCGACGTTTGAATACGAAGTGAGTGGTGCAACGCTCGTGGGTGTTCCTGAAATCACCTGCGAGGCCACGGCCACTTCGCCCGTCGGCACTTACCCGATAGTCATCAAGAAAGGCACGGTGACGAACTACAACGACACGTATGTCAATGGCGTGCTGACCATCACCAAGGCTCCGTTGACAGTCAAGGCCGGCACATACACCAAGAAACAGGGTGAGGATAATCCAGCATTTACGCTGACGTACGATGGCTGGAAGAACAATGAGACCGAGGCCGTACTGACGAAAAAGCCTGTGGCCACGACGACTGCCACAAAGGAAAGCGCACCAGGCGAATATCCTGTGACGGTAAGCGGTGGCGAGGCCCAGAACTACGAGCTGTCGTATACCCATGGCAAGCTTGTCGTGACGGATGCCGATGCTGTCGTGATTACCGCCAAGAGCTACACCCGCGTCTATGGCGATGCCAATCCGGCATTCGAATATGAGGTCAGCGGCACAACGCTCGTGGGCGTTCCTGAAATCACCTGCGAGGCCACGGTCACATCGTCTGTCGGCACTTACCCGATAGTCATCAAGAAAGGTACGGTGACGAACTACAACGACACCTACGTCAATGGCACGCTGACCATTACCAAGGCCCCGCTGGCAGTCAAGGCCGGCACGTACACGAAGAAACAGGGTGAGGAGAATCCAGCATTTACATTAACCTATGATGGCTGGAAGAACAGTGAGACCGAGGCCGTACTGACGAAGAAACCGACGGCCACGACGACAGCCACGAAGGAGAGTGCGCCTGGCGAGTATCCCGTAACCGTCAGCGGTGGCGAGGCTCAGAACTATGAGCTGTCGTACACTAATGGCAAGCTGATAGTAACCGATGCCGATGCCGTGGTGATTACCGCCAAGAGCTACACCCGCGTCTATGGCGATGCCAATCCGACGTTCGAGTTTACCTCTGAGGGTGCAACGCTCGTGGGCGTTCCTGAAATCACCTGCGAGGCCACGGCCACATCGCCCGTCGGCACTTACCCGATTGTCATCAAGAAGGGTACGGTGACAAACTACAATGACACGTATGTGAATGGTACGCTGACTATCACCAAGGCTCCGCTGTCTGTCAAGGCCGGCACGTACACCAAGAAGCAGGGTGAGGATAATCCTGCATTTACGCTGACGTACGATGGCTGGAAGAACAATGAGACCGAGGCCGTACTGACGAAGAAGCCGACGGCAACGACGACAGCCACGAAGGAGAGTGCCCCGGGCGAATATCCTGTGACCGTTTCTGGTGGCGAGGCCCAGAACTATGAGCTGTCGTACACCCATGGCAAGCTGATTGTGACGGACGCCGATGCCGTGGTGATTACCGCCAAGAGCTACACCCGCGTCTATGGCGATGCCAACCCGGCATTTGAATACGAAGTCAGCGGTACAACGCTCGTGGGTGTTCCTGAAATCACCTGCGAGGCCACGGCCACATCGCCCGTCGGTACTTACCCGATCATCATCAAGAAGGGTACGGTGACAAACTACAACGACACGTATGTCAATGGCACGCTGACCATTACTAAGGCCCCGCTGGCAGTCAAGGCCGGTACATACACGAAGAAGCAGGGTGAGGATAATCCTGCATTTACGCTGACGTATGATGGCTGGAAGAACAACGAGACGGAGGCTGTACTGACGAAGAAGCCGACGGCAACGACGACAGCCACGAAGGAGAGTGCCCCGGGCGAATATCCTGTGACGGTCAGCGGTGGCGAGGCTCAGAACTACGAGCTGTCGTACACTCCTGGCAAGCTCATCGTGACGGATGCCGATGCCGTGGTGATTACCGCCAAGAGCTATACCCGCGTCTATGGCGATGCCAATCCGGCATTTGAATACGAAGTCAGCGGTACAACGCTCGTGGGTGTTCCTGAAATCATCTGCGAGGCCACGGCGACATCGCCTGTCGGCACTTACCCGATTGTCATCAAGAAGGGTACGGTGACAAACTACAACGACACGTATGTCAATGGCACGCTGACCATTACCAAGGCCTCGCTGACAGTATCGGTAGAAAACGTGATACGTGAACAGTACCAAGACAATCCAGAATTTGTGATTACCTATACCGGCTGGAAAGTCAATGACGACGAAAGTGTGCTAACCAAGAAACCAGTGGCAACGACAACGGCAACGAAGGACAGCCCAGTAGGTGAATACGAGATTGCTGTCAGTGGCGGTGCGGCTCAGAACTATGAACTAGCGTATCAGAATGGCATTTTGACGGTGATAGAAGCAACTGGAATGACGACGGCCTCTGTGGAGAATCCTGTTGATGTCTATACGACACAGGGCCATAAAGTACGTACGAAGACTACGACGCTCGAAGGACTGCCCAAGGGCCTTTATATCGTCAATGGCCGTAAGGTCGTGGTGAAGTAATCGGTTGACAGTTGACAGTTGAGAGTTGGCAGTTGAGAGTTGAGAGTTGAAGGTTGACAGTTGAGAGTTGGCAGTTGAGAGTTGAGAGTTGAAGGTTGACAGTTGAGAGTTGACAGTTGAGAGTTGAGAGTCGTTAGCCTTTCTGTCAACTGTCAACTGTCAACTAAAAAATCATCCCGAGTTAATTTTTGATTATCACTTTTTCGCCCTGGCAGGCATGAAATCTCGAAAATTATATGTAACTTTGCGGGCGGATGGTGTAAACGTATGGCGTAAGGGCAGGTACGTGCCATAATTTGGAAATAACAAAATAACAGGAAAGTACAATTTAATAAGAAGGGTTATGCCATCCCTTATGAAACATAATAATGACTAAGATGTGGGAAATAACAGAGAACGCGAAGAGAAAGGTATATGCGTTGGGCCTGCTGCTACTGCTGACGGTCACCGCAAATGCTACGGACCGGCTGGCCTCGCTGCCGCGACCATTGCTGGGCGGCGAGTTGAGCAACTCGGCGGCCACGTCGGTCGCCGACATCGACGAGGTAATGTCCCGTATGCGCGCTTTGGGGCTGAACACTGTGCTCGTGCCGGCTTATTGGGAACTGCTGGAACCCGCCGAGGGGCACTTCGACTTTACGCTGATTGACCGCACCATCGACGTGGCGAGCGCCCAGCAGCTGTATGTTGTACTCCTATGGTTTGGCGCGTGGAAGAACTCCATGTCGTGCTATGCCCCGGAGTGGGTGAAGCGTGACACACGGCGATTCCCCCGCGCCATGACTGCCGAGGGCAAGCAGATGGAGATACTGTCGTGCTTCAGCGACCAGGTGCTGCAAGCCGACCTGAAGGCCTTCTCGGCACTGATGCGCCACATCAGCGAGCGGGACCCCCGGCGACAGGTGGTCGTCATGATGCAGATAGAGAACGAGATAGGTATGCTGGAGTCGGCCCGCGACCACGCGCCGCTGGCCGAGCAGGCCTATCGCCGTGAGCACTGGGCCGAACGCTACGGCACGGACCTGTTGGCCGACGAGAAGTTCATGGCCCTGAGCTATGCCCGCTATGTCGAGCACCTGGCACGGGCGGCACGCAGCATCCACGACATGCCGCTCTACGTCAATGCCGCCATGAACAGCCGGGGGCGGCGGCCTGGCGAGTATCCGTCGGCAGGTCCGTTGGCCCATCTTGTCGACTTCTGGCAGCAGGGCGCGCCCAGCATCGACCTGCTGGCACCGGACATCTACGATACGGGCTTCAAGTCGTGGGCCGCTCAGTATGCCATGCCCCAGCGTCCGCAGGATGGCGGCACGGTGCGCAACCGCCTCTTCATACCCGAGAGCCGCTGCTGTGCCAACAGTGGCGTCCGTGCCCTCTATGCCTTCGGCGAACACCAGGCATTGGGCTTCTCGCCATTTGCCATTGACCAGGCCAGTGATGCCGACACACGGTCGGTCACCCGGGCCTATGACCTGCTGCGGCAGGTTTATGGCCTCACCGCTCGCCGTGCGCCACTCACCAGCTATGGTCTGCTTTTCGACCAGGACGACCGTGAGCGCACCATCGATGATGACGGCATCGTCATGACCTGCCGCCACTACTTCACACTGCCCTGGGACCCTCGCGCCACCGATGGCTCCACGTGGCCCGAGGGCGGGGCCATGCTGCTGCGGCTGGGGCATTATGACTACCTGCTGGCGGGCAGCGGCGTGGTGGTCGACTTCCAGACACCGTCGGAGCACCAGCAGTCCGTTCGGCGGGCGCTGGGCGAGGACGGTTTTGCCGAGGCCGGCAGCAGCGCACAGCCTGCCGCCGACTCTCAGCACGCCCGTTCCGCCGCTGCCGGCTCACGGTCGCCCCGCCGCTTCAGCGGCAAGCGCATCGGTCTGCTTTCGGTTGACGAGGTACGCATAGACAGCACGGGCAGCATCGGCTACCTGCGCCGTCATAATGGTGACCAGACCCATCAGGGCCGTCATGCCCGCATCGGGGTGGGGGAGTGGAAATTGCTGCACATACGGCTCTACGACTACTAAGGCCGCACCGTCGGACGGTCAACAAGCATGGGCCAGCCCATACCGCCCATGGAGCTGGCGCATCGTGCCGTCGGCCTTCATCCGGGCTATGAGGCTGTCGACGAGGGTCAGTTCATGGCTTACGAAATGGTGATCCATACCTGCTCACCACGCTCCTGGGCAGCCGTCATCTCGAACATGAGCTGCTGCAGGGCGGCACGCGAGTTGACGACCATACCCTTCTTCCGGTTGTAGCCGGGCAGGATGCATCCCTGTGTGTCGGCGGGATAGTTGCCGGCATGGATGCGGATGCCGCTGAATCCCGGCACGTCGAGCAGCAGTGGCAGCCAGCGCTGGAAGCGGTATGACTTTGTAATCATCACGCGGTAACGGCCTTCGGGTATGGCCGTGCGTCCCGCCACTTTCTTCTCTTTCTTCAGGTTGCGACGCTTCGGTTCCAGCGTGTCGCACAGGTAGCGCTTGTCCTCGCTCACCATTTCGCCGTCAACGCACTTGCTGACCGGGGTTTCCAACTTGACGTACAGACGTCCGATTGTGTAGTTGCTCATCTTCGCGATGCGAACCAACACTAATTCAAAATTCTTTTTCATAACTTCGTCGTTTTTTTTTGTCAGAAGTCCCGAAAAAGAGCGCGCTCAGGAAACGAAGCGGACTTTTCCCTCGTTCCTAAGCGCAAAGATACGACATATAACTCACACCGTTTTTATAGCTATAAATACCTTTTAAAGTGTATAATATTGATTAACATTCGTTATCAAGCCGACGTCGGATCATCTCCCGTGGGGTATCCATCGCATCCAGGATTTCTTTACGACTTTTATTACCGAAAACATATTCCATCAGTTGGTCCCAACTGCTCATTTTTTTCCCGAAGAACTTCTCGGTAAACCATTCGCTCACTTTCTTCCGGTTTATCTCGACATTCTTTCTCTTCATGACCTTACCACTCTTTTTTAATTCCTCCCCATTCTTGTCACGCATCACAAACCAGTCGGAGTCAATCATACCAAGAATATTTAGAAAGACTTTCCAGAGGCAGCCCTTTCTGATTTCTATCTTAACATTATCTGTATTCAAGTCGTCTAATAAACCACGCACCGTTAAAGATAACATTTCTGTCATCTCCTTATTCTCAGGATTCTCGAGTAAGTCTGCAAGTTGCCTGAGAAGCTGTGGGATTGAAATACGGTTCGTATTCATGTTGACTGCTTTTTCCTACATTTGGGTCACTCTGTTCGAATCACGTAGCACCATATTGCGTGATAGGAAGGTAGGTAAATAGCACGTCAATAAGTATAAATCCCTCACAACGCCTTGTGCAGCTATACTGCAAAGTTACAAATTTTCCCCATACGTTGTTCCTTTTGTTATAGGTGTTAACAAAAATTAACTATCTCGGAACACCATGTAACTATTCAGTTCACCACCTG
>DFGF01000076.1:0-5315 GCA_002371715.1 Prevotella sp. UBA3757
TTCGGCGGCCAGAAGTTTATTGAGAACACCATCCAGAAGGTCCGTCGGCTGCGCAGACTGATAGACGACAGCGGTTCAAGGGCCTTGATAGAGGTGGACGGCGGCGTTCAGAACGAGACGGCTCCGCGCCTGGTGGCGGCTGGCGTCGACGTGCTGGTCAGCGGCAGTTACATCTTCAAGAGTGCCACGCCCGAGAAGACCATCCAGGAGCTTCGCGCCCTCAGACGTTGAACGTTGAACATTGAACGTTGAACATTGAGCGTTGGACGTTCAGCGTTACCGTTCCAGTCCCAGCTGCATGGCGTGCTCCTTGGCTGCGCGGCGCATGTTGATGAGTGCGTAGCGCATGCGTCCCAGTGACGTGTTGATGCTGACGCCCGTAGCTTCGGCAATCTCCTTGAACGAAAGGTCCTGGTAGTAGCGCATATACACCACCTCGCGCTGGGCTGCAGGCAGTATGTCCATCAGGTGGCGGACGTCCTCCAGGACCTGCGCGTTGACAAATTCGTTTTCGCGGCTCAGTTGTATCAGGTCCTGGCGGCGCAGTTTGTTGAGGTCGTTGTCTATGTTGGCCTCGACGATGTGCTCGCTCTTCTGCTGGCGGAAGGTGTCCATGATGACGTTGTGTGCAATCTTGATGAGCCAGAACGAGAACTTGCCGCAGTCGGTGTACTGGCCTCCTTGCAGTCGGGTGATGACCTTAACGAAGGTTTCCTGAAACACATCGTTTGCCAGTTCGGTGTCTTTGACCACGAACAATATGTAGTTGTAGAGCTTCTGTTGGTTGCGAGCTAATAACTCGTCGAATGCCCTATTGTCTCCTCCTACGTAAAGCAGTGCCAACGCTTCGTCGGCCATGCTGTCATAATGCTTCATATTTCCTTGTTATTATTTATGAAGTAGAGTTCCGCTCAATAGGCAAATGTTTTTTAAAGGGTTATTAACTGAATCGTTTAACTTCTGTTATTTTTCGCTGCAAAAGTATACATTTTCAGCATAACCACCAAACTTTTAACAAAAAAAATGCGTTTTTCTTTGCATATTGCACATTTCTTCGTACCTTTGTGCAACAAATATTGTTAAAAACATACTTTTTAATATACTAATAGGACTATGGTAAAGCTTTTTGTGCCAGGCCGCTTGTGTCTGTTTGGCGAACATACTGACTGGGCAGGTCACTATCGGACGATGAATGCCGACATTATGCCCGGAGCATCCATCGTGACAGGTATTGAACAGGGCATCTATGCCGAGGTGGAGCGTTCCTCCATCTTCGAGATGTATAGCGATGCCCCCGAGCTGCAAGACGTGTGGCGCGACTTCTCGTGCCGCATGAGCGAGTCCGAACTGAAGCGCGTGGCCAAGTCGGGGTCGTTCTTCAGCTACTGTGCCGGCGTGGCCAGTTACATGCTGGAGTGGTACAAGGTTGGTGGCGTGCGCATACGCATCACCTCCATGACGCTGCCCATGAAGAGCGGCCTGTCGTCGAGTGCAGCCATCTGCGTGCTGGTGGCCCGTGCGTTCAACCAGATTTATCATCTGAACCTCAATACGATGGGTGAGATGAACATTGCCTACGTGGGCGAATTGCGCACCTCGTCGCGCTGCGGTCGACTGGACCAGGCCTGCGCCTTCGGCGTGAAGCCTAACCTGATGACCTTTGACGGTGACGAGATAGAGGTGAAGTCGCTCAATGTCAAGAAGACACTCTACTGGGTCTTTGCCGACCTGTGTGCCGCTAAGGATACCATCAGGATTCTGTCTGATCTGAACAAGGCCTACCCCTTTGCCTCGACAGAGGAAGAGCAGAACCTGCACAAGGCCCTGGGCGAATGGAACCACAAGATAGTAGACAAGGCCATCAAGTATATGGCTACAGGCGATGCCGAGGCGTTGGGACGCCTGATGACCGAGGCTGAGCAGATGTTCGACAAGTATATAGCCCCCATGTCGACGGCCCTGTGGGCTCCCAAGTTGCACGCGGTGTTGAATGACCCGCAAATCCAGCCCTGGGTGTGGGGTGGCAAGGGTGTCGGTTCGCATGGCGACGGCTCGGTGCAGTTCCTGGCCCGCAGTGCCGACGACCAGCAGCGGGTCATCGACTATCTGAACAGTCAGGGCATGAAAGCCTATCCGCTGACCCTGCGTCCCGTACATACCGTCAGGAAAGCCATCATCCCCGTGGCAGGCTTTGGCACGCGCCTCTATCCCGCCACGCGTTCGCTGAAGAAGGACTTCTTCCCCATTCCCTGTGCCGACGGCATGGTGCGCCCCGTTATCCTCATCCTGCTTGAGGAACTGGTGAAGAGTGGCATCGAGGAAATCTGCCTGGTGCTGGGTTCCGAAGAGGAGCGCATCCAGTATACCGATTTTTTTGAGCGCCAGCTCAGCGAGGAACACCTGCGCAAGCTCAACAAGGAGGCTCAGGAGTATGAGAACCGCATCTTGGACATCGGCAAGCGGTTACACTATGTCTACCAGCGCGAGAAACGCGGCTTTGGGCATGCCGTCTGGCAGGCTGCCGACTTTGCGGGTGGCGAACCCGTGCTGCTGCTGCTGGGCGACACGCTCTACCGCAGCCAGACCAACAAGCCCTGCGCGCTGCAGATGATTGAACAGTACGAGCGTTACAACCAGCTGATGGTCAGCATTCATCCCGTACCGCTGTCGGACGTGAGCCACTACGGCATACTTAGCGGTGTTTGGGAAGACAAGGAGCATGCCATCCTGAGCGTATCGGTGATGAACGAGAAACCGAAGGCGTCGTATGCCGAGGAGTTCCTGGGCGTCCGCAACAAGGAAGGCGTCAAGGAGTATTACTCCGTGTTCGGACAGTACATCCTGACACCTGACGTCTTTGCACAGTTGGAGGATGATATCCGGAAGGCCGACGAAGCCGACGACACCCAGCGCGAGATAGAACTGACAGCCGCTCTTGAGGCTGTTCGCCAGAAGAGCGGCATGGTGGGAGTGCGGCTGAAGGGTACCATGTACGACATGGGTAATCCCAATGCCCTGCGCAACTGCGTGCACCACTTTTCAAGGTGATAGTTGAGAGTTGACAGTTGACAATTCAACGTTCGACTCTGTCAACTCTCAACTGTCAACTCTCACCTGTCAACTGTCACCTCTCACCTCTCACCTGTCAACTGTCACCTCTCAACTGTCAACAGTCTCAGCAAGTACTTGCCGTAGTCGTTCTTGGCCATCGGCTCGGCCAGCCGGCGTAACTGTCCGGCGTCAATCCAGCCGCGCTTGAAGGCAATCTCCTCCAGACAGGCAACCTTCAGTCCCTGGCGTTTCTCGATGACCTCGATGAAGGTCGACGCTTCGCTCAGCGAGTCGTGGGTGCCGGTGTCGAGCCATGCAAAACCGCGCTGCAAGGTCTGCACCAGCAGGTTCTTGGCTTCCAGGTATTTCTGGTTGACGGTGGTAATCTCCAGTTCGCCTCGTGCTGAGGGCTTGATGCTTTTGGCTATTTCCACCACGCTGTTGGGGTAGAAATACAAGCCCACCACGGCATAGTTTGACTTAGGCTTGGCAGGCTTCTCCTCGATGGAGAGGCAGTTGCCGTGTTCGTCAAATTCCGCCACGCCATAGCGCTCCGGGTCGTTGACGTAGTAGCCGAAGACGGTAGCCTGTCCGTTCTGCTCGGCGTTATGGACCGCCTGTTTCAACATGCCGGTGAAGCCGCCGCCATAGAAAATGTTGTCGCCCAAGACCAGGCAGGCGCAGTCGTCGCCTATGAACTCCTCGCCAATGATGAAAGCCTGAGCCAGTCCGTCGGGCGAGGGCTGCTCGGCGTACTCGAAGCGCACGCCCAACTCCGAGCCGTCGCCCAGCAGCCGACGGAAGCCGGGCAGGTCGTAGGGTGTCGAGATAATCAGTATCTCGCGGATGCCGGCCAGCATCAGCGTCGAGATAGGATAGTAAATCATAGGCTTGTCGAAAATGGGAATGAGCTGTTTCGACACACCTTTTGTGATGGGGTAGAGGCGTGTTCCGCTGCCTCCAGCTAATACGATACCTTTCATGACGTGTTTCCTTTTATCTGTTGTTTTGCCTGCAAAGATACACATTTATTTAAAAACATTTGGTAGGTTTCGCAAAAATATTTAATTTTGCACCTGATTTTATATATTAAGGTAGAACAAGCTAATTAGATTGATGAAAAAGAATATTATTTTTTTGCTGCTGGCGAGTTGGCTTCTTTCGTTGAGCGGCCTTGCCCAACAGGCAGAACAGCTGAAGGTGGCTTCTATGAATATCGACGGGCTGCCGAAGAAGATTCTTGTTTTTAATGTGAATGCCGATGGTCCGGGCGAAGCCGGCACCTCGCGTATTGGTAAGTATATTACCAAGAACGGCTTTGATATAGCTTGTTTTCAGGAGGACTTTAATTATCATGAGGTGATGGTGCCCTGGTTGGAGGACGACTATCACATCGACCAGTGGAGCGGCGCTGTCGGCATTGACGTGCCTGACTATAAGGTCGATCTCCTGCACGCCCAAAACGTAAAGTTCCCTTGTGACGGCTTGGGGGCTTGCTGGAAGAGAAATATTGTGGAAACGGCCACGGAGCGTGTGACGTGGAAGAAGACCTTCGGAAAGTTCAGCCATGCGCTCGACGAGCTGGTCACTAAGGGCTTCCGTCGTAGTGAGTTGACGCTGGCCAGCGGTGCACGTATCATCGTCTACAATATGCACATGGATGCCAGCGACAGGCGCGACGCCATGGAGGGCCGGGACAGCCTTGACCGTGATGCGCGTCTGTCGGAGTGGCGCCAGCTGTGTGACGATGTGTTGGCACACCTGGATACGCGTCCTGTTATTATTGTGGGCGACATGAACAGCTACTATGCTCGTGACAAGGTGAAGGCCGAGTTTATCGACAAGATTGCCGAGTCGGGCAAAGGCACCGCCTACGACGTGTGGGTAGAACTGGAGAAAGGTGGCAAGTATCCCGAACCCAAGGAGGGCGCCGTCTTTTCCGATGACCCCTCTAAGCTGATTGACGGTGAGGGCCTCGACAAGATTATCTATATCAATCCAACCGCAGGCACTCAGTTGCGGGCGCTTTCTTTCGATGTTGACATAGAGGGCTATCAGCACGAGGGCCAACCTTTGGGCGACCATTATCCTGCGATAGCCACATTTGCTGTGGAGAATGCCAAGACGGCCGTCATGTCGCTGCCTGAGGAGATGGTTGTCGAGACGCCTGCCGAGTACTACGACCTGAAGGGCGTTCGTGTCGATGCTCCCTCAAAGGGCATCTACATCGAACATCAGGGCAAGCACAACCGTAAGCGGGTGAG
>DFGF01000076.1:5414-17886 GCA_002371715.1 Prevotella sp. UBA3757
AGATGTAAGTAAAATTTAAGGATAAATAGCATCATGAAAAAGTTTTTCCTCAGCATATTGGCTCTGGCTGCACTGTGCTTATCAGCCTCGGCCCAGGAAGTAGCATACAAGATACTGCACGAAACCGACTCCACGCTGAAGGTCAGCTTGAGTGGCATTACATTGAGTTCGCGGGGTGCCCATAAGATCGTCTACGAGTATCCGTCGAAGGATGCTGACGGCAAGGCTGTGACGATATCAGGCGTCATCCTGATACCGTCGGACATCTACGAAGGGGCTACCCCTTGCGACGGCGTCATCATGTACAACCATCCCACGATAGGCAATCCTTCGCAGGCTCCCTCGCAGGGAGACCTTGAGGGTCCCGGTGCCATGCTGGCTAATCCGCTGCGCCCAAATTATATCATCGTGATGAGCGATTATATCGGCTATGGTTCGTCAATAGACCACAAGATATGCTATCTGGCTGGCGAAACCAATGCCCGCAACTCGCTCGACGGTCTGTTGGCAGCTCGCCAGCTGTTCACGGACAGGAGCATCCCTCAGGGCAGGTATCTCTTCAATGTGGGCTATTCGCAGGGAGGTACCGAGAGTATGTATGCCGCTAAGTTGCGCGACATGGAGTATAAGGACAAAGGCATCACCTTCGACAAGACCTTTGTGGGTGGCGGCATGCTTGACTGTGAGAAGGCTTACGAGGAGTTTGTAAAGAAGGATGCCTGCGATGCCATCAACGACGTGGCGATGTTCCTGATTTCCGTCAACGAGAACTTCCATGTCGGCATCGACTACAAGGAGTTGTTCCAGGAGCCGCTGGCCTCGCATGTCGACGAGGTCATCAAGACGAAGGACAAGGGTGTGCTCGGTAAGATTGGCGTGAGCGACATCGACTCGCTGCACAAGCTGCTCACCCCTGCCTATATGAATCTGGAGAGTGACCAGGTCAAGGCCCTGAAAGCCAAGTTGGCAGAGATAAAGATCAGCAATGGCTGGGAGCCCGATGTGACGCAGCACTACTACATGGAGCACAGCCGTCACGACAACTATGTCCCCATACAATGTGCCCGTTCGCTGATGACATGGATGAGCGACAGGGGATTCACCCGCAGCCTGGTGCCAGGAAAGACGAACCTGCAGACCTGTACGCTGGTGTTCAAACTGAAACACCAGCAGTCGGGCATCGTTTGGGCCATACAGACCATGGCAGCCATCCAGTTCTGGCCCGTGCTCTATTACGAGGGCGAGCAGAATCGCTACTACCACGCAGTGGTGAAAGACCTTGACGTGATAAAGGTGCTGCAGACGCTCGAAAAGTTAGGCCTCGATGTGCGCAAGCTGGTCAAGGGCTCATCGGCTCCTGAGCAGCGTTCCAACAGGGTTAACATCGGGCCGCTGTTAGGCTTGATTCCCGGTGTCTCGGATGCGCTGGCAAAGGTGGACCTGACAACCGACGACCTGTCGGAGATGATAGAAGACGCCGGTATCACCGAGACTGACATCATCAGGGTTGTGGGCTACCTCTTCTCGCTGTCAGCTCCCGAGAAGAGTGAACTCACTATGGACAGCATCCTCGAGGAAGCTTCTGCCCCCCTCTATCTGCAAAAGATGTACGAGCAGATGTTGTCTGACTGGTTTAAACTGAGAGGCCACGACGTGCACTACGAGCAGTGGGCATGGTAATTTGTTTGACAAGATTTTTTTGATTTGATACTTAATACATAGATTAATGGGTTTTTGGAATAAATTATTTGGAAAGAAAGAGGAGGAACAACAGAAGACGGGTGGCATGGAGGACTTCATGACGCTGATACGTGTATATTTCCAGGCGGTCATGGCTGCAGACCTGGGCATCAGCAATATGGCGGCGCTGCCCGACCTGCGCGTGTTCAAGGCCACGCTGAAGGTGCCCACCCAGAACAACCGTCTGGGAGTAGCCGAGAAGGTGCGCTGCAACAAGATGCTGAAGGAACTCTACGGCATGGACGACAACTTCACCAAGGAGATTGACGCCAGCATCCGCAAGCGTTGCAAGAAGCCGCAGGACATACAGACGTATATGTATCAGTTCTCGGGCTTTACGCAGGACCTGATGATGCTGACGGGCAATCTGATGAAGTTTAAGCTCCGCGTGCCCAGCATTTTCAAGAGCGCCCTCCGGACGATGACGGAAAAGACCGTCAACGACATCTTTACCAAGAACGACTTCACGGACCCCGGCGTCATGAAGACCGTCGTGGCCATCCGTCAGTATGCGCAGAAGTTAGGATTCTCGCAGCGGTGGGTCACTGATTTCGTCTATCGTGTGGTGATGCTGGCCAAAAAGGAACCGAAGCCGAAGGAGTGAGAGTTGACAGTTGAGAGTTGAGAGTTGACAGTTGAGCTGCGATTGTTCAATGTCAAGCGTTCAGTGTTAAGAGTTGAGAAAAAGGGAGGAAGAATGGTTAAATCGTGTTAACTTAGGGCAATCTCTTAATTCTTAATTCTTAATTCTTAACTTTAAACCGTACCTTTGTAGGATAAAGTGTAAGTGGCATGACGCCTAATGAGAAGACTATAGCGAACTTTGAGACCCGTGTCAGACAGTTGCTTCTTCGTTTTCAGGACCTGGAAAAGGAGAACCAAGAATTGTATGGCATGCTTGAAAAGAACGAGAAGGACATAGCTGAGCTACGCGCCAAGTTGGAACAGCAGCAGAATGACTACCAATCACTAAAAATGGCTAAGATGATCGAGATTACCGACGGCGACCTTGCGGGCGCCAAGGAACGCTTGACAAAGCTCATTCGCGAAGTCAATAAGTGCATTGCAATCCTCACTGACGAAAAGCAATAAGGAGAACAGGCCATGGCAGAACAGAACACCGACAAACTCAATATCAGGTTGCACGTCTATGACGAAGAAATCAACGTGGTCATCAACCGCGAGGATGAAGAGTACTACCGTGCTGCAGCCAAGCTCATCACAGAGCGCTATAACGCCTATTCGGCGCACTATGCGGGTCGGAAGACAGACCACGTCATTGCGCTCATGACGCTGATAGACATTGCGCTGCTCTATCAAAAGGAGCGCACTCATAACGACACGTCGGTGTATGATAATGTTCTGACCCGTTTGACCAGCGAAATCGAGGATGTCCTCGGCGAGCATAAGTAGTACGGAACATTATTTACTATATATGAATATTTTATGAACATTATTGTTGCTATTATTGCCATTGCAGCGGCGCTCATTATAGGAGGGCTGTGTGGCTACTTGATTTTCCGTTATGTACTGACAGGAAAATATAACGAGATGATCAGTACGGCCACGAAAGAGGCTGATGTTATCAAGGAGAAGAAACTGCTTGAGGTGAAGGAAAAGTTCATCAACAAGAAGAGCGAACTCGAGAAGGAGGTGCAGCAGCGCAACCAGCACATCCAGCAGAGCGAGAACCGCCTGAAGCAGCGTGAAATGTCGCTCAACCAGCGCCAGGAGGAACTGGGTCGCCGCAAGAATGAACTGGACAACCAGCAGACGCGCATTGACAACGAGAAGAAGGTCCTGACGCTGAAGACCGAAGAACTGGAGAAGATGCAGTTGCAGGAGCGTGCCAAGCTTGAGGAACTCTCTGGACTCAGTGCCGACGAGGCCAAGGCCCGACTGGTGGAGTCGCTGAAGGACGAAGCCAAGACGGACGCTGCCGCCTACATCAACGAAATCATGGACGAGGCCAAGCTCAATGCCAATGCACAGGCTAAGAAAATTGTCATCCAGACCATCCAGCGCGTCGCCACCGAGACAGCCGTGGAGAACAGCGTCTCCGTGTTCCATATCGACAATGACGACGTGAAAGGCCGCGTCATTGGTCGAGAGGGTCGTAACATCCGCGCCCTCGAGGCAGCCTGCGGCGTGGAAATCGTGGTTGACGACACGCCCGAGGCCATCGTCATCTCGGCCTTCGACCCCGTGCGCCGCGAGACCTGCCGTCTGGCACTCCACCAGCTGGTGGCCGACGGTCGTATCCATCCCGCCCGCATCGAGGAGGTCGTTGCCAAGGTGAAGAAGCAGCTTGAGAACGAAATTATCGAGACAGGTAAGCGTACCACCATCGACCTGGGCATCCACGGACTGCACCCCGAACTGGTACGCATCATTGGTAAGATGAAGTATCGTTCCTCCTATGGTCAGAACCTGTTGCAGCATGCCCGCGAGACGGCCAACCTCTGTGCCGTCATGGCTGCCGAACTGGGCCTGAACCCCAAGAAGGCCAAGCGTGCCGGACTGTTGCATGACATCGGTAAGGTGCCCGACGAGGAGAACGAACTGCCCCATGCCCTCTATGGTGCCAAGATTGCTGAGAAATACAAGGAGAAGCCCGACATCTGCAATGCCATCGGTGCCCACCACGACGAGATGGAGATGCAGACGCTGCTGGCTCCCATCGTACAGATTTGTGACGCCATCTCTGGTGCACGTCCTGGTGCTCGCCGTGAGATTGTTGAGGCCTACATCAAACGTTTGAATGACCTCGAGGCCATTGCCATGTCCTATCCTGGTGTTACCAAGACCTATGCCATCCAGGCCGGTCGCGAGCTGCGTGTCATTGTCGGTGCCGACAAGATGGACGATGCCGAGACCGAGGCACTGAGCGGACAGATAGCTTCGAAGATTCAGAACGAGATGACCTATCCCGGTCAGGTGAAGATAACGGTGATTCGTGAGACGCGCTCTGTGGCCTACGCTAAGTAAGCGCGTCCTCACCTTTCTCAACTGTCAACTTTCAACTTTCAACTCTCAACTGTCAACTCTCAACTCTCAACTCTATGTTGTATCCTCTACTCTTCCAACCTAATCTCCATACCGTAGTATGGGGAGGCCATCAGTTGCAGCACTACAAATGTTTGCCGCAAACGGATGACCCCGTTGGTGAGTCGTGGGAGGTGAGTGCTGTCCCCACCAGTACAAGCATCATCTGCAACGGACCTTGGCAGGGGCGCGACCTGATATCGGTGGTCAACGAACAGCCTGAAGCCATTCTGGGGCATGCCGTCAATGCGAAGTACAAGGGGCAGTTCCCCCTGCTGGTGAAATTCATTGATGCCCGCCGCGACCTGAGCATTCAGGTACATCCCAACGACGAGATGGCACAGCGCGTACATGGCAAGATGGGCAAGTCGGAGATGTGGTACGTCATCAAGGCCGAACCCGGTGCCCACCTTTATGCCGGTTTCAAGCAGCATATTGATGCCGGAGAATACCGGCGACGCATAGCTGACGGCAGCATTACCGAAGTGCTGGCCGACCATCCTGTGAAGGCCGGCGACGTCTTCTACCTGCCTGCCGGTCGCATCCACGCCATCTGTGGTGGCATCCTGCTGGCTGAAGTCCAGCAGTCGTCGGATGTCACCTACCGCATCTACGACTACAACCGTCCCGGCATGGACGGCAAGCCCCGCGAGTTGCATACCGAGTTGGCCGCCCAGGCCCTGGACTACAAGGTGGAGAGCAACTACCGTACGGACTATCCGCAGTTGGACAACCGTGCCGTTTTGATAGTTGACTCGCCCTACTTCAGTGTGCGCGTCATGGACTTCTCCGACCGCTTCCATCGCAATCTGCTGAAGTACGACAGCTTTATCATCACCATGTGTATCACGGGCGACTGTCGCCTGCGCGTGCGAGGTACGAACGACGAAATCCTGCTGCACGAAGGGCATAGCGCACTGATTCCCGCCGCCATAGCCGACTACGACCTGATTCCCTGCAACGGCAAGTCACGCATCCTGGATGCCTTTATTGACAACCGTCCGGCCACTTTTGCACGACAGATTACGCAATTCCTGCATATCGAACGTTGAAATTAACACATTAAAAACCTATATACGATGAAAATACTTGTTAAAACGTTTGTTTACTCGCTCATGCTTTTATTGCTTACAGCGTCATGCGAAAAATCACTGCTCGACGAACCGGCCTTTGAGCAGGATGAGGAAGACGGCAACCTGAAGGTCAGCGTCTTCGAGATTGAAAAGACCACGTTTGGCAATCTGACCCGCGCGGCCCTCAGCGATGTCTGCACCCGCATCAACTTCATTGCCTATACACCTGACGGTGAACGCGTGGCGAAGGTAGACCAGGAGGCGGGCGACCCAGACTTCGGTGCTGCTTCCTTCTTCCTTGAACCGGGCGACTATCAGGTGGTAGTGGTAGCTCATAGCAGTAATGGCAACCCTTCGTCAACCGACCCCACGCGCATCCGCTTTACCAACGCTCAGGGCTATACCGACACCTTCTTCAGCTCGCGCAGCGTCACCATAGGCAAAGAGGAGGTGAACATGAGCGTCTCGCTCGACCGCATCTCGTCGCTATGCCGGTTCCAGATTACCGACGACTATCCTGCGGGCGTGGCCAAGATGCGCTTCCGCTATACCGGTGGCAGTGGTGCCTTCAATGGCAATACCGGATTGGGAAGTGTCAACAGCACCCAGACGCTCCTGCTGGACATTACCTCCGGCCAGAAGCAGTTCGACCTCTACACCTATCTCCACGACACGACGGGTACCATCCATCTGACGGTTCAGGCCCTGGACGTTGACGACAACGATATGTTTAAGCGAGAGTTCGACGTACCCATGGAAAAGAACAGGGTCACGCGCCTTTCTGGTGCTTACTTCTCCGGATTTACTACGTTCTCCGTCAGTGTCAGCACAGACTGGAACGACGAACGTGTGATTAATTTCTAAGCGGCGATGGATTGGGTCATGAATAGATTGCTGCAGTTGATGAGTTTGCTGATGCTGCTGACGGCTTGCGGCAACGGTGCCGACGAGGCCAGCGACGACGACGAGACGCAACGCGCACCCGTCACGGTCAGCGTCGACGATTTCAGCATGACGGTTGAGACCTTTGCGCCACGCCGTGTCAAGCAGACGGCAGCCAGCTATAGCGGCGTGAAAGCCATCACATTGGCTTTCTACGACGACAACAATACCGAGGTCTATAAGTCCACACAGCTGCGTGCCGACAATACAGGCTATATCACCTTTGGTGAGTTCTCCTGCTCGCTGCCCATCGGCAGCTATACCATGGTGGTGCTGGGCTACGGCAGCGAGCGCGCCATGACGCTGACGGGCAAGAACGACGCCACGTTCACCAATGACCGCGTGCGCGAGACCTTCGTCTATTCGCAGGCGGTCAACATCATCAATACGTCGGTTGTCAACCTCAGTGCCACACTCAGCCGTGTCGTGGCACAGCTGGCCGTTTACTCCACCGACCACCGTCCGGCCAGTGCCACCCAGGTGCGCATGAGCTTCTCGGCCGGTGGTGCCGGTGTCAATCCTGTCACCGGACTGGCCACGACCAGCAGCGGGTTCAGCAATACCGTGCCCATTAGCACTAAGGTTGGAGCCACAACGGGCAGTGGCAGTTTCCTGTTTTTGAACAGCGACGAGCAGACCATGACCGTTACCGTCGACGTGCTCAACGAGGCTGGCAACGTGCTCTTCACACGTGTCATCAGCGACGTGCCTCTACGACGCAACAGGGTCACCAATCTCCGAGGCTCGCTCTACTCCTCGGCCTCATCGTCCTTCACCCTCGAGTCTTCATGGCTCGATGAGGTGAATATCAGTTTTTAAGTCAAATAATATATAATAAGGTATATAACAGTACAAGACAGATTTAAGCATTATGAACATAGCAATCGTTGGAACCGGATATGTCGGACTGGTCAGTGGCACGTGCTTTGCCGAGATGGGCGCACACGTCACTTGTGTCGATGTGGATGCACAGAAGATAGAAAAGTTGAACAACGGCATCATGCCCATCTATGAACCGGGTCTGGAGGAACTCGTCAAGCGCAATGTAGAGTACGGACGCCTGCAGTTTACTACCGACCTGACCGAGGTGTTGGACGATGTCGAGGTGGTGTTCAGTGCCGTAGGTACACCGCCCGACGAGGACGGTTCTGCCGACCTGAAATATGTGCTGGCCGTAGCTAAGCAGTTCGGACAGCACATCAACAAGTACACCATCCTTGTCACCAAGTCCACCGTACCCGTCGGCACGGCCCGTAAGGTAAAGGCGGCCGTCCAGGCCGAGCTGGACAAGCGCGGTGTCAGTGTGCCCTTTGACGTGGCCTCCAACCCCGAGTTCCTGAAGGAGGGTGCTGCCATCAAGGACTTTATGAGTCCCGACCGTGTGGTGGTGGGCACGGAGTCCGATAAGGCCCGCGAGGTGATGACGCGCCTCTACAAGCCCTTCCTCATCAATAATTTCCGTGTCATATTCATGGATATCCCCTCGGCCGAGATGACCAAGTATGCCGCTAACGCCATGCTGGCCACGCGCATCTCGTTTATGAACGATATTGCCAACCTCTGCGAACGGGTAGGGGCTAACGTCGACTCTGTTCGCAAGGGCATCGGTACCGACACGCGCATCGGCACCAAGTTCCTCTATGCCGGTTGTGGCTACGGCGGCTCATGCTTCCCCAAGGATGTTAAGGCACTGGTGCATACCGGTCTGGAACATGGCTACCACATGGAGGTCATCGAGGCCGTCGAGCGCGTCAACGAGAAGCAGAAGAGCATTGTCTACGACAAGATCGTCAACGCCATTGGCAGCGTCAAGGGCAAGACCATAGCCATCCTTGGCCTCAGTTTCAAGCCCGAGACCGACGACATGCGCGAGGCGCCAGCCCTGGTGGTCATCGACCGCCTGCTGAAGGACGGTGCTACCGTGCGCGTCTTTGACCCCATAGCCATGGACGAGTGCCGCCGCCGTATAGGCGACGTGGTTACCTACTGTCAGAATATGTACGACGCCGCTGATGGTGCTGACGTCTTTACCCTGATGACCGAGTGGCGCCAGTTCCGCCTGCCCTCATGGAATGTTGTCAAGAAGGTGATGAACGGCAACGTCGTCGTCGACGGGCGCAACATCTACGACCGGGGCGAACTGGAAGATCAGGGCTTTGTTTACACAAGGATTGGCGAGCGTTGAGGCTGAAGCATGCATATACCCCTGTCGACTATCGCATCATGCTCACGCGTGACCTGAAATAAGACAGCTAACCGAGTTTACTCAGTGTTTTTACCGAATCGGCTGAATTCTCTCATGGCCGGGAGGGCCTGGCCATTGTGATTATCGAATAGACCGCGGTTCAGCCAGCCTTTTGTCACCTCATTGCCGAAGCCGTTCTCCTCGGGGAACCACCAGAAGAGTCCCGTCACGTTCCGGTGCTTGTTCAGCTCCGTCACCAGCTCACGGGTGAACTGCGTCTGTCCTTCCACGCTGATAGGGTAGAACTCTGCGTATTGATCGTCTTTGGCCCAAGGGTCGCGCTCATGACTATAGTAGGCTGCGGTCTCCACAATCATCACTGGCTTCTCGGGGAAGAACTCGTTCAGACGGCGCAGGTTCTCGCCCAGGTTGGGGATGGTGCCGTGCCACATGGGGTAATAGCTCAGGCCGATGATGTCGTAATCGACTTGACGCAGACGCAGTTGCTGGTAGTAGTTGCGTGTGACATCCCAGTTGCCGGCTTTCTCGGTGTGGATGATGATATGTGCCTTCGGGCAGACCTCTCGGCAGGCTTTCGAACCTGTCTTGAGGAAATCACAGAGTGTATCCCAGCGCTCTCTCATCGTCTCAGGGGAGGTATCTGCCGGCTTGTCGCCGTCCTTGGGATAGAGATGGCCCGTCGGCCAGAGCATGCCGTTGGTAATCTCATTGCCCACTTGTATCATCTCTGGCGATATTCCAGCCTTCTTCAACGCTATCAGCGAACTGCGGGTGTAGGCATAGACGCTGTCGGCCAGCTGTCGCTTGTCGCAGTGTTCCCAGCGTTTCGGCGTGAACTGCTTGCCGGGGTCGGCCCAGGTGTCGCTGTAGTGGAAGTCGAGCATGATTTTCATGCCTGCCTTCTTGATCTGCCGGCACAGGTCCGTCACGTAGTTCAGGTCCTGGCAGACGCCTTCACCCTTATGGTTTTCTGGTGCATTCTGCGGGTCCACGAAGAGACGGACGCGAATCATGTTCCATCCCTGTTTCTTGACAAACGGAAGAAACCGGACCTTCCGGCCATTAAAGTCTTTATAGACGGTGCCGTGTTGCTCATACGATGGCAGCAGCGATGCGTCGCCACCCAGCAGCTTACGCTGCCCATTGGCGGTCAGGCAACCAGTCGTTGCCAAGATGCTGATAGCAATCAAAAGTCTTTTCATAGTGGTATTCTAATCATAGTTTTTTTACGTCAGTCCCATGTCACTTGCTTTCGCCATGAGCAGTTGCATGAGCGGTTCGCGCTCGTTCTCGACACGGTTGTCGAGCACGGCATCCTTGAGATACTGTTTCAGGATGCCCACCTCGCGCGACGGCTTCAGGTGGAAGAGCTCCATAATCTCGTTGCCGTCGATGACGGGCTGCAGCAGACGCTTGTAGTCCTTCTCCTTCAGGTCGGTGAGCTTTTCGCGCACGATGCGGAAGTTCTCCAGGTAGAAACGCTTCTTCGCCTCGTTCTTTGACGTGATGTCGGCCTCGCAGAGCGTCATCAGGTCGTCAATGTCGTCGCCGGCATCGTTGATGAGTCGGCGCACGGCAGAGTCGGTCACCTCGTTGTCGGCTATCACCTGCGGGCGCATGTGCAGTTCGACCAGTTTCTGGACGTACTTCATCTCGGCACCCATAGGCAGCTTCAGACGGCGGAATATCTGCGGCACCATCTTCGCACCTATCAGGTTGTGGTTGTGGAATGTCCAGCCTACACCCGGCTCCCAGCGCTTCGACTTGGTCTTACCGACGTCGTGGAGCAAGGCTGCCCAGCGCAAATATAACTGAGAGCTGAGAGGTGAGTTCTCAGCCGAACACACGTTCTCCAGTACCTCCAGTGTGTGGTAGAAGTTGTTCTTGTGGGCACGATTGTCGCGCTTCTCAACAATGTCGAGGGCGGCGAGCTCGGGCAGTATGATGTTGAGCAGTCCTGAGCGTTGCAGCAGTTCGAAACCGATGCTGGGGTGGGGGGCCATCATAATCTTGTTGAGTTCCACCTCAATGCGCTCGCCGCTGACAATCCGAATGCGGTCGGCCATGCGCACCAGAGCCTCGAAGGTCTCGTCCTCAATCTGGAAGTTCAGCTGGGTGGCAAAGCGTATGCACCGCATCATGCGCAGCGGGTCGTCAGAGAAGGTCACCTCAGGGTCGAGCGGTGTGGCTATGATGCCGTCCTCCAGGTCGGCAATGCCGTTGAAGGGGTCTACCAGTTGGCCGAAGCGCTCACGGTTCAGACAGATGGCCATCGCATTGATGGTGAAGTCGCGGCGGTTCTGGTCATCCTCCAGCGTGCCGTCCTCGACGATGGGCTTGCGCGAGTCGTGGCTGTAGCTCTCGCGACGGGCACCGACGAACTCTACCTCGATTTGCGAACCGTGAGGTGCGAACCGTGAGGCTACTTTGACTTGTGCCGTACCGAAATTACGGAATACGGAGAGGTGGGCACGGCGGCCCAACCGGCGCTTCAGTGCCTCGGCCACGGCAATACCGCTGCCGACAACCACCACGTCGATGTCATCAGACGGGCGTTCAAGAAAAATATCACGCACGTAACCGCCCACCACGTAGCATTCAACCCCCATTTCGTCGGCCACGCGACTGATCTGATGGAATATATCTTGGTCTAATATTTTCGCTAAAGCTGCATCTGAGTATAGTTTCATCTCGGTACTCTTCTGTAATTTGAGGGTGCAAAGTTACTAAAAAAGGTTGACTTAGGAAAGCAATTTTGGAGAATTAACGCAGAACTATCGTAAAATAAAGGCAATACGGGGATTTAGAGCCCCTTGATAAGGGGCGGCTATAATGCAGGGATGAAATACAAATAGCCTGAACACGCAAATGGTTCAGGCTATTTAAATTTCTTCAATTAACACATAGCTATCACTTACACTCGTTAAGTATCTCAACAATCTCGTCGGGTGTAAGTTGCTTGCAGCAGCCAGGGGTAATGATGGTGCTCTCGGCAATGGCACGGATGGTGTCATCGTTGAGAATGATGCCCATTTCGGTGAAAGTGATGGGATCTTCCATCTTCCATCTTCCATCTTCCATCTTCCATCTTCCATCTTCCATCAGAAGGGCCCGTAGCCCATGCAGCTCGTGGTGCTCAGTGCCGTGATGACGGAGGCGATGATCGAGCCGATGATCTGGAGGATGGTCTTCCACGTTTCCTTGTTCTTCATAGTATCAGATGGTTTTTAGTGTTTGTAACTTGGAGGGAGCCTTTTGATATATGATGTACGATGGCTGAAGGCTGAGTTTTGTCTTTACATCAGACTTTTTACATCTTACATCAGCCATCTTACATCAGCCATCTTACATCTTACATCGCTCAGCCCTCTCCGATTGCTTAGCCCATGTCCGGGCCGTCAGGCTGTTGATCGCCAGTGTTGTCGCTGCCAGTGTTGTCGCCGCCAGTGTTGTCGCTGCCTGAGCC
>DFGF01000046.1:0-544 GCA_002371715.1 Prevotella sp. UBA3757
TGTAGCGGCTTGTCAAAATGACGGCGTGAATAGTAGGTGACAGAAGGATGCTTCAGATTCATCACCATCGTCCAGGCTGTGCCAAGGAAACCTTCTCTTTGTGGTTGGGATACAGCCTCGATGGCTTCAGTCAGTTGCTTTTCGCTCATCACGCCACCCGTCTGACCATATCGTTGGCATAGACGCTCATAACGGTCGTCACCTTCTATTAATCCGACATTACGCTTTTGCTCACAGAGGTAATGGTTAGCTACGGCAGGTGATTCTGTTACCACCATTTTATTATCTACATATTCTATAACCACACTCCTGCCTGAAGCGTCGGCTATGGCATAATGACGGGCATATCCCATTTCCGAGTGCATATCAATGTCATTCAGCAGCTTCAAAGCTTCGTCAACATTAGCTGCATGATTAAGCAAATAGCGGATAGCAGTAGAGGTCAGCAGATCGGGCTTGCTGGTGTGCTGGTGTGTCTGGATGGAGTCGCCTGCCGTCAGGTCGGCTATGGCCAGCCCTTTCTCGTTGATGCCGTCAAGGGCAC
>DFGF01000046.1:641-798 GCA_002371715.1 Prevotella sp. UBA3757
CCTCGGGCTTGTAGCCCTCGCCGAAATTGTAGAACTCCACGTTGAAAGTGGCGATTGACTCATAGCCGTGAGTGGGGATGGTATGCATAATGACACCAATGGCCGATGGGTAATCGAAATTGCGTCCCATTAAGATGTCACCGTCGGGAGTGGTGGC
>DFGF01000046.1:963-1538 GCA_002371715.1 Prevotella sp. UBA3757
GTTTCGCAGCCGCCACGATTCATCAGTTCGTCAAAACCGTCATCGCCTTTATATTCCATGTAATAGAGTCCGTCGTCAAGCTTTTCGCACGACATGGCGCCCTTTACCAGCGAGCCAAACTCCATCCAAACTAACACACCAGCTACGACAAGTAGCCCCAGAATGCTGAACAGCGTGATTCTTAATACTTTCTTCATTGTTTGTCTTATTTGTTTCGTTTCTTGTTTGACGTTGCAAAAGTACAAATAGTTGCGGAATGAGCCAAATTTTAGGGATGGATTGCAACGCCGAAGGGACATATTACATTCTTGCTTTCTGCTTGTCGCCTGCACCGGAGCCGCGATACTTCGAGCGAGCCTCGTTGAACTTCCACGTGAGGTCGAGCATGAAGGTGCGGCGGGCAGGGTTGTGGACGGTGAGTTCGCGATAGCCAAAGATGACGGCATCGGTCTTGTTGGTATTGAAGGGGTCGATGCAGCGCAGGTCGGCAGTGAGTGAGCCGAGACGACGCAGGTTGAAGTCCTTCTGCACGCCGAGGCTGCCTGTGATGCGCGGCTCGGTGATGCGGAAGTTGT